>CAYSQO010000017.1:0-31184 GCA_964433315.1 uncultured Rubrivivax sp.
GGGCGGGCGGGGGCGGGCGGGGGCGGCGGGGCCGGCACGGGCGGCGGTGGCGGGGGCTCCACGGCCTGCGGCGCGGCGGCCTGGGGCACGGCGGCCCAGAGCTCGGCCTCCAGGCCCTGCGGCGGGCTGGAGCGCCAGTCCAGGTTCAGGCTCAGACCGATCAGCAGCAGGGCGTGGGCCAGCAGGGCCAGGCCGACCCCGGGGCCCGGCGCGTCCGCGCTGCGCGGGCGCAGGGCGTCGTGCAGGGACCGGGCCGCCGCCGCCGCGGAGGGGGCGTTCATGAACCGGTCTTGACCGCCAGGCCGATGCGCTGCACGCCACCGCGCTGCAGGCTGTCCATGACCTTGACGACCTCGTCGTACTTGATGTTGCGGTCGGCCGAGATGATCACCGGGGTGAGGGCGGCCGGATCGGTCGCGCGCGGCGCGGCCGCGCCGGCCCGCGGCGTGTCGGTCAGGCCGGGCTCAGCCTGGTCCTGCAGGGCCTTCACGCGGCCGGCCAGGTCGCTGGCGCTGACGGTGGCGTGGTCGCGGCCGTTGAGCCGCAGCTTGAGCTGGCTGCCGCTGGCCACGACGATCTCGATCACCCGGTCCGGCGCGCGCTTGGCCTGGCCGACCGAGGGCACGTCGATCGCGCTGGGCGAGATGAGCGGTGCGCTGACCATGAAGATGATCAGCAGCACGAGCATCACGTCGATGAACGGGACCATGTTGATCTCGCTCACCGTGCGGCGGCGGCTGCCGCCGCGGCTGGCCATCGCGGGCATCGCGGTCTCCCCGTTCAGGCGGCGCTGCTGTTGCGCTGCAGGATGTTGGAGAACTCCTCGATGAAGGTCTCCATCTGGATCGCGACGCGGTCGATGTCGCGCGCGAAGCGGTTGTAGGCCAGCACCGCCGGGATCGCGGCGAACAGGCCGATGGCGGTGGCCACCAGCGCCTCGGCGATGCCCGGCGCCACGGTGGCCAGGGTCACCTGCTGCAGGTTCGCCAGGCCGGTGAAGGCATGCATGATCCCCCACACCGTGCCGAACAGGCCGATGTAGGGCGAGATGGAGCCGACCGAGGCCAGGAAGGACAGGCGCGATTCGATGGTGTCGAGCTCGCGCTGGAAGCTGGCGCGCATCGCGCGGCGGGCGCCGTCGAGCAGCGCGCCGCTGTCGCTGACCTTCTTCTCGCGCAGCTTGAGGAACTCGCGCATGCCGGCCGCGAAGATGCGGTTGAGCGGGCCGCCGGCCTCGGCGTTGTGCAGGGCTTCCTGGTAGAGCGCCTGCAACGTCGCGCTGCCGGACCAGAACTCGCGCTCGAAGCCCTCGTTGGCCGTGCGCACGCGCTTGAGGCCGATGTGCTTCGAGAAGATCGCCGCCCAGCTGGCCAGGGACATGGCCACCAGCAGCGCGATCACGAGCTGCACGACCAGGCTGGCGTGCAGGATCAGGTTGAAGATCGACAGGTCTTGCGAGTTCATGCGGTCGGGCTCGGAAACGCGGGGTGGGGTGCCGGCCTCAGGCCGGCACGGCCGGGGCCTCGGGCGGCGGGTTCAGCGGCAGCTGGCTCAGCAGGTGGTCGGGGAAGCGTCGGGCGCGGAAGCTGCTGGCCTCGACGCAGGCGATGCGGATCAGGCCCTCGGCCAGCAGCGGCCCGGGGGGCTCGCTGCCCGCCGCGCCCGGCCCGGCCTGCTCGTCGGGCAGGCGCCAGGCCTGCTGGGCGATGGTGAGGCGGCTGCGGCCCACGTCGACCACGCGCACGCTGAGCGCCAGGCGGTCGTCCAGGCGCGCCGGCCGCAGGTAGCGCACCTGGGTGTCGGCGATGACGAAGACCATGTCCTCGCGCTCGCGCAGCTGCCATTGGTCCCAGCCCATGGCGCGCAGCCACTCGGTGCGCGCCCGCTCGAAGAACTTGAGGTAGTTGGCGTAGAAGACGACGCCGCCGGCGTCGGTGTCTTCCCAGTAGACGCGCACGGTGTGACGGAAGACCTCGGTGCCTGCGGCCACCGGGCCGGCCGGCGCGGTCAGCGGCCGCAGGGGGGCCGGGGCGGCCCCGGCGGCGGGAAGCTGGGCGTCGCTGGACATGGTCTTCGTCCGCTCAGCGGGCGGCACCGCGGCGGGCGGCCACTTCCACCGGGCGCAGCTCGGCCGCGGCCTTGTCCAGCACGCCGTTGACGTACTTGTGGCCGTCGGTGCCGCCGAAGGCCTTGGCCAGCTCGACGGCCTCGTTGATCGCGACCTTGTAGGGCACGTCCACGCAGTGGCGCAGCTCGTAGGCGCCGACCAGCAGCACGGCATGCTCGACCGGCGACAGCTCGGCCGTGCGGCGGTCGGTATGGCGGGCCAGCACCTCGTCGAGGCTGGCCGACTCGCCGATGCAGCCGTGCAGCAGCAGGTCGAAGTGCTTGGCATCGGCGAGGTTGAACTCGTCCTGCTCGCGCATGTGGGCGTCGATCAGGCCGGCCTCGGCGCCGCCGACCAGCCACTCGTAGAGGCCCTGGACGGCGATCTCGCGCGAGCGGCGGCGGGCCGACTTCTGGCCGGGGGCGCGCGCCGCCGGCTTGCCGCTGCGCGCGGGGCGGCCTGCGGCGGCCTCGGCGGCGGGCGGGAGGGTGGCGTCGGACGGGGCGGGCGAGGGGGTGCTCACGACAGGGCTTTCATCAGGCAGGCCATCTCCACCGCCACCTGCGCGGCATCCCGGCCCTTGTCGATGCGGGCCCAGGCCTGGGCTTCGTTCTCGACGGTGAGGATGGCGTTGGCGATGGGCAGGCGGTGGTCGAGTCCGACGCGGGTGACCCCGGCGCCGCTCTCGTTGGCCACGAGTTCGAAGTGGTAGGTCTCGCCGCGCACGATGCAGCCCAGGGCGACCAGGGCGTCGACGCCGCCACGGCGGGCCAGGGCTTCCAGCGCCAGCGGCACTTCCAGCGCGCCGGGCACGGTGTGCAGGCTGATGTCGGCTTCGGCGACGCCGAGGGCCAGCAGCTCGCGGTGGCAGGCCTCGGCCAGCGCGCCGGTCAGCGCAGCATTGAAGCGGGCCTGCACGAGGGCCACCTTGAGGCCGCGGCCGTCGGGGGCCTGGGCGGTCTTGCCTTGATCAGCGCCTTGCATGGGAAGCGTGGAGAGAAGAACGGAAGGGAAGTTCGGTCCCTCGGCGGCCGCGCGGCGGCGCGCCGGGGTTCAGCGGGCGGCGAGGTAGCCGCTCACCTCCAGGCCGAAGCCGGTCATGCTGGGCATGCGGCGCGGGCTGCCCAGCAGCTGCATGCGGCGTACGCCGAGGTCGCGCAGGATCTGGGCGCCGACGCCGTAGGTGCGCAGGTCCCACTGGCCGCGCGGCGCGGGGCCGCCGGTCTGGGCGCTGGTGTCCAGCGCCGCCAGCAGGCTTTCGCCCGCATCACCGGCGTTGAGCAGCACCGCCACGCCGCGGCCGGCCTGCTGCAGCGCGGCCAGGGCCTTGGGCAGGGGCCAGGAATGCGTGCTGCTGCCGACATCGAGCAGGTCGATCAGCGACAGGGGCTCGTGCACGCGCACCGGCACCTCGTCGCCGGCCGTCCACTGGCCCAGGGACAGGGCCAGGTGCACGCTGCCCGAGCGGTCGCGGTAGGCGGTGCAGTCGAACAGGCCCTGGGCGGTCTGCAGCGGGCGGCGGCTGACGCGCTCGATCAGGGTCTCGTGCCGGCTGCGGTGGCCGATGAGGTCGGCGATGGTGCCGATCTTCAGGCCGTGCTCGCGGGCGAAGACTTCCAGGTCGGGCAGGCGGGCCATGCTGCCATCGTCGTTCATGATCTCGCAGATCACGGCGGCGGGGCTCAGGCCGGCGAGACGGGCGAGGTCGCAGCCGGCCTCGGTGTGGCCGGCGCGGGCCAGCACGCCGCCGTCCTGCGCCTGCAGCGGGAAGATGTGGCCGGGCTGGACCAGGTCGCTGACCTTGGCGCCGGGCGCCACCGCGGTGCGGATGGTGTGGGCGCGGTCCGCGGCGGAGATGCCGGTGCTGACCCCCTCGGCCGCCTCGATGGAGACGGTGAAGGCCGTGCCGTGCTGCGCGCCGTTGCGCTGCGTCATCGGCGGCAGGCGCAGCTTCTCGCAGCGCTCGCGGGTGAGGGTCAGGCAGATCAGGCCGCGGCCGTACTTGGCCATGAAGTTCACGGCCTCGGGCGTCACGAGGTCGGCGGCCATGACGAGGTCACCCTCGTTTTCGCGGTCCTCCTCGTCGACGAGGATGACCATGCGGCCCGCCGCCATGTCGGCGACGAGTTCGGGAACGGTGGCAATCGGCATGGGGCGGGATTGTAGGTGGGGGCCCCCGGGGCAACCCGGGGGGCGGGCCGGCCGCGCGGGGCCGGCGCTCAGGCGCCGGAGGCGGGCGTCAGGCCGGGGCCGGCGGCGAGCATGCGCTCGACGTAGCGGGCGATCAGGTCCACCTCCAGGTTCACGGCCGCGCCGGGCGCGAGCGTGCCGAGGGTGGTGTGCTCCAGCGTGTGCGGGATCAGGTTGATGGCGAAGCGGCAGCCCTGCGGTGTGTCCTCGACGCGGTTCACGGTCAGGCTGACGCCGTTGACCGTGATCGAGCCCTTGACGGCCAGGAAGCGCCCCAGCGCGGCGGGGGCGCGGACGGCCAGAAGCCAGCTTTCGCCCACCGGCTCGAAGACCTCGACCGTGCCCAGGCCGTCGACATGGCCGCTGACCAGGTGGCCGCCGAGGCGGTCGTGCGCGCGCAGGGCCTGCTCCAGGTTGACGGGGCCGGGCCGGTCCAGGCCGGCGGTGAGCCGCAGGCTCTCGGCCGAGACGTCGACGCTGAAGCGGCCGGGGGCGGGCGGCGGCGGGGCATCGAAGCGGGTGACGGTCATGCAGGCGCCGTTGATCGCGATGCTGTCGCCGGCCTGCACGCCGGCCAGCCAGCCGGGCGGGGTTTCAAGCTGCAGGCGCTTGCCGTGCTGCGGGCCGTCGCCCAGCGGGTCGACGGAAAGGATGCGGCCGAGGCCGCTGACGATGCCGGTGAACATCGCCCGATTGTCGCCGGCCGGCCCCAGCCCCCCGGGCGCCGGGGGCTGGCGGGGCTCAGAAGCGCGCGCGGCCCGGGGGGCGGGCGATCAGGCGCAGGTCACAGCCGACCGGGTCCACCCGCTCGAAGCGCAGGTCCAGGCTCTGGTCCAGCGCGCTCAGCGGGCCGAAGCTGGCCATCGGCAGGCCGCCGGCCAGCAGGCGCGGCGCGAGGTAGACCAGGAACTCGTCGACCAGGCCGGCCCGCACGAAGGAGCCGTTGAGCTTGTGCCCCGCCTCGACATGCAGCTCGTTGACGGCGTGGTCGCGCGACAGCGCGTCGAGCAGGGCGGTCAGGTCGACCTTGCCCTGCGCGTCGGGCAGGCGGCTCAGCCCGGCGCCGGTGGCGCGCAGGGCAGCGGCCCGCGGTGCATGCTCCGGTGCCTCGGCATCGACCGCGTGATAGATCCACACCCGGCCCGGCGGCCGCAGCAGGCGGGCCCCGGGCGGGGTCTCCAGCCGCGCGTCGACGACGACACGCAGCGGCTGCACGACCGTCTCGACCAGGCGCACGTCCAGGCGCGGGTCGTCGTCCTTGAGCGTGCCGAGGCCGGTCAGCACGGCGGTGGCCCGGCGGCGCCAGGCGTGGCCGTCGCGCCGCGCGGCCTCGCCGGTGATCCATTGGCTGAGGCCGTTCTCCAGCGCGGTGCGGCCGTCGAGCGAGGCCGCGATCTTCATGCGCAGCCAGGGCCGCCCGCGGACCATGCGCGAGAAGAAGCCGAGGTTCAGCTCGCGGCAGGCCTGGGCCCAGTCGCTGTCGGCCAGCAGATCGACCTGCAGCCCGGCGGCCCGCAGCCGGGCCAGGCCGCGGCCGGCGACCAGGGGGTTGGGATCGACATTCGCCACCACGACCCGCGTCAGGCCGGCCGCCACCAGCGCGTCGCAGCATGGCGGCGTGCGGCCGTGGTGGCTGCAGGGTTCGAGCGTGACGACGGCCGTCGCGCCGCGGACCGACCGGCCGGCTGCCTCGGCGGCGCGCAGCGCGACGATCTCGGCATGCGGTCCGCCGGCCTGCTGGGTGTGGCCGCGGGCGATCTGGCGGCCCTGGGCATCGATCAGCACGCAGCCGACGCGGGGGTTGGGTTCGGACAGGCCGATCGCGCGCGCGGCTTCGTCGAGCGCGGCCTGCAGGATGGCGGGGTCAGGGAGCGGCAGCATCGGGGGATTGTCCCCGGCCGCTGCCGGCCCGCTCTGGCGGTCTGCCCCCGGCGGGCCGCTCAGGGCAGGCTCTGGTGCAGCGCCGTGCCGGCCGGGCAGGGCCCGGCGGGCCGCAGCAGCAGGTGCTGCTGACTCAGCGAAGCGGTGATGTTCCGGTAGCGCGGCGGGCTGACCGTGGCCTCGAAGCCCGGCGCCAGCGTGGCCAGCAGCCGGCAGGCCACCGTGCCCGACGGGGCCGAGGCCGCCTGCAGGTCCAGGCGGCCGCCCCAGACCGGCGGCGTGCCCGGCAGGCCGTCGTGGTCGCCCGGCCGCAGCACGCAGCGGTAGCGGCGGCTGCCGCCCGGCCAGGCCGGATCGTCATGCGCCATCGGATCGAGCGTGCAGTGCTGTCCGTTCTCGGCCAGTCCGGGGCCGGGGTCCAGGTCCAGGCCGGGGACGAGGTGCTCGGTGGCGACCAGCCGCACGCTCTCGACCGCGGCCGCCTGCGCGCCCAGCAGCTGGCCGCTGAGCCACCGGGTCGGCAGTGCCACGCAGAGGCCGGCGGCGTTGCAGCGGCTCAGGCCGTGGCCGCTCAGCGCCTCCAGGATCCAGACCTCGGTGTTCACCAGCACGGCCAGCTGGCCGGCGGGCAGCGGCCCGGGGGCGCTGGGGGCCGGCGTCAGCCCGAGGCGAAGCGCTGCCGGAGGGTCCAGCCAGCGCAGGGCGGGGGGGCTGGGGCCGCCGACCCAGCCGCCTGTGCCCGGGGCCAGCAGGGTGTCGAGCGCCAGCTGCGCCGTGGCGCCGCCTGCGGGCCACTGCAGCTGCAGCCTCAGGCGGCGCAGCGGACCGTCCGGATCCAGGCTCAGGGTCAGGCTGTGGGGGACCGAGGCCCCGGCCAGGGCGAGCTTGAGCGCCTGGGGATCGGTCACGGCCGCGGCGAGCGCGGCCGGATCGTCCAGGCTGCGCAGCTGCTCAAGCGCAGCCTGGCCGAGCTGCACGGCCTCGCTCAGGCTGCGCTGCGCACGGCCCTCGCTCAGCATGCGCTGCTGCAGGCCGCCGGTGGCCAGCAGGCCAAGCGCGAGCAGGCTGGCCAGCAGCAGGGCTTCGAGCAGGGCGCTGCCGCCGGGTTTCGAGGCCGTGTGCACGGTCCGGCCACCGGCTTCAGAAGTCACGCAGGCTGCCGGCCACCGGCAGCAGCAGGCTGCTCTGCGCGCGCAGCCGCAGCAGCACGGCGCTGTCGTAGCGCAGCCGCAGGGGGCCGAGGGCGTCGTAGTCGCCGCGCAGCAGCAGCGCGCCGTGCAGTTCGGCCTCGGAGCTGCCGGCCGCAAGGCTCAGGCTGTCGGCGATCAGCAGACCGTGCAGTCGGCCGCCGCCCTGCCAGCTCAGCGGGCCCTCGACGACCAGCAGCAGGGGCGCTGCGGCCGAGCCCAGGTCGCCCGCTGCGCTCAGCGTCAGCGGGCCCTGCACCCAGATGCGTCGCACGCCCTGCGCCACGGCGGCTGGCAGCAGGCTCGCGGCATCGTCCGCCGGGCCCAGGCGCAGCGTGCCGGGGGCTTCGCGCAGCCGGGCGATGCCGAGTCCGAAGAGGGTCTGGCTGAGCAGCTCGAAGCTGGCAAGCTGCCCGGCCAGGATCGGGTCGGGCCCCAGCAGGGCCTCCCAGGCCGGTTGATCGGCCAGGCCCTGGAGCAGCAGACCCGGGCAGGGTGGGCTCACGCACACCGCGAGTCCGGTCGGGCAGGCCGGCAGGCCCCCGGCCGCCCCCGGGCGGCCGAGCGCGAGCCCGGCGTGCACCAGCAGGCCGCCGCTGGCGGGCTCGGTGTTCTCCAGCCGCCCCGGTGCGCACAGCCTCACCCGTCCGCCGGCTGTCAGGGCCGCCCGCGGCAAGCGCTGCAGCAGCGGCCGGGCCTGCAGCCCGGCGCTCAGGCTGGCGCGCGCCCCGGGTTCGGCGCCGCCACCGCCCAGGCAGGCGTCCAGGGTTTCACTGCAGCCGTCGACCCGCAGCAGCACGGCGCCGGCAGCGGCGGCCGAGGCTGCTGCCGCCTGGACGCGCAGGCTGAAGCCGGGCGCGGAGCCGGCCACGGCCGGCAGGCTGATGGCGCCGGCCACGGCCGCCGGGCAGTCGCACAGCGGCCCGTCCGGGCCCATCCGGCAGGCCGCGCGCTGCAGCGGGACCAGCGGCTGCGGCAGCAGCGCCCCGGGGCCGGACGGGATGTCCAGCAAGCGGTCCCGCAGGCCGGGCGGCAGGCAGTTTCCCGGAGCGCTCGGTGGACGATTGAGGTGCACCCGCGCCCAGGCCAGGCCGGCCTCGGCGGCCTCGCGGGCCCGCAGGGTCCGGAGCTGCCGCTCGCCGCTGCGCAGCTCGGCCCGCTGGGCCTGCATCAGCAGGCCGCCGAGCACGAGCAGCCCCAGCATCAGCAGACTGCCGAGACTGAGGGCGGCCAGGCCCTGCTCAGCCCGGGCAGTTCGGCGCGGGTGCAAGCGTCTCATTGCGCAGCCGGATCTGCGTGCGGATCTGGCCCTTCACGCGTGGGTCGGTCGGCGATTCGGCGGTGATCCGCAGCGCCAGCTGGCGCTGGATGCGCTCTCCTGCGCCGGCTGAGGGGGCCGCGCTGCCGCAGGCCAGCCACGCGGGCTGGCTGTGGCTGAGCAGTTGAAGCTCGAAGCTCAGCACCCGGGTGACGGCCGGGTCGCTGAGCGCCTGGAAGCTGGCCGTCGGACTGAGCTGGATCTGCAGCGTGCCACCGTTGAGCCGCAGCACGCGGTGCTGGGCGGTCCCGGCTTCCTCGTAGCTGTAGCCGACCGAGGCGCTGCCGGATGCGCCGCCGAGCACCAGGGCGCCGAGCGGGTTGGGCGTGCCCGTGCCGTCCAGCGCGGCGGGCCAGTGGCCGGCACGGCGCAGTTCGCGCACGACCAGATCGGCTGCGGCCCGCAGGTCCTGGTCGAGCTGCAGGGCCCGCATGGCGCGGTGGAAGGTGTCGAGCTGGATCACCATCAGCTTCAGCCCGCTGGCCAGCACCAGCACGGCCAGCGCCAGGCCGAGCATCAGCTCGATCAGCGTGGCCCCGCGGATGGACAGGCGGGCTGGCATGGCATGGCTCACAGCTTCCAGCAGCGCCGTGCGGCGGCCGAGTCTGCGGCGTCCAGCAGGGCTTCGGGGGCCGGGCCGGCCAGGCGGCGTGTCTGCGACGGGGTCTGCTCCAGGACGAAGAGTCGGCAGGGCAGGTCGGTGTCCTGGCTGCCCTGGGCGATGGCCCGGAGCTGGTAGCTCTCGCTGCCGACCGCATGCAGCTCGATGCGGTAGCGCCCGCTGGGCGTCTGCACCTGGCTGCTGTGACTGGTGTGGGAATCGAAGCCCAGCTCTCCGTTGCCGAGGTTGGCGCTGTAGCTGCCGCTCAGGGCATGCCAGCGTGCCTGCCGCAGCTCGATCTCCATGAGCAGGCCCAGGGCCTCGCTGCGGCGCCCTTCGCGCTGCCGGGTCAGGAAGCCGGGCACCGTGAGGCTGCTGATCAGCGTGAGCAGGCCCAGCACGACGGCCAGCTCGATCAAGGTCCAGCCGGTCGCCGGCCGGATGCCTGGGCGGGGGGAGCGCATCGCGCCACCTCAGCAGCTGGGTTGGCCCGGCAGGCTGGGGTGGCCCACCGTGCAGCTGCGGACCCGGCCCATCACGTTCAGCACCGCCCGCAGCTCACGGCCCCGGCTGTCGCTGAGTCTCAGGGTGGTGGTGGGGCTGACCGTGCCCAGCAGCGGCGAGACGGCGAGGCTCGCCACGTTGCTGCTCAGCCGGATCCGGTCTCCCGCCGGCCAGTGCTGGCTGCGCAGGACCTCGGCCCCGGCGCTGCAGCTGGTGCTGCCGGTCGCTGCGTTGCAGCTGCAGGCGCCGCCCGCGCCGGTGTGGCTGACGGTGCAGCTGCCCAGGCCGGGACTGTCGACGAAGCCGAGCCTCAGGGTCTGCTGGCGGGCCAGGGCGTCCTGGCGCAGCAGCTGAAGCTCGCTGCGCAGGCGCTGCAGGCCGCCTTCCAGCCGGCGCCGCTCCAGGTGGTCCACCCAGGACGGCGCGCCAAGGCCCAGCAGCAGGCTCAGGATGGCGAGGCCGGCCATCAGCTCGATCAGGGTCAGGCCGCGGCAGGCCCGCGGTGACACGGCGGCAGGGTTCATGGTGCGCTCCCCTCCGGTCCTGGAATCGGACCGAGGGCCCACCATAGGACGCCCGCCGCGCGAGGGCGTCCCCCGCGCTGGGGAGGTCAAGCGACGGACTAGGGGGCGTCTCAGATCTCGCCGATGAGGCGGCTGAACTCGTCCACGCCTTCGAAGCTCCGGTAGACCGAGGCGAAGCGCACGTAGGCCACCTTGTCGAGCTTCATGAGTTCGCGCATGACCAGCTCGCCGAGGCGGCTCGATGCCGTCTCGTTGACGCCGGTGGCGAGCAGTTGCTCTTCGATGCGGCTGACGGCCGCATCGACCTGGTCCATGCTCACCCGCCGCTTGCGCAGGGCCAGCTGCATCGACGCACGCAGCTTGGCGCGGTCGAAGTCGACCCGGGTGCCGTCCTTTTTCACGACCACCGGCATGCTCAGCTCGGCGCGCTCGTAGGTGGTGAAGCGCTTGTCGCAGGCCGGGCAGCGGCGCCTGCGCCGGATGACCGTGCCTTCGTCCGAGCCGCGAGTCTCGACGACCTGGGTGTCTTCGTGCTGGCAGAAGGGGCAGCGCATGGGGACGGGGACTCTGAAATGAAGCGACCCGCCGCGCGGTGCACGCGCTGGCGGGTCGTTCTAGCTTAGCAGTGGCGGCCGGGGCCGCCGGCCGCGGCTCAGCGGTAGACCGGGAAGTCGCGGGTCAGGGCCTCGACCTTGGCGCGCACCTCGGCGATGCGGGCCGGATCGTTCGGGGCATCCAGCACATCGGCCACCAGGTGGGCGGTCAGGCGGGCCTGCTCTTCCTTGAAGCCGCGCGTCGTCATGGCCGGCGAGCCCAGGCGGATGCCGCTGGTGATCATCGGCTTCTGCGGGTCGTTGGGAATGCCGTTCTTGTTGCAGGTGATGTGGGCGTCGCCCAGCACCCGCTCGGCGTCCTTGCCGGTGATGCCCTTGGCGCGCAGGTCGACCAGCATCACGTGGCTCTCGGTGCGGCCGCTGACGATGCGCAGGCCGCGCTCGGTCAGGGTGTTGGCCAGGACGGCGGCGTTCTTCAGCACCTGCTCCTGGTAGACCTTGAAGCTGGGTTGCAGGCACTCGTGGAAGGCCACCGCCTTGCCGGCGATGACATGCATGAGCGGGCCGCCCTGCAGGCCGGGGAAGACGGCGCTGTTGATCTTCTTGGCGATCTCTTCGTTGTTGGTGACGATGATGCCGCCGCGCGGGCCACGCAGGCTCTTGTGCGTGGTCGAGGTGACCACGTCGGCGAAGGGCACCGGGTTCGGGTAGACGCCGGCGGCGATCAGGCCCGAGTAGTGGGCCATGTCGACCATCAGGTAGGCGCCGACATCCTTGGCGACCTTGGCGAAGCGCGCCCAGTCGATGCGCAGCGCGTAGGCCGAGGCGCCGGCGATGATCAGCTTGGGCTTGTGCTCGTGGGCCTGACGCTCCATCGCGTCGTAGTCGATCTCCTCGGCCGCGTTCAGGCCGTAGCTGACGACCTTGAACCACTTGCCCGACATGTTCAGCGCCATGCCGTGGGTGAGGTGACCGCCCTCGGCCAGGCTCATGCCCAGGATGGTGTCGCCGGGCTGCAGCAGGGCCAGGAAGACGGCCTGGTTGGCCTGCGAGCCGGAGTTCGGCTGCACGTTGGCGAAGCCCGCGCCATACATCTGCTTGAGCCGGTCGATGGCGAGCTGCTCGACCACATCGACGTTCTCGCAGCCACCGTAGTAGCGCTTGCCCGGGTAGCCCTCGGCGTACTTGTTGGTCAGCTGGGTGCCCTGGGCCTGCATGACGGCCGGCGAGGTGTAGTTCTCCGAGGCGATCAGCTCGATGTGCGCTTCCTGGCGGTGGTTTTCCGCCTGGATGGCTGCCCAGAGGTCCGGGTCGATGTTGGCGAGGGTCGAAGTGCTGCGATCGAACATGGAGGGTCCCGTCAAGGGTGGCAAGGGGGGGCTGGTTCCGACGGCGTCCGCAGCGTCGCCGACCGTGCCCGGGGCGCTCTGCAGGTGTCGGCCGGCACCCCGGCAAGAGAGACTGCCGATCGTGCGGCAGCTAGAAATCAGTGTAGCGGCAGGCCCCCCGGGCCTGGCCTCAAGGATTGTGACGGCCGGGATAAGCGCGGCTGATCCGCCCGCCGCCGTCGCCGGCCGGAGCCCTCAGCGCGAGGACGCGAGCTGCTGCAGCACGGCCAGCGGCGGGCTCTGCAGCGGCATCAACAGCGTGATCGAGCGGCTGCCGGCTTCGCCCGGGTCGGGGCTGGGCGGCAGGCCGTCCTGCGGCGGTGAGCCGGTCGCGCGGCCGCCTCCGGCCGAAGCGGCCGCACCGGTCGGCGCGGTCCGACGCGCCGGCAGGGCATGCGGGCTCAGCAGCGTGACTTGGCGGCCGCCAGCCACCCGCTGCAGCATGGACTGCTCGGAGAGCACCTTGGTGGCGTAGCCCCCGTCGGTCTCCAGGTTGGCAGCGCCGACGTAGTGCTTTAGTCCGCCTTCGACCGATCCGGTGCGGTCGATGGCCTCCTTCAGCACCTGCACGCCGACGCGCAGATTGGCCAGCGGGTCCAACGCGGCCAGCGCCCCGCCGAAGTTTTCGTACTTCTCGTCGTGCACGCGGGTCATGACCTGCATCAGGCCCTGGGCCCCGACCGGGCTCTGCGCGAAGGGGTTGAAGCGCGACTCGATCGCGATCACCGCCAGGATCAGGGTCGGGTCCAGGTTCGCCCGGCGGCCCACTTCCCAGGCCTCCTGCACGAGACGGCTGACCGGCTCGGGCGCCACCCGGTAGCGGCGCGACAGCCACTGCGCGATGGCTGCCTGCTGGCGGGTCAGCGATCCCGGATCGGCCGCGGTCACCCGCTCGGCCGCGCCGGGCTCGGCCAGGGCCACGGTGACGTTGGGGTCGGCCTCGGTGCGCAGGTCCTGGCGCACCTGCAGCCAGCCCAGCGCGCGCAGCTCCAGCGAGGCACGCAGCTCCGGCCGACCGGCCAGGAACAGGCTGGCCGCCACCACGCCCAGGCCCAGCAGGGCGAGCGAGTTGTGGCAGACCTCGAGCAGGCCCTGGCCTGCATCCTTCATAAAGAGCGCGATCGGGCGGATGACGGCCTGACCGGACCGCCGGAGGGCGTGGCCAGGGGCCGCGTCCGCCTTCGGTGTGGCTTGGAACGCTGTCATGTCTCTCCTTTCCTGGGGCGGTCGCGGGACGGATCGATCCGTCGGCACCCCCCATTCGATAATCCCCCGGCGGGTGGAACGGGCTCGCCTCAAGCAGGCGGACCCCCGGGTTGGGACCATCGGCAGCGTCGCGCCACGACCGTGGCGCGGGTTATCCCTAAGGGACGGCACGCAGTCTAGGGATGCTTCAAATAACCTGTCAACCATAAAGGATCCGCGGTTCATTCCGCAAAAGCATGAAATACCGGGATTTGCGGGACTTCATCCAGGCTTTGGAGGCCGATGGCGAGCTGCGCCGCATCCGTGAGCCGGTGTCGCCGCGGCTGGAGATGACGGCCGTTGCCGACGCCACGCTGCGCGCAGCCGGCCCGGCCCTGCTCTTCGAGTGCCCGGTCGACGCGCCGGGGGGGCAGCCCGGGCCGACGCCGGTCCTGGCCAACCTCTTCGGCACCCCCCGGCGGGTGGCCCTGGGCATGGGCGCCGACGAGGTGGCCGAATTGCGCACCATCGGCCAGCTGCTGGCCCACCTCAAGGAGCCCGAGCCGCCCCGTGGCCTGAAGGACGCTGGCAAGCTGCTGCAGCTCGGCAAGGCCCTGTGGTCGATGAAGCCCGACCGGGTTCGTCGCGCCCCCTGCCAGGAGGAGGTGCTGACCGGGTCCGAGATCGACCTCGGCACGCTGCCCATCCAGACCTGCTGGCCGGGCGATGCCGGCCCGCTGATCACCTGGGGCCTGGTCGTCACCCGCGGGCCGCAGTCGGTGCCGAACCCGCGCGCGCGCCAGAACCTCGGCATCTACCGCCAGCAGAAGATCGGCCCGCGCCAGACCATCATGCGCTGGCTGGCGCACCGTGGCGGCGCGCTGGACTTCCGCGACTTCGCCCTGGCGAATCCCGGCCAGCCCTTCCCCGTGGTCACCGCGCTGGGGGCCGATCCGGCCACCATCCTCGGCGCCGTCACCCCGGTGCCCGACAGCCTGGGCGAATACCAGTTCGCCGGCCTGCTGCGGGGCAGCCGCACCGAGGTGGTCGACACCGCCGTCGGCGAGGCGGGTCGCTGGCTGCAGGTGCCGGCCAGCGCCGAGATCGTGCTGGAGGGCCACATCCCGCCCGCAGCCCCCGGCTTCGTCGGGCACAGCGCCGACGGCGTGCCGCTGAAGGAGAAGGGCGGCTACCTGCACGCCCTCGAAGGGCCCTTCGGCGACCACACCGGCTACTACAACGAACAGGACTGGTTCCCCGTCGTCGAGGTGCAGCGCCTGACGCGCCGCCACCAGGCGATCTACCACTCCACCTACACCGGCAAGCCGCCGGACGAGCCCGCCATCCTGGGCGTCGCGCTCAACGAGGTCTTCGTGCCCATCCTGCAGAAGCAGTTTCCGGAGATCGTCGATTTCTACCTGCCGCCCGAGGGCTGCAGCTACCGCCTGGCGGCCATCAGCATCCGCAAGGCCTATCCGGGCCATGCCAAGCGGCTGATGTTCGGGCTGTGGAGCTTCCTGCGCCAGTTCATGTACACGAAGTTCATCGTCGTCACCGACGAGGACGTGGACGTGCGCGACTGGAAGGAGCTGATCTGGGCCATCACCACCCGCATGGACCCGGTGCGCGACACCACTCTGGTGCCGCAGACGCCCATCGACTACCTGGATTTCGCCAGTCCGGTCAGCGGCCTGGGCGGCAAGATGGGCCTGGACGCGACGAACAAGTGGCCGGGCGAGACCGACCGGGAATGGGGCCGAACACTCAGCATGTCGCCCGAGGTCACGCAGCGGGTGGCGGGCATCGTGGCGGGTCTGGGCCTCACGCGCGGCTGAAGCCGCGGCTGGGGACATAGGCCCTGCCTGCAGGCGGGGGCCAAGTCGATAGCGAGAGCCCGCTGGTCAAGGCCGGCGGGCGGGTCGCAAGATGGCAGCGCCCTTGAGGGCATGCACCGAGGTCCATCCCTGGGCCTCCGCGATCCGGTTCCCGGCCCCTCCGTCCGGTTCAACGGGTCGCCAGCGACTCCGGTCGCGCCCCCCGTCCGCCTCACGGCGGGCGGGGTTTCTTTTTGTGGGCCGCCGGCGCACGTGGCGCGCCAGCTCCCCGGCGGGGATCAGCCCAGTGCGGCGAGCGCGCGTGCGGTGATCTCTTCCACCGTGCCGAGGCCGAGGATGCGCGCGTAGCGCGGCGCGGCGGCGTCGCCGGTGGCCGACCAGGCCGAGTAGTAGTCGACCAGGGGGCGGGTCTGGCTCTGGTAGACCTCGAGCCGCTTCTTCACGGTCGCTTCCTTGTCGTCGTCGCGCTGGATCAGGTCCTCACCGGTCGCGTCGTCCTTGCCTTCCACCTTGGGCGGGTTGAACTTGACGTGGTAGGTGCGGCCCGAGGCCACGTGCACGCGGCGGCCGCTCATGCGCTCGATGATGGCCTCGTCGGGCACATCGATCTCAAGCACCAGGTCCAGCTTGACGCCGGCCGCCTTCATGGCGTCGGCCTGCGGGATGGTCCGCGGGAAGCCGTCGAAGAGGAAGCCCTTGGCGCAGTCCGGCTGGGTGATGCGTTCCTTGACCAGGCCGATGATGATGTCGTCGCTGACGAGGCCGCCCGCGTCCATCACCTTCTTGGCTTCCAGGCCCAGCGGGGTGCCGGCCTTGACGGCCGCACGCAGCATGTCGCCGGTCGAAATCTGCGGGATGCCGTAACGCTGGCAGATGAAGGCGGCTTGCGTGCCCTTGCCCGCGCCGGGCGCTCCCAACAGGATCAGTCTCATCCGTTCCTCGTGCTCTTAGCAGTGCCTTCGCACCGCGGTCAAAAAAATGTCCGCCCCATGTCAGCTGCGAACCTCGGGCGAGGATAGCACCCGCCTTCCCCGGTCCCGCTTACGGCGCGGCCCCCGCGTCCCCGGCGAACAGGTGGCGCACGCGGGCCAGATCCTCGGGGGTGTCCACGCCAGGTCCGGGGCGCTCCCGCCCCACGTGCACGGCGATGCGCTCGCCGTGCCACAGCACGCGCAGCTGCTCGAGCGATTCGGTGGCCTCCAGCGCGCAGGCCGGCAGCAGCGGGTAGCGTCGCAGGAAACCCACGCGGTAGGCGTACAGGCCGATGTGGCGCAGCGGTGCCGGCTCGGGCAGCGCGCGCACGCCGTCGGCATGGCCGTCGCGCCACCAGGGCAGCGGGGCGCGCGAGAAGGTCAGCGCGCGGCCCAGGCGGTCGCAGACGACCTTGACCACGTTGGGATTCAGGTACTCCTCGACGCTGTCGATGGCGTGGGCGGCGGTGGCCATCACGCACTCGCTGCGCTCGGCCAGCAGGCGCGCGCAGGCATCGATCAGGGCCGGGTCGATCAGCGGCTCGTCGCCCTGCACGTTGACGACGACAGCCGCGTCGTCCAGGCCGAGCAGCGTGCAGGCCTCGGCGAGTCGGTCGCTGCCGGTCGGGTGATCGGCGCGGGTCATCACCGCCTCCACGCCGTACGCCTGGCAGGCCGCGAGGATGCGCGCATCGTCGGCGGCCACCACCACGCGGGCGGCGTCGGCCCGGGCGGCCCGCTCGGCCACCCGCACCACCATCGGCTTGCCGGCCAGGTCCGCCAGCGGCTTGCCGGGCAGGCGGCTGGAGGCCATCCGCGCCGGGATCAATACCACCGGCTTCATGCCGGCAGGCCTTCGGTGGCGGGCGGCGGGGTGTCGTCCAGCGGGCGGGCCTCGTGCTCCAGCATCACCGGGATGCCGTCGCGGATCGGGTAGGCCAGGCGGTCGGCGGCGCAGATCAGCTCGCGGGCCTCGCGGTCATGGCTCAGGGGGCTCTTGCAGATCGGGCAGACCAGCAGGTCGATCAGGCGGGTGTCCATCGGGCACGTCGGCAGGGGGTCAGGAGGCGGTGCAGGGTCCGCCGCGTTCGGGGGCCGGGCCCAGCGCCTCATGCAAGGCCGCGACCAGCTCCGGGGTGGCGGGCAAGTCTAGCGGCGTGACCCAGACCGCCGTGCTCGGCCGCTCGCGGGCCAGCCGTTCGGGACGGATCTTCACCGCGTCCTTCTCGGTCAGCAGCAGGCGCGGCAGGCCGGGCGGCCAGGGCAGGGGGTCGAGGCGGTCGTGGTCGGCGCAGGGCAGGCCGTCGACCTGCAGGCCTTCGGCGCGCAGGGCGTCGAAGTAGCGCTGGGGCTGGGCGATGCCTGCCAGCGCCGCCACCGGCTGCGGCCCCTCGCGCAGCGCAGCCCAGGCCGTGGCCGGCGGCGCTGCGGGCCGGCGGGCCCACCAGTCGGCCAGCGGCTGCGGCGGGCCCAGCCGGCGTCGCAGCACCAGGCCGGGCAGGGCGGTGCTGGCCACGCCGTCGCTGTAGACGACCCGGCTGGCCCGGCGCGCGAAGGGCCGGGTCCCGAGCGGCTCGCGCAGCGGCCCGGCCGGCAGCAGCCAGCCGTTGCCGGCGCCGCGCCGGTCGAAGACCAGCAGTTCGACATCGCGCGCCAGCCGCAGGTGCTGCAGGCCGTCGTCGGTGACGATCACGTCCACCTCGGGGTGCGCGGTGCGCAGGGCCTCGGCGGCCGCCGCCCGGTCCCGTCCGACCCAGACGGGCACCCCGCTGCGCAGGCGCAGCAGCAGGGCCTCGTCGCCGACCGCGTCGGCCCCGGCCGCCGGCGTGACGCCCAGGATCCGTCCCGGATCCCGCCGACCGTGTCCGCGCGAGACGATGCCGGGCCGCCAGCCCAGGCCCTGCAGCGCCACCACCACGGCCAGCGTCGTCGGCGTCTTGCCGGCGCCGCCGACAATCCGGTTGCCGACCACCACCACCGGGCAGCCGGGATGCTGCGCCCGGCGCAGCCCGAGGCGGTAGAGCCCGCGGTGCACGATGCCCAGCAGTCCGAACAGCCCGGCCAGCGGCAGCAGCCCGCAGGCCAGGCCGCCGCGGCGGCGCCAGGCCGCCTGAAGCTGCATTTCGAGGCGGACGCGCCAGGGCGGGGCGGGGGGCGGCGGCGGCATGGCGGGCGATTATGGGCGGGCCGGCCGCAGGGGCCCGGTCATCCACCGTCCCTGTGGATAACTTTGTGGGCAAACCGGTCCGACGGCCCGCAAAGGCGCATGAATCCTGCGTTTGCAACAGATTGCCTCATCCTGAGGCAGAAAAATGTCCTTTCAAATCAATCCCTTGAGACGATATGGCGGGCCTGTGACGGGGGCTGGGGGGCGTGCCTCCGCCCTGACGGCGCTTGTGGAGTTCCCCCGGACCGCTGTGCGCCGCAGCATGCGCACCCGCCCCGCGGGAGGCCGCCGGTGAGGCCCGCCGAGGGCCAGGCCGCCACCGCGGGGCGCCCCGCCTGGTCGGTCGCCGGCCTGGTGCAGGCCGTGGCCGAGACCCTGGCCGCACGCTTTGCCAGCGTCACGGTGCGCGGCGAGATCAGCGGCTTCACCCGCGCGGCCAGCGGCCACTGCTACTTCACCCTCAAGGACCCGGACGGCGGCGCCAGCCTGCGCTGCGCGATGTTCCGCCGCGCCGCCGCGCTGCTGGCCAGCCTGCCCGGGGAAGGCGAGGCGGTCGAGCTGCGCGGCCGGGTGGCCGTCTACGAGCCACGCGGCGAGCTGCAGTTCGTGGCCGAATCGCTGCAGCGCGCCGGCGCCGGCGCGCTCTACGAGCGCTTCCTGCGGCTCAAGGCCCAGCTGGCGGCCGAGGGCCTCTTCGACGCCGGCCGTAAGCGCCCCCTGCCCGCGCTGCCGCGCTGCGTCGGCGTGGTCAGCTCGCTGGCGGGCGCGGCCCTGCACGACGTCTGCACGGCCCTGGCGCGGCGCGCGCCGCAGGTCCGGGTGCTGGTGCTGCCGAGCCCGGTGCAGGGCGTCGAGGCCCCGGCGGCGCTGTGCGCCGCGCTGGCCGCGGCAGCGCGCCGGCCGGAGATCGAGCTGCTCATCCTGGCCCGCGGCGGCGGCTCGATGGAGGACCTCTGGGCCTTCAACGACCCGGCCCTGGTGCGGGCCATCGCCGCCCATCCGGTGCCGGTGATCACCGGCATCGGCCACGAGACCGACCTCAGCCTGGCCGATCTGGCCGCCGACCTGCGCGCGCCCACGCCCACCGCCGCCGCCGAGCTGGCCGCCCCCAGCCGCGACAGCCTCCTGCTGCAGCTGGCGCAGCTGGCCCGCCGTGCCGACGAGGGCGTGAACCGTCGGCTGGAACGCGAGGGCGAGCGGCTGGACCGCCTCGGCCTGCGCCTGGCCCGGCCGGCCCAGCGCCTGGCCCGCGAGCAGGAGCGCCTGGGCGGCCTGGACCAGCGCCGCCGCCGCGCGCTGGAGCGTGCGCTGCAGGCCCGCGGCCAGACCCTCGAGCGCCTGGCCCTGCGCGGCCGCCACGCGGCCCAGGCCCGGCGCGAGGGCCTGGCCCAGCAGCTGGCCGGGCTTGGGGTCCGGCTCGATGCGCTGGACCCGGCCCGCGTACTGGCGCGCGGCTGGTCGCGGCTGCAGGCGCCCGACGGCCGGCTGCTCAGCTCGATCACGCAGCTCCAGCCCGGCGAGCCTTTCGAGGCCGTGCTGGCCGACGGGCGCGTGCAGGCGCGGGCCGAGGCCCTGCGGCCGCCGCAGGCTCCGGGGCGGCGTCGCACCCGCTGAGCCCGCGGGCCTCGGCCCCCCGGGTGAAGGACGGCCGGGCCGGGGGCTTGCGCTGCCTTGCCTACAATCGATCCGAACAGTTTGGGCCCCCGCCCGGTGCCATCCCCCCAGCCAGGATCCCCCATGGAACACACCCTTCCCGCCCTGCCCTACGCCGCCGATGCCCTGGCGCCGCACCTCTCGAAGGAGACCTTCGAGTACCACCACGGCAAGCATCACAACGCCTACGTGGTGAACCTGAACAACCTGCAGAAGGGCACCGAGTTCGAGTCGATGGACCTCGAGACCATCGTCAAGAAGTCCTCGGGCGGCATCTACAACAACGCCGCGCAGATCTGGAACCACACCTTCTTCTGGAGCTGCATGAAGCCCAACGGCGGCGGCGAGCCCACCGGCGCCCTGGCCGCGGCCATCGATGCCAAGTTCGGCAGCTATGCGGCCTTCAAGGAAGCCTTCACCAAGAGCGCCGTCGGCAACTTCGGCTCGGGCTGGACCTGGCTGGTGAAGAAGCCCGACGGCTCGGTCGACATCGTCAACACCGGCGCCGCCGGCACCCCGCTGACCACGGCCGACACCGCGCTGCTGACCCTCGACGTGTGGGAGCACGCCTACTACATCGACTTCCGCAACCAGCGTCCGAAGTTCGTCGAGACCTTCCTGAACCACCTGGTCAACTGGGACTTCGCCGCCAAGAACTTCGGCTGAGCCCCTCGTCTGCCCCGACCGACCGGCCCCTGCGGGGGCCGGTTTGCTTTGGGGCCCCGCCTCCCGGTCGGCCGCCTGCGGGCCCGTGCCGGACCCTGTCAGGTGCGCCCCTCACCCTCGGTTATCCTCGCCCGCCATGGCCTATCCCCACCCCCTGCTGGCCCGTGAAGGCTGGCCCTTCATCGGCGGCATGCTCGTCATCGCGCTGCTCGCCTCGGCCTACCTGCCCGGCTGGCTGGCCGGCATCGCCTGGCTGCTGCTGGTCTTCGTCGTCCAGTTCTTCCGCGATCCGCCGCGGGCCGTGCCGACCGAAGCCGGCGCCGTGCTCTCGCCGGCCGATGGCCGCATCGTCAAGGTCGAGCGCGCGCACGACCCCTATGCCGGCCGCGACGCCCTGCTGATCAGCGTCTTCATGAATGTGTTCAACGTGCACAGCAACCGCTCGGGCGTCGACGGCACGGTGAAGTCCGTGCAGTACTTCCCCGGCAAGTTCCTGAACGCGGACCTCGACAAGGCTTCCACCGAGAACGAGCGCAACGCCGTCGTCATCGATGCCGGCGGGCGCACCGTGACCCTGGTGCAGGTGGCCGGCCTGATCGCGCGCCGCATCCTCTGCTACACGCAGGCCGGTGCGGTGCTCCAGCGCGGCCAGCGCTACGGCTTCATCCGCTTCGGCTCGCGGGTCGATGTCTACCTGCCGCTGGACGCCCAGCCCCGCGTGGCCCCGGGCCAGAAGGTCAGCGCCACCACCACCGTGCTGGCCACGCTGCCGGTCCGCTGACCGGCCCCGGCTTCCGCCCTGCGACCATGACCTCCGACCTCACCGTGCTGCCCGAGGGGCAGGAGCCCGACGATCCCGAGGATCCGACGCCGCCCCGGCGCCCGCGGCGCAAGGGCATCTACATCCTGCCGAACCTGTTCACCCTGGCGGCCCTGTTCGGGGGCTTCTACGCCATCGTCATGGCGATGAACCAGCGTTTCGACCTGGCTGCGGTGGGCGTGTTCTGCGCGATGGTGCTCGACAGCCTGGACGGCCGGGTCGCGCGCATGACCAACACCCAGAGCGCCTTCGGCGAGCAGATGGACAGCCTGTCCGACATGGTCAGCTTCGGGGCGGCCCCCGCGCTGATCATGTACGAGTGGGCGCTCAAAGGCCTCGGCAAGGCGGGCTGGATCGCCGCCTTCGTCTACTGCGCCTGCGCCGCGCTGCGCCTGGCGCGCTTCAACACCAACATCGGCGTGGTCGACAAGCGCTTCTTCCAGGGCCTGCCCAGCCCGGCCGCCGCGGCCCTGGTGACGGGCTTCATCTGGCTGCTCGACGACATGGGCTGGACCGGCGCACGCGACATCCCCGGCCTGGCCTGGACGGCCTTCGCGATCACGCTCTATGCCGGGCTGACGATGGTCACCAACGTGCCCTTCTACAGCTTCAAGGACGTCAGCTTCAAGCGCAGCGTGCCCTTCATCGTGATCGTGGCGATCGCGCTGGGCATCGCCCTCATCAACATCCATCCGCCGGCGGTGCTTTTCGGCCTGTTCTGGATCTACGGCTTCTCGGGCTATGCGGTGTATGCGTGGAAGCGCAGCAAGGGCAAGCCGGTCAGCGTGATCGCCACCTCGACCGACGAACCCGACGAACGCGGCCTGCATGGCTGAGGGCCCGGCCCGGCCAGGGGACGCGTGCTACATTCATTTCGTGCAATGGATCCGTCGCATCGTCCTGCCGTCGCCCGGCTCCTCCGGCCCGCGGGATGTGCGGCAGGCACGTTGATGGCGCACCCCTGAATGCCATGCCCCGACGGCCCGCGTGCCCTGCGCCCGCGGGCCGTTTCGTTTGCGCTATTGCCTCCATCCTCCGAACCCGACTGCGGAGCATTCCATGGCCGACAAGCTCATCATCTTCGACACCACCTTGCGCGACGGCGAGCAATCGCCCGGCGCCTCGATGACCCGGGACGAGAAGCTGCGCATCGCGCGACAGCTCGAACGCCTGCGGGTCGATGTCATCGAGGCGGGCTTCGCCGCGTCGAGCAACGGCGACTTCGAGGCCGTCAAGGCGATTGCCGACACCATCCGCGAGTCCACCGTCTGCTCGCTGTCGCGCGCCAACGAGCGCGACATCTCCCGCTCGGCCGAGGCCCTGGCCGGCGCGGCGCACGCGCGCATCCACACCTTCATCGCGACCAGCGAACTCCACATGGAGAAGAAGCTGCGCATGAGCCGCGAGCAGGTGCTGGCCCAGGCCCGCAGCGCGGTGGCCTATGCCCGCAGCCGCGTCGCCGATGTCGAGTTCTCGCCCGAGGACGGCTACCGCTCGGACCCCGACTTCCTCTGCCGCGTGCTTGAAGCGGTGATCGATGCCGGCGCGACCACCATCAACATCCCCGACACCGTGGGCTACGGCATCCCCGAGCTCTACGGCAACTTCATCCGCGACCTGCGCGAGCGCGTGCCCAACAGCGACAAGGCCATCTGGTCCGTGCACTGCCACAACGACCTCGGCATGGCGGTGGCCAATTCCCTGGCCGGCGTGAAGATCGGCGGGGCCCGCCAGATCGAGTGCACGATCAACGGCCTGGGCGAGCGCGCCGGCAACTGCTCGCTCGAGGAAGTGGTGATGGCGGTCAAGACCCGCCGCGACTACTTCGGTCTCGACGTGACCATCGACACCTCGCAGATCGTGCCGGCCAGCCGCATGGTCAGCCAGACCACCGGCTTCGTCGTGCAGCCCAACAAGGCGGTCGTCGGTGCCAATGCCTTCGCCCACGCCAGCGGCATCCACCAGGACGGCGTGCTCAAGGCCCGCGACACCTACGAGATCATGCGTGCCGAGGATGTGGGCTGGAGCGCCAACAAGATCGTGCTGGGCAAGCTCAGCGGCCGCAACGCCTTCAAGCAGCGTCTGCAGGACCTGGGGGTCGAGCTGGAGAGCGAGGCCGAGCTCAACAATGCCTTCGCCCGCTTCAAGGACCTGGCCGACCGCAAGAGCGAGATCTTCGACGAGGACATCATCGCCCTGGTCAGCGATGAGAGCGTGACGGCCGAGCAGGAGCACTACCGTCTGCTCTCGCTGGCCCAGCAGTCCGAGACCGGCGAGCGCCCGCGGGCCCAGGTGGCTTTTGCCGCGGGCAGCGCCGAGCACCGCGCCGAGAGCGAGGGCAACGGCCCGGTCGATGCCAGCCTGAAGGCGCTCGAATCGAAGATCCAGTCGGGCGCCGAGATGCTGCTGTACTCGGTCAACGCGATCACCAGCGGCTCGACCGAGTCGCAGGGCGAGGTGACGGTGCGGCTGCAGCTGGGGGGCCGGGTGGTCAACGGCGTCGGCGCGGATCCCGACATCGTGGTCGCCTCCGCCAAGGCCTATCTGTCCGCCCTGAACAAGTTGCACAGCAAGCAGGAGCGCGTCGCGGCCCAGGGCTGAGCCCGCAGCCCGGCCGGCGGGCCGGGCTGCGGCTTGCGCCGCGTGGCCTTTCAGCGGCCCAGATCACACTTCAAGTGATCTTTGCAAGTTATTGATCTTGTGTCTCTTTTTCCCCGGCCCTAGACTGGTGCACCCTGTGGAGATTCGCGTGTTACCAGCCTTCAGCGCCCGACTGCGCCCCGTCCTGATCGCCCTGGCCCTGCAGCTCGGCCTGGGCCTGTTCGGCCCGGGCACCGCCCAGGCGGCCGCACCCCTGCAGGCGGCCGAGGCCCGCAAGGCTGGCGAGGGCCGCGCCGCGCCCTCGCGCCGCAGCGAGACGCCCAGCCGTCGCAAGGGCAGCGCCGTGCCGCTTCGCCGCCCGGCGGGCGAGCTCAAGGCCCGGCGCGCCGGCGCCGAGCGTCAGGCCGAGTCGCGTCAGGCCAGCCGCAAGGCCGCCCAGCCGCGCAGCACCCCGGTCCTGCGGACGCGGGCCGCGGGGCGCCCGCTGGCTGCGGCCGCTGCCGCCGTCCCGCCGACGGCCGGGCTCAGCCAGCCCCTCAAGCTCTCGGCCCGGCTGGGCGATCCGCCGTCCCCGGCCACCCGGCAGGCCGTCCCGCACGCGGCGGCGCTCGACACCCTGCCGGAGGGCCCGGCCGCAGGGCCCCATCCGGCCGCGGCCAGCTTGCCGGAATTCAACCTGCACGCCCTCAAGTCCAACGCCGCGCTGGTGATCGATCCGGCCACGCAGGAGGTGCTGCTGGCCAAGAACGCCGAGGCCGTGCTGCCGATCGCCTCGCTCACCAAGCTGATGACCTCGCTGATCGTCCTCGAGGCCGGCCAGCCGCTCGACGAGCTGCTGAGCATTTCGACCGAGGACATCGACACCGAGAAGGGCAGCAGCTCCCGCCTGCAGCCCGGGACCCAGCTCAGCCGCGGCGAGATGCTGCACCTGGCCCTGATGTCCTCCGAGAACCGGGCCGCCAACGCCCTGGGCCGGCACTATCCGGGCGGCCTGCCGTCCTTCGTGCGGGCGATGAATGCCAAGGCGGTGGCCCTGGGCATGGCCGACACCCGCTATGTCGAGCCGACCGGCCTGTCCAGCCAGAACCGTTCCAGCGCGCGCGACCTGGCCCTGCTGGTGCGGGCCACGGCGGAGCATCCGCTGCTGCGCTCGCTGTCGACCTCGCCGGAGCACCGGGTCGCCGTCGGCCGGCGCGAGCTGCAGTACCGCAACACCAACGGCTTGGTCCGCAACCCGGCCTGGGATGTGATGCTGCAGAAGACCGGCTACATCGCCGAGGCGGGTCGCTGCCTCGTGATGCAGGCCCGGGTCGCGGGGCGCGACCTGATCCTTGTCTTCCTCGACTCGGCCGGCAAGTACTCCCGCATCGGCGATGCCGAGCGGGTGCGGCGCTGGGTCGAATCCTCGTCTCCGGCCCGTGCCGCGCCGCTCAAGCGCACCGGCCAGGCCGCGGACGGGCGCAGGCTCAGCTCCTGAGCCTGCCGGCCTGCGCGCTCAGGCGGGCGCGTGGCCGAGCTTGAGCGAGATGTCTGCGGCCGTGGTCCGCAGCCGCTCCAGCCAGCTTTCCTCCAGCCGGTCGGCCGGGGCCGAGATCGACAGGCCGGCCACCAGCTTGCCCTGGTCGTCGTAGATGCCGGCGGCCATGCAGCGCACGCCCAGCTCCAGCTCCTCGTTGTCGCGCGCGACGCCGCTGCTCTGCACGCGGGCGATCTCGCGCTCGAGCGTTGCCAGCTCGGTGAGGCTGTTGCGGGTGTGGCCGGCCAGGCCGGTGCGGGTGGCATAGGCCCGCACGCGCTGCGGGTCGTCGTGCGCGAGGAAGAGCTTGCCGACCGAGGTCAGGTGCAGCGGCGCCCGGCCGCCGACGGCCCGGACCACCTGCATGCCCGAGCGCTCGCTGTAGGTCCGCTCGATGTAGACGATCTCGTCGCCCTGGCGCACCGACAGGTTGACCGGCTGGTGGGTCAGGCGGTGCAGCTCGCGCATCGGACCGATCGCGGCCTCCCGCACATCCAGCCGCGCCTTCACCAGGTTGCCCAGCTCCAGCAGCCGCATGCCCAGGCGGTAGCTGCCGGCCTCGGGCCGGTCGACGAAGCGGCCGACCGCCAGGTCGTTGAGGATGCGGTGGGCGGTGGACGGGTGCAGGCCGGTCTGCTCGGACAGGACCTTCAGCGACACCGGATCCGGGTGCCGGGCCAGCACGTCGATGAGGGAGAACATGCGCTCGATGACCTGGATCGTCGGGGTCGGGTTCTCGGTGCGGTTCATGGCAAAAGGCAAGCAAGGCAAGAGCCTGATTTTGCATCGCGAAACGTCCTGGCGGCGCGGCTCGGCGGCCATGTCCGACCCATAATGAAGCGATGACCGTTGGTTTCTTCATCACCTGCCTGGTCGATGCCCTGCGTCCCTCGATCGGCCTGGCCGCCCTCGAGCTGCTGGAAGCCGCCGGCTGCCGGGTCGAGGTGCCGATGGCCCAGACCTGCTGCGGTCAACCGGCCTACAACAGCGGCGACCGCGCGACCGCACGCGATCTGGCCGAGAAGATGCTGCGCGAGTTCGAGCGCTTCGACCACATCGTGCTGCCCTCCGGCTCCTGCGGCGGCATGATCCGCGCGCACTACGGCGAACTCTTCGCCAGCGATCCCGAGCTCTCGCGCCGCTACGCCGCCCTGCAGCTGCGCATCCACGAGCTCGCGGGCTTCCTCGTCGACGTGCTGGGCTGGACCGAGCTCCCCCCCAGCCTGCGCGAGGACCCGACCCTGCAGCGCTTCCAGGGCGTGGTCACCTACCACGACAGCTGCTCGGGCCTGCGCGAGCTGGGCATCAAGCAGCAGCCGCGCCGCCTGATCGCCGGCCTGCCCGGCGTCGAGCTGCGCGAGATGGCGTCCTGCGAGCAGTGCTGCGGCTTCGGCGGCACCTTCTCGGTCAAGTACGGCGAGATCTCCACCGCCATCGTCGACGAGAAGTGCGCGCACATCGCCGCCAGCGGGGCCCAGGCCGTCGTGCTCGGCGACCTGGGCTGCATGTTGAACATCGAGGGCCGGCTGCGCCGCCGCGGCGACACGCAGACCCGCGTGCTGCACTGGGCGGAGCTGCTGGCCGGCGAGCGGCCGACCCGGCCGGGAGACTGAACGATGCAGGTCCAGGCCATGCACTTCAAGGCGCGGGCCGGTCAGCGGCTGGCCGATGTCCGCCTGCAGCAGAACCTCAAGAAGCTCGCCGGGAAGTTCGTCACCGCCCGCGCCGCGGCCGTGGCCGAGCTGGAGGACTTCGAGGCCATCCGGACCGAGGCCGTGCGCCGCCGGGACGCCGCCCTGCGCCAGCTCGACGGCTGGCTGGAGGCCTTCGAGGCCGAGGCCACCCGCCGCGGCAGCACCGTGCTCTGGGCCGAGACGCCCGAGGAGGCTGCCGCGCTGGTGGTCGAGATCGCGCGCCGCCATGGCGTGCAGCGCGCCACCAAGACCAAGAGCATGGTCAGCGAGGAGATGGCGCTCAACGCCGCCCTGGAGGCTGCCGGCGTGCAGGTCACCGAGACCGACCTCGGCGAGTACATCCTGCAGATCAACGACAACGAGCCCCCCAGCCACATCATCGCCCCCGTCGTCCACAAGGACCGCGGCCAGGTGGCCGAGCTGTTCCGCCGCGAGCACGCCCGCGACCGTGCCGAGGGCTGGGAGACGGACATCGCCGGCCTGGCCCGCGAGGCCCGCGAGGTGCTGCGCGAGCGCTTCCTGGCGGCCGACATGGGCATCACCGGCGGCAACTTCGTGGTGGCCGAGACCGGCTCCGTGGCCCTGGTCACCAACGAGGGCAACGAAGGCCTTTGCACCGTGCTGCCGCGCGTTCACGTGGCCATCACCGGCATCGAGAAGGTGCTGCCCACGCTGGACGACCTGGCCACCGTCATGCGCCTGCTGCCGCGCTCGGCCACCGGCCAGGTCATCAGCAACTACTTCTCGCTGCTGACCGGCCCGCGCGCGCCCGGCGAGACCGACGGGCCCGAGCACAACTACGTGATCCTGCTCGACGGCGGCCGCACCGGCCTGATCGGCGGCGAGTTCCAGGACATGCTCCGCTGCATCAAGTGCGGCGCCTGCATGAACCACTGCCCCGTCTACCAGAAGATCGGCGGGCACAGCTACGGCTGGGTCTACCCCGGGCCCATGGGTTCGGTGCTGACGCCCAGCTACGTCGGCCTGGAGAAGACCCTGGACCTGCCGCATGCCGCCACCCTGTGCGGCCAGTGCCAGGTGGCCTGTCCCATGAAGATCCCGCTGCCCGAACTGCTGCGCAAGCTGCGCGAGCGCCAGTTCGACCGCGGCCTGCGCCCGCGCGGCGAGCGCGCCCTGCTGGCGGCCTGGGGCTGGCTGGCCCGCCGGCCGGTGCTGTACCGCGTGGCCAGCCGCATCGGCGTGCGCCTGCTGGCTGCGCTGGCCACCGATGGCCGGCTGCGCAGCCTGCCCGGCGCCGGCGGCTGGACGGTCGGCCGGGACCTGCCCGCTCCGGCGGGCCGCACCTTCCGCGACCTCTACCGCGCCCGTCGCGACCCGCGGGGTGGCTGAGCAGCGCGGTCCCGACCGTGGGCCGTGCGCGGTTCGCCCCGCCCCCGGGTCGGCCCGGGCCCGTCCGGCCTGCGGCGCTGGCGCGGTGCCCTCCGCGGCCGGCAGGCCGGGCCTGCAGCCGGGCTGCCCAGGCGGCCTGGCGCTCCTGCGGGGCGGCGCCCCGGCCGGACCCGGTCTCTTGCGCCGGATCGGCCTGGGCGGCCTGATCGCCCTGGGCACCTGGGGGGCCATCGCCCGCCCGGCCCACGCCGACGAGCCGGCCGCGGCCTCGGCCCCCGTGGCGACCTCGGCCTCGGCGGCCCCATCGGTGGCCGCCTCGCCCGGCGCAGCGTCGGCCGGGGCGGCTGCCTCCACCGTCGAGCGACCGCGTATGGCGCCCCCGACGATGGCCTCGATGCTGCGCGTGCCGCGCCTGCAGGGTCGGCTGAAGGCCTCCGACCTCGGCTTGGTGATCAACACCGCCGACCCCTACTCGGTCGCCGTCGGGGCGCACTACATCGCCGCCCGCGGCCTGCGGCCCGAGCAGGTGCTGCGGCTCAGCCTGCCCCTGCGCAGCACGCTCAGCGGCGAGGAGTTCGAGACCCTGCGCCAGCGCATCGCCAGCCGCTTCGGGCCACCCGGCGGCAGCGCGGTGCAGGCCCTGGCCCTGGCCTGGCAGCAGCCCTATGCCGTGGGCTGCGCCTCGATCACTGGGGCGCTGGCCCTGGGCCCGCAGGCGGTCGACTGCGCCCAGACCTGTGCCGCCACCGCGGCCTCGCCCTACTTCAACAGCGCCAGCTTCCATCCGGCCGCCGAGCTGGGCCTGCGCCCGGCCATGCTGCTGGCCGCACCCGACGAGGCCGCGGCCCGCGCCCTGATCGACCGCGGCGTGGCCGCCGACGGCCGCCTGGGCCTGCGCGGTGCCCCGCCGGTTCAGCTGGCCCTGCTGCGCAGCGGCGATGCGCGCCGCGACGTGCGCAGCGCGCTCTACCCGCCCCCCGGCCCGATGCGCGGCCTGCCGCTGGAGGTGGTGCAGGCCGCGGCGGAGCCACCGCCCGCGCTGCCGCGGGTGCTCATCGCGCAGATGGGCCTCGCCCGGCTGCCGCCGCTTGACGGCCTGCACTTCGTGCCCGGCGCGCTGGCCGACCATCTCACCTCCTGGGGCGGCGCGCTCGACGGCCACCACGGCCAGAGCACCGCCCTGGCCTGGATCGCGGCCGGCGCCACGGCCAGCCACGGCACGGTCAGCGAGCCCTGCAACCACCTCCAGAAGTTCCCGCAGCCGCAGCTGCTCCTGCTGCACTACCTGCAGGGTGCGACTGCCCTCGAGGCCTACTGGAAGAGCGTGGCCTGGCCGGGCCAGAGCCTCTTCATCGGCGAGCCGCTGGCCGCGCCCTACGCGCGGCACTGAGCGGCCGCGGCCGATGCCGAGCGCGGGCAGGGTGCGCGAGGAAACACCGGACCGCTCCAAGCTTTATTGCCCCCCGCTGCGGACGGCGCTCAGTAGCGCGGCGGCTCCTCCAGTTCCTCGCGCAGGCCCAGGTAGAGCTGGTGGCGCAGCGGGCTGATGCGGCCTTCGGCCAGGGCCGCGCGCACTGCGCAGCCGGGTTCGTGGCGGTGGCTGCAGTTGTGGAAGCGGCAGCCGGCCTCGGCCGCCTGGCGCAGGTCGGGCATGTGGCCGGCCAGGTCCTCCGGGGGGATGTGGCGCAGGCCGAATTCCTGGAAGCCCGGCGAATCGATCAGGGCCGCGCCATCCAGCGTGCCGGGCACGCGGTCCAGCCAGTGCCAGCGGGTGTGGGTGGTGGTATGGCGGCCGCTGTTGAGGGCGGTGGATATCTCGCCGGTCAGCACCTCGGCCTCGGGCAGCAGGGCGTTGATGAGGGTGCTCTTGCCGCTGCCCGAGGGGCCCAGCACCAGGGTCGCGCCGCCCAGCAGCGGCCGCAGCCGGGCCAGCAGGGCCGCGGCCTGGCCGGCAGCCTGGGCCGCATCGCGCGGCTTGAGCGCGCCGTCGATCACCCGGTAGCCCATGGCCGCATAGGGCGCCAGCCGGGCGCGGGCGGCGTCGGCGCCGGGCAGCTCGGTCTTGTTGAGCACCAGGGTCACGGGGATGCGCGCGGCCTCGGCGGCGATCAGCGCGCGGGTGAGCTGCATCTCGCTGAAGACCGGCTCCACCGCAATCCAGACCAGCAGGTGGTCCAGGTTGGCCGCGAAGCTCTTGGTGCGCAGTTCGTCCTGGCGGAAGAAGAGGTTGCGGCGCGGTGCGACGGCCTCGATCACGCCCTGCGCGGCCTCGCCCTCGGGGCCGTCGGCGCCGCCGGCCGGGCCGTCCTGCGTCGGCCGCCAGCGCACGCGGTCGCCGACCACGGCCTCGTTGCGCTTCCCGCGCGAGGTGCACAGCACCCGGCGACCCTCGGCCGTCTCGACGCTGTGGTGGTGGCCGTGGCCGGCGATCACCAGGCCGTCCTGCAGGCCTTCGGGGGCGGCGGCGTCCGG
>CAYSQO010000018.1:0-27615 GCA_964433315.1 uncultured Rubrivivax sp.
GGGCCACGGCAGCGCCGAGGTCGACGACGGTCAGGTTGGGAAAGGCCTGGCTCAGCCGGCTGTCGAAGCCCGGCCCCGCGGCCTGGGCCGCACGCGGCGGCGCGCGGAAGGCGGCCACCCAGGTGCGCGGCAGCTCGGGCATCTCGGCGCGCTCGAACATCACGTAGAAGTTCAACCGCATCGAGGCCCAGTCGACCTCGCGCAGGCTGCGGATCACGCCCTCCTGCGGCTGGCCGGCGATGTCGAAGCGCAGGCGGTCGCCGAGCTTCAGGCCCAGCTCGCGGGCCAGGCCGGTCTCCACGCTCAGCGGCACCGGGGCCGCCGGATCGGCCGAGTCGGCGGCCTCCCAGCGGCCGGCGACCAGGCGGTTGTGGGCGGGCGGCCGCGCGGCGTGGCTGAGGTTGAACTCGCGCTCCACCAGGCGCTGGGCGCGCTCGCCCTGGAAGGCCTCGGGCCGCAGCGGCTGGCCGTTGAGGGCGACCAGGCGGCCGCGGATCATGGGGGACCAGTCGTAGCGCGTCACGCCTTCTTCGGCCAGGCGGGCGCGGAAGGCCTCGGTCTGGTCGGGCTGGATGTTGATGACGAAGCGGTCCGGCGCATCGGCCGGCGTGGCCTCGCGCCAGCTCGCGATCAGGTCGGTACGCAGCAGCACCAGCAGCACCAGGGCCAGCAGGCCGACCGAGAGGGCCGCGACCTGCACCATGCCCTGCCAGGGCCGCGCGGCCAGCTGGCGGGTGGCCAGCCGCAGGGCGCGCGGCAGGCGCCGCGCCGCGCCGCCGTCGGGCACCAGGCGACGCAGGGCGCGCATCAGCAGTCCGGCCGTGGCGGCGAACAGCAGCAGGGCCAGTGCGAAGCCGCCGACGACGATGGCCCCCAGCACCGGGCTGGCGGCCGTGCTCCAGAGCATGGCGGCGAAGCCGGCCAGGCCGGCCAGCGCCGTCAGCAGCGACAGGGCGCGCGGCCGGCCCAGCTCGCGGCGGATCACCCGCAGCGCCGGCACCCGCGCCAGCTGCAGCACCGGCGGCAGGCCGAAGCCGAGCAGCAGGCTCATGCCCACCCCCAGGCCCAGGACGGCCGGGGCCGCCCCGGGCGGGGGCAGCGCGGTGCCGAGCAGGCCGCCGAGCAGGCTCACGAAACCCTGCTGCACCGCCAGGCCCAGCCCCAGGCCGATCAGGCTGGCCAGCAGGCCGGCCAGGCCGAAGCCCAGGGCGTAGGCCCCGGCGATGCGCCGCTGGGACTGGCCCAGGACCCGCAGCATCGCACTCTCGTCGAGGTGGCGGTCGGCGTAGTTGCGCGCCGCCACGGCCACCGCGACCGCCGACAGCAGCGCCGCCAGCAGGGCCACCAGGCGCAGGAAGGTGGCGGCACGGTCCAGGGTCTGGGCCATCTCGGGACGGCCCTCGGCCAGGGTCTGCAGGTGCAGGCCACGCCAGCCCTCGCGGGCGATGCGCAGTCGGCTCTCGTCCAGGAAGCGCTCGACGGCGGCCCGCGCCCCGCCGGGCGGCGCGGCCACGGCCAGGCGGTGGCTGACGCGGCTGCCGGGCTGCAGCAGGCCGGTGGCCTCCAGGGCATCGAGCGGCAGCAGCACCCGGGGCGCGAAGCTCAGGAAGCCGCCGCCGCGGTCGGGCTCGGCCAGGAGCACGGCGTCGATGCGCAGGCTGGCGTCGCCCAGCTCCAGCCGGTCGCCCACCTGCAGCTGCAGGGCATCGAGCAGGGCTGCCTCGACCCAGACGGCGCCCGGCGGCGGCCCCTCGGCCCGCTGCCGGGCCGGGGCCTCGGGGGCGGACGCCGTCTGCAGCACGCCGCGCAGCGGATAGGCCGCATCGACCGCACGCACCGCCACCAGGCGGCTGGCGCCGCCGCGGGCGTCCGGCGCGCGCGCCATGCTGGGAAAGCTGAGGCTGCCCGAGGTGCGCAGGCCCAGGGCCCGAGCCCGCTCGGCCAGGACCGGGGGCGGGGGCTGGTCGGCCACCAGCACGGCATCGCCGCCGAGCAGGGCCTGGGCGTCGCGGGCCAGGCCCGCCTGCAGCCGGTCAGCGAAGAAGCCGACCGCGCTGAGCGCGGCCACCGCCAGGGCCACGGCGACCAGCAGCAGGCTCAGCTCGCCGCCGCGCAGATCCCGCCAGGCCTGGCGGGCGGCCAGCCGCAGCAGGCCGGGGGGACGCCAGGCGGCGCGTGGCGCGGCAGCCAGCGCGGCGGACGGGGCGGGTGCGGCGGGGGTCGGGACATCGGCCATGGCGCGACCCTAGCCGATCCCCGCCGGCGGCCCCGGGCACCGGGCTTTGCCGCGGCCGCGGCCCGGCGGCGGCAGCGGCCGTGGTGCCGGGATCGGCCGGGCCCCGGCGGCCGACTGAACGCCGTGCTCAAAGGGCTTGAACGGCGGCCGGGGGGCCAGGCGCTCCAATCGCGGCATGGATGCCGCCCCCCTGCCCTTCCCCGCCCTGTTCGTGTCCCACGGCTCGCCGATGTTGGCGCTGTCGCCCGGCCCGGCCGGCGACTTCATGCGCCGGCTCGGCCCGGCGCTGGAGGCCGGCTTCGGCCGGCCGCGGGCGATCCTGGCCCTGTCGCCGCACAGCAGCACGCGCGAGCCGGCCCTGCTGACCGCCGCCCGGCATCCGGCCATCCACGACTTCAACGGCTTTCCCGAAGCCCTCTACCGCCTGCGCTACGAGCCGCCGGGCGCCCCGGCCCTGGCCGGCGTGCTGGCGGGGTCCCTGGCCGCGCAGGGGCTGCCGGTCGCGCTGCGCGAGGCCGGCGGCCTGGACCACGGCCTGTGGAGCGTGCTGCGCTTCGCCTGGCCCGAGGCCGACCTGCCGGTGCTGCCCCTGACCCTGCCCGTCGACGCCCGCCCCGCCACCCTGCAGGCCCTGGGGGCCGCGCTGGCGCCGGCCCTGGCCCAGCACGGCGTGCTGCTGCTGGCCAGCGGCAGCCTCACGCACAACCTGCGGCTGCTGTTCGGCCCGCAGGGCTGGCTGCCGCAGGACGCGCCGGAACAGGCCGGCACGCGCGCCTTCCGCGACTGGGTGCAGGCCCGCGTCGCCGCAGGCGATGCGGCCGGCCTGCTGGACTACCGGCGGCTCGCCCCCGCGGCGCGCGAGCAGCACCCGACCGACGAGCACTGGCTGCCCTTCTACCTGGCGATGGGGGCCGGCGGCCTGCAGGACGCGGCCCGGCTGCATGCGGGGGTGGACCACGGCGCGCTGGCCATGGACAGCTACGCCTTCGGCCCCGGCGCGGCGGCCCTGGCCGCGGCGCTGCACTGAGACCCGGGGCCGGCAGCCGGCCGGGCCGCCCGAGGCGGCGGCGGGCGGCCGCCGATCAGTGCTCGGCGCGGGCCTCGCGGCGCATCAGGGCGCGCACGGCCTCGGCCGGGTCGAGCCGGCCTTCGAGCACCTCGACCACGGCGGCCGTGATCGGCATCTCCACGCCCAGGGCGCGGGCGCGGGCCAAGGCGGTGGGCGCGGTCGGCACGCCTTCGGCCACGTGGCCGAGCGCGGCGACCGCCTCGGCCAGGCTGCGGCCGGCGGCCAGCTCCAGGCCGACGCGGCGGTTGCGCGACAGCGCACCGGTCGCCGTCAGCACCAGGTCGCCCAGGCCGGACAGGCCCATGAAGGTCTCCTGCCGTGCGCCCAGGGCCAGGCCCAGGCGGCTCATCTCGGCCAGGCCGCGGGTGATCAGCGCGGCGCGGGCGTTGAGGCCCAGGCCGGCTTCGCCGCCCTCGCGCGCCGGCAGGCCGTCGGCGATGCCGGTGGCGATGGCCAGGACGTTCTTGACCGCGCCGCCGACCTCGACGCCCACCGGGTCGTCCGAGGTGTAGACGCGCAGGGCGCCGCCGTGGCAGGCCGCGACGGCCTGCTGCGGCAGCCAGGGGTCGCGGCTGGCCGCGACCAGGGCGGTCGGCTGGCCGCGCGCCACCTCCTGCGCGAAGCTGGGACCCGAGAGCACGCCGCTGCGCAGGCCGGGGGCCAGCTCGGCGGCGATCTCGTGGCCCAGCAAGCCGCTGCCGGCCTCGAAGCCCTTGCAGAGCCACAGCAGGCCCACGCCCCGGGGCAGGCCGGCGCCTGCGCAATGGGCCAGCAGGCCGCGCAGGCCAGCCATGGGGCTGGCGACGATCAGCAGCGCGCCCTCGGGGCCCTCGGCCCCGGCGCGGACGTGGTCGAGCGCGGCGTCGAGTCGCTCGGTGACCATCAGGCCGGGCGGGAAGACCAGGCCCGGCAGGTAGCGCGCATTGGCGCGATCGCGTTCGAGCGCCTGGGCCTGGACCGGGTCGCGGGCCCAGAGCCGCACGGCATGGCCGCCGCGCGCGATGCCGATGGCCAGGGCCGTGCCCCAGGCCCCGGCGCCAAGGACGCTGAGGTGCATGGCTTCAGCCGCGCAGCAGGCGCCGCCCGCGTCGCGGGCTCAGGCCTGGCCCAGGGTCTGGCCGGCGAGCTGTTCCAGCTCGGCCTGCTGCTGGGCGTCGAACATGGCCTGGAAGTTGACCTCGGTCAGGTGCACCGGCGGGAAGCCGGCGCGGGTGATCAGGTCGGCCACGTTGGCGCGCAGGTAGGGGTAGAGCATGCCGGGGCAGGCGATGCCCAGGATGGGGCGCATCTGGTCCTGCGGCACGTTGCGGATCTCGAAGATGCCGGCCTGCTTGGCTTCCACCAGGAACAGGGTGCGGTCGGCGATCTTGGTCTGCACGGTGGCGGTGACGGCCACCTCGTAGACGCCGTCGGCCACGGTTTCGGCGCCGACGCCCAGGTTGATCTCGATCTGCGGCTGGGCCTGCTCGAGCAGGATGCGCGGCGAGTTCGGCTGTTCGAGCGAGACGTCCTTCAGGTAGACACGCTGGATCTGGAAGACGGGATCGGCTTGCTGTTCGTCGGCCATGAGGGGCTTTCGGTGGGATCGGGGGGCGCGGCCGCGCGGGCTGCGCAGCCTGGGGTGGACGTCGTGGCCCGGCACCGCCCGGAGGGCGGCGCCGCACGAGGCGCGCGATTATGGCTGCGCGGCCGGCGGCCGGCCGCGGGGCCTCAGGCGGCCTGGCCGAGCAGCGGCAGCAGGCCGCCGCGCTGATCCAGCGCGATCAGGTCGTCGCAGCCGCCGACATGGGTGTCGCCGATGTAGATCTGCGGCACGGTGCGGCGACCGGTGCGGGCCATCATGGCCTCGCGGGCGGCCGGGTCGAGGTCGATGCGGATCTCCTCGATGGCCTGGACCCCGCGCTGCTTGAGCAGCGCCTTGGCGCGCTGGCAGTAGGGGCAGACCTGGGTCGTGTACATCTGGACGGGAGCCATCGCGATCTCGCTGGGTGGGGCTGACGGGAGGGGGACGCAGCGACGGCCTCAGGCCGACTTGCGCTTGGCCGGCGCGGCGACCTCGGCCTCGGCGGCGCCGCGCTCGACGGGCAGCTGGGCCTCGCGCCAGCCGGCGGTGCCGCCGGCCACGGCGACGACGCGGGCATGGCCGGCCTTCTTCAGCAGGTCGACCGCCCGGCGCGCACGGGCCCCGCTCGGGCAGATCAGCACCACCGGGCGGTTCTTGTCGCCCGGTAGCAGGCGCGAGCCTTCGAGCTGGCCGAAGGGCAGGGCCCGGGCCGGCGCGGCATGGCCTTCGGCGTACTCGGCCGGCTCGCCGACGTCGAACATCACGGCCTTCTCGCGGTTGAGCAGGGTCACGGCCTCGGCCGGGCTGACGGCGGCCCCGCCGCCGGTGGCGCCACGGATCTGCTGCACGACGAGCAGGCCACCCGAGGTGGCGGCGAGCAGCACAAGGATCCAGTTCTCGATCAGGAAGTCCACGGTGTCTTGTCCCCGAAAGCCGGGTGGAGTCCCGGCAAAGCGGTGATTCTAGAATCCCGGGTAATTACGGATCCCCCGACCTCCCCCAACCCCACCCCATGCACAAGCTTGTTCTGATCCGCCACGGTGAATCGTCGTGGAACCTGGAGAACCGATTCACCGGCTGGACCGACGTGCCGCTGACCCCGACCGGCGTCGCCCAGGCCCGGGCCGCGGGCAACATGCTGCGCGAGGCCGGCTACAGCTTCGACCTGGCCTACACCTCGGTGCTCAAGCGCGCGATCTGGACGCTCTGGCACTGCCTGGACGCGATGGACCGCACCTGGCTGCCGGTGGTCAAGGACTGGCGCCTCAACGAGCGCCACTACGGCGCGCTGCAGGGCCTGAACAAGGCCGACATGGCCCGCGAGTTCGGCGAGCAGCAGGTGCTGCAATGGCGCCGCAGCTACGACGAGCCGCCGCCCGCGCTGACCCCGGAAGACCCGCGCGGCCAGCGTCAGGACGCCCGCTACGCCAGCCTGGCGCCCGAGCAGATCCCGCTGACCGAATGCCTGAAGGACACCGTGGCGCGCGTGCTGCCGCTGTGGGAAGGCACCCTCGGCCCGGCCATCCTGAGCGGCAAGCGCCTGGTCATCACCGCCCACGGCAACAGCATCCGCGCGCTGGTCAAGCACCTGGACGGCATCTCGGATGCCGACATCGTCAGCCTCAACATCCCCAACGGCACGCCGCTGGTCTACGAGCTGGACGACGCCCTCAAGCCGATCCGCCGCTACTACCTGGGCGACGCGCTGGCCGACGAACGGGCCAAGGTCGAAGCCGGCCCGCACGGGCAGGACTGAGCTTCACGCCCCCGCCCCGGCGGGAGGCCGGGGCGCGCGCCGGACGGGCGCCCTCCGGACCGGGCGCTCAGTGGCCTTGCACCGCCTCGGCGGGCAGGCCCAGGGCCGCGGCGATGTCGGCCCGCAGCGTGTGGGCCAGGGCCCGCCGGTCGACCTGGCGGGTGTCGCGGGCGGGCAGCCACTGCACCCGCAGCGTCAGGCCGCGGGCCCGGACGACGGACAGCACGCTGGCCACCAGCGTCATCTGGTCGATGTAGGCCGCCGCGCGGCTGATGGCCGCCCCGGCCTCCGAATAGCGCAGTGCCAGCGGCTGCACCGGCACCTCGGCGGCGATGGCCGCCTGCAGCAGGTTGCCGTGGAAGGGCAGCAGGCCCTGGCCGTCGGACGTGGTGCCCTCCGGGAAGACGGCCACCACATCGCCCGCCTGCAGCGCACCGGCCACCTGCTGGACGACGCGCAGCGCGTCGCGCCGGCTTTCGCGGCTGAGGTAGAGCGTGCCGGCCGCATCGCTGAGGTGGCGCAGCAGCGGCCAGCGCCGCACCTCGGCCTTGGAGACGAAGCGCGCCTGCGGGCAGACCGCGTGGACGGCGGTGATGTCCAGCCAGGACACGTGGTTGGCGACCAGCAGGGTTCCGCCCGGCCGGGGCTGGCCCTCGACCACCAGGCGCAGGCCCAGCACCCGCAGCGCGGCCCGGGCCCAGGCCTGCACCTGGCGGTGGCGGCCGGCGGTGTCGAGCCAGGGCAGGACCAGGGCCACCGTCAGCACGCCGCGCACGATGTGCAGCAGCACGCGCAGCAGGCGCCAGGCGACGACGGGGGGGCGCAGCAGCTTGTCCACGGGCCGGCCGGGTTCAGGCCGCCTCGGGCGCCAGCTCGTGGGCCACATGGCCCGCGACGATGGTCAGCCGCACGCGGCCGGGCAGGCACATGCCGGTGGTCTCGAAGGCGAAGGGCGTGTGCTTGCCCTGGCTGCGCAGGCTGCCGGGCTGCACCGTCCATTCGGCGCCGGGGTCGAAGAGGCAGAGGTCGGCCACGCCGCCCTCGACCAGTCGGCCGGCCGAGCTGGCCAGCGAGCCCAGGGCCTCGCCCAGCACCTGCACCGGGCCGCTGGTGATGCGGGCCAGCGTGGCGGGCAGCGGCAGGCCGAGGTCGGCCCCCCACTTGAGCGCCAGGCTCAGCAGCAGCTCCAGGCCGGTGGCGCCGGGCTCGGCCTCGCCGAAGGGCAGGGTCTTGGCGTCGCCCTCGACCGGGGTGTGGTCGCTGACCAGGGCGTCGAGGGTGCCGTCGGCCAGGGCAGCGCGCAGGGCGTCGCGGTCACGGCCCTGGCGCAGCGGCGGGTTCAGCCGCATGGCGGGGTTGAAGTAGCCGATGTCGACATCGCTGAGGTGCAGCGAGTTGATGCTCACGTCGGCCGTGACCGGCAGGCCCTCGGCCTTGGCCGCGCGCAGCAGGGCCACGCCGGCCGCGCTGGACAGGCGGCACAGGTGCACGCGGGCACCGGTCACGCGGACCAGCTCGAACAGGGTGTGCAGGGCCACCGTCTCGGCGCTGACCGGCACGCCGGACAGGCCCAGGCGGGTGGCCACCGCGCCGCTGGCCGCCACGCCCTTGCCGAGCCAGGGGTCCTGCGGGCGCAGCCAGACGCTGTAGCCGAAGGTGGCCGCGTACTGCAGCGCACGCTGCAGGACCTGGGTGTCGCGGATCGCGACCTCGGCCTGGCTGAAGCCGACGCAGCCGGCCTCGGTCAGCTCGGCCATCTCGGTCAGGGCCTCGCCGGCCAGGCCGCGGGTGAGCGCGCCCAGCGGAAAGAGCCGGCAGCGGCTGAGCTTGCGGGCGCGGAACTTGAGCATCTCGACCAGGCCGGGCTCGTCCAGCGTGGGGTCGGTGTCGGGCAGGCAGACCAGGCTGGTCACGCCGCCGGCCGCGGCGGCAGCCAGCTCGCTCTCGAGCATGCCTTCGTGCTCGTGGCCGGGCTCGCGCAGGCGCGCGGCCAGGTCGACCAGGCCGGGGGCGACGACCAGGCCGCGGGCGTCGATGACGCGATCGGCCTGGAAGTCGGGGCGGACCGCGCCGATCGCGACGATGCGACCGGCGGCGATCGCGACATCGGCCGTCTCGTCGCGGCCGCTCGCCGGGTCGATCACCCGGCCGTTCTGGATGAGGAGCTTCATGCGAGGTTGCCTGCAATCGTCGACATGACGGCCATGCGCACGGCGATGCCGAAGGTGACCTGGGGCAGGATCACGCTCTGTGCGCCATCGGCCACGGCGGAGTCGATCTCGACGCCGCGGTTGATCGGCCCGGGGTGCATCACGATGGCATCGGGCGCCGCCAGGGCCAGCTTCTCCGGCGTCAGGCCGAAGTGCTTGAAGAACTCGCCGGCGCTGGGCAGCATGGCGCCGCTCATGCGCTCGTTCTGCAGGCGCAGCATGATGATGACGTCGGCGTCCCTCACGCCCTCGGCCATGTCGTGGCAGACGCGCACGCCCATCTCGCGCAGGTCGCCCGGCACCAGGGTCTTGGGGCCGACGGCACGGATCTCCGGCACGCCCAGGGTGGCCAGGGCCAGGATGTCCGAACGCGCCACGCGGCTGTGCACGATGTCGCCGACGATGGCCACGCGCAGCTGCGTGAAGTCCTTCTTGTAGTGGCGGATGGTGTACATGTCGAGCAGGCCCTGCGTGGGGTGCGCATGGCGGCCGTCGCCGGCGTTGATCACGTGCACATGCGGCGCGCAGTGCTGGGCGATCAGGTAGGGCGCGCCCGACTCGCTGTGGCGCACCACGAACATGTCGGCATGCATCGCGCTGAGGTTGGCGATGGTGTCGAGCAGGCTCTCGCCCTTGGACGCGCTGGAGCGGGCGATGTCCAGGTTGAGCACGTCGGCCGACAGGCGCTTGGCAGCGATCTCGAAGGTGGTGCGGGTGCGGGTGCTGTTCTCGAAGAACAGGTTGAACACGCTCTTGCCGCGCAGCAGCGGCACCTTCTTGACCTCGCGGTCGTTGACGGCCAGGAAGGTGGCAGCGGTGTCGAGGATGCCGTGCAGCACGGCGCGCGGCAGGCCCTCGATGGACAGCAGGTGGATCAGCTCGCCGTGCGCGTTGAGCTGCGGATTGCGGCGGGAAAGCATCGGTCGTCGGCTCAGGCGAGGGTTTGAAGGTCGAAGCGGAAGCGGCCGTCGGTGTCGCGGGCCAGGGCCAGGCGCTGGGCCGGCGGCAGGGCGATGCGGGCGGCGGAGAGGGCGGCCTCGATCGGCAGCTCGCGGCCGCCGCGGTCGACCAGCACCGCCAGGGTCACGCTGGCCGGGCGGCCGAAGTCGAACAGCTCGTTGATGGCCGCGCGGGTGGTGCGGCCGGTGAACAGCACATCGTCGACCAGCAGCACGTGCAGGTTGTCGATCTCGAAGGGCAGCGAGGTGGGGTCGGCCGTGGCGGCCAGGCCGCGCGCGCCGAAATCGTCGCGGTGCAGGGCGCTGGAGACGACGCCGTGGCGGCCGGGCAGGCCCAGGTCGCGGTGCAGGCGCTCGGCCAGCCAGGCGCCGCCGGACCAGACGCCCACCAGCATGTTCTCCAGCGGATCGCGCGGCGTCAGCCAGTCCTGCACGCGGGCGCGCAGGTCCAGGTAGAGCGCCTCGGCATCGAGGGCGAGCAGGCTCATCGGGGAAAGACTCCGTCGGGCAGGAAGCGCGGGCACCGGCTCACGGCAGGGCCCGCAGGTATTGGTCGAGCAGCAGCGCGGCGGCGCGGGCGTCGAGGCGCGGATCCGGCCGGCCGGGCCGGGCCTTGCGGCGCCCGCCCTCGGCGGCCAGCGCAGCCTCGGCCTCGACGCTGCTGTAGCGCTCGTCGACCTCGTGCACCGGCAGGCCGTGGCGCAGGCCGAGCTGGCGTGCGAAGCGGCGCGCGGCGCGGCTGAGGTCGTGCTCGGCGCCATCGGGGTGGAAGGGCACGCCCACCACCAGGGCGGCGGGCCGCCACTCGGCCACCAGGGCGGCGATGGGCGCGTAGCGGGCCTCGCCCTCGGCCTGCACGGTGGTCAGCGGGCTGGCCTCGCGCAGCAGGGTGTTGCCCACCGCCACGCCGGTGCGGCGCAGGCCGAAATCGAAGCCCAGCAGGGTCTGCGGGGCGGCGGGGGTCGGCGAGGTGCCGCCGGCCGGCTCAGGCATGGCCGGCTTCGCTGCTGAGCATGCCCAGGTCGATGCCGAGCAGGGACAGCGCGCGCTTGTAGCGCTGCTCGACCGGGGTGTCGAAGATCAGGGCCGGCTCGGCGGCCACGGTGATCCAGCCGTTGCGGCCCAGCTCCTCTTCGAGCTGGCCGGCGCTCCAGCCGGCATAGCCCAGGGTCACGAAGACGCGGCGCGGGCCGGCGCCGTGCGACAGGGCCTCCAGCACGTCCTTGGAGGTGGTCATCTCCAGGCCGCCGGGGATCTTGAGGCTGCTGGTGTAGCCGCCGCCCTCGACCTCGAAGGCGTCGTGCAGCACGAAGCCGCGCTCGGTCTGCACCGGGCCGCCGACGTAGACGGGCTGAGCGGCCAGGTCTTCGCGGTCCAGGCTCAGGTCAACCTTCTCGAAGAGCTTGCTCAGCGTGATGTCGCTGGGCCGGTTGATGACCAGGCCCAGCGCGCCGCGCTCGGAGTGTTCGCAGAGGTAGACGACGGTGCCGGCGAAGTTGTCATCGGCCACGCCGGGCATCGCGATCAGGAACTGGTTGGTGAGGTCGATCGAGGCGCCGGAGGACATGGTGGGGATTCTAGGTGGCGGGCACACTGCGGCCGGCCGCGCTGGGCCTCAGCCCCTGGGCGCCCCCGGGTGCCCTTGCGGCTGGCCCTGCCCCGTCCCGTCCCGCCCTCGCCGCACGATGTCCCTTCCCGATCCCCTGCAGCCCCGCGAAGCCCCCCTGCCCCGCCGTGCGATGGGCCGTGCCCTGGTCTGGCTGCGCCGCGACCTGCGCGTGGCCGACCACGCCGCCCTGCACCAGGCCCTGCGCGCGGCGCGCGCGGTCTGGCCGGTCTTCCTCTTCGACCGCGACATCCTCGACCCCCTGCCGCGCCGCGACCGGCGGGTGGACTTCATCTGGCGCAGCCTGCAGGCCCTGGACGCCGAGCTGCGCGACCTTGGCGAAGCCCATGGCCGGCCCGGCGCGGGCCTCATCACCCGCCACGGCCGCGCCCTGGAGGAGCTGCCCCGCCTGGCCCTGGCACTGGGCGTGGACGCGGTCTTCACCAACCTCGACCCCGAGCCCGCCGCCCAGCGCCGCGACGCCGCCGTGGCCGAGGCCCTGCGCACGGTGGGCATCGCCTTCCACGGCTTCAAGGACCAGAGCATCTTCGCCGGCGACGAGGTGCTGACCGGCGCCGGCAAGCCCTACGGCGTGTTCACGCCCTACAAGAACGCCTGGCTCAAGGCGCTGACGCCTTTCCAGTGCAAGGCCTACCCGGTGGAGGCGCATGGCGACGCCCTGGCCGCGCGGCCGGCCGGCGAGCCCGGCGTGCCCGAGGCGCTGGCCGCGATCGGCTTCGAGCCCAGCGAGCTGGACACGCGGGCCCTGCCCCCCGGCCGCACGGGCGCCGAGGCCCTGCTGGCCGACTTCCTGGCCGGCCGCATCGACCGCTACGACACGGCGCGCGACTTCCCCGCCGTCAAGGGCCCGAGCTACCTCAGCGTGCACCTGCGCTTCGGCACGGTCTCGATCCGCCGGCTGCTGCGCGAGGCCCAGGCCCGCATCGAGGCCGGCGGCCCGGGGGCGGCCGGGGCCGAGGTCTGGCGCAGCGAGTTGATCTGGCGCGACTTCTACATGCAGGTGCTGCAGCACCACCCGCGGGTCGAGCGCGCCGCCTTCCGGCCCGAGTACGACCGCATCGCCTGGGAGGAAGGCCCCGAGGCGGATGCGCACTTCGAGGCCTGGTGCCAGGGCCGCACCGGCTACCCCCTGGTCGACGCGGCCATGCGCCAGCTGGCCCAGACCGGCTACATGCACAACCGCCTGCGCATGGTGGTGGCCAGCTTCCTCACCAAGGACCTGGGCCTGGACTGGCGCCGCGGCGAGGCCTGGTTCGCCCTGCAGCTCAATGACTTCGACCTGGCCGCCAACAACGGCGGCTGGCAGTGGGCGGCCAGCTCGGGCTGCGACGCCCAGCCCTACTTCCGCATCTTCAACCCGGTGAGCCAGAGCGAGAAGTTCGACCCGGCCGGCAAGTTCATCCGCCGCTACGTGCCCGAGCTGGCCGCGCTGCCGGACGCCGCCCTGCACGCCCCCTGGCTGGCGCGGCCGGTGGACCTGGCCGCCGCCGGCCTGCTGCTGGGCCGCGACTACCCGCGGCCCCTCGTCGACCATGCCGAGGCCCGGGCCCGCACGCTGGCGCGCTATGCGGTGGTGAAGGGCTGAGGCGGGGCCCCTGGCGGGCAGGCGGACGCGCTCAGCGCGCGGCGGCCGCCGAGGCGGGGGGCGCCGGCGGCAGCGGGAACTCGATCCCGCTGAGCACCACGGCGAAATCGCGGCCGCTGCTCGTCATGCCACCCAGGAGGAGGCGTTGCCCGTCCTCGGTCTGGATCACGGCGATACCCTCGGCCACCAGGCCGGGGGTCGCGCAGGGCAGCGGGCCGAAGATAAAGCGGGCGTTGTAGACGTTGCGGCCGTTGGCGCGCGGCACCAGGGTGCCGCGGATCGCGCAGCCGGAGCCGCTCTCCACCTCGAAGCTGCCATCGACCGCGACCGTGAAGACCAGGGTCTCGCCCGTGGTCAGCACCGCGTCCCAGCGGGTGGCCATGGCGGTCGCGGTGGCCGCGGTGCGGTAGGGGAAGACGCTGTTGGGCACCGGGACGAAGCTCAAGGCGTCGTCGCGCAGGGCCAGGATCGACAGCGTGCCGTTGAAGCCGCCGCCGGCACGCCGGCCGGTGAAGGCACTGACCCGGGTGGGGCCGGCCGGCGCCGGGGCGAAGAAGCGCAGGCCCTGCTCGGCCTCGCTGGGCAGGCCGGCCACGGCATCGCCGTCCAGCGTCAGCCCGCCCTGCAGCACCTCAATGCGCGGGCTCTCGCCGGATTCGTCGATCAGCAGCGACCAGAGCGTGCCGTCCTCCAGCACGAAGGCCAGGCCCTGCGACACGCCGGCCTCCTGCACGTCGTAGACACCCTGCAGGCCGGTGGCGGCCGCCGGACCGTCCGGATCACCGCCACCACCACCGCCGCCACAGGCGGCGAGGCTCAGCATCAGCCCGGCCGCAGCCAGGGCAAGGACAGCACGGAAAGGCGTGGAGAACAAGGGCATGGTCCCATCCGCGAGGCGTCACGCACCGGCGCGACCCGGCCTGCGGCAGGGCGCAGTGTCGCCGCAGGCCGGCGTGCCCGTGGCGGCCGGGTGGCCGGGCGCGGCGCTCGGATGCGGGATCGACCGGCTGCCGCTTCCGCGCCCGCTCGCTAGAGTCCGCAGCGCCAGCGCGCCCCACCCGACGCGCCCTCGGCCGCCGGCCCGCGCGAGCCGCTCCGGGCGGCCGAGGCAAGGGCAGCTGGCCCGTCCCCGGCTCCCCGCCCCCCAGCCCCCGCACGCAGTCCTGCCCCGCGCCCTCGCCATGTCGCTGTCGCCCTGCCCCCATCCCACCGGCCGCCCGGTGGGCCCGGTTCTCCGGATCCTCGGCCTCGCAGGCCGCACGGCGCGTGCCGCGGGGCTCGGCCTGGCGCTGGCCCCCGCCGCGGGCCTGGGCCTCGCGGCCGACCAGACGGCCCTGCTGCAGGCCGCCGGCCTGGAGCCGCGGGACGGGCGCTGGCACCTGCCGGGCTGCTCGACGCCCGTGAAGCCGGACGTGGAGCGGCATGAGCTCAACGGCAGCGCCCCGGCGGAGGCCGTCGTCTTCCTGGAGGGCAACCGCTGCCAGCCTGCACACCGCGGCGGCTCGCTGCGCCTGATGGCGGCCGAGCCGGACGGTCGCTGGCGGCCGCTGAGCGACTGGATGCCAGGGGTCGAGCTGGTCACGCAGCCCCACCGCGAAGGGGACTGGCTGGACCTGGGCATCGCCACCCCTGGCGGCTGCATGCCCCTCTTTCGTTGGCAGGCGGGCTCCTATCAATTGATGGGGCAGCGCGCGATCCTTCCCGGCGGCTGCGCCCTGCGGGAGTGAGGCCGATCTGGCTTCTACCCCCCGGGGCTTCCGCTATGAAGGCAATGACATATGGTCTTTTGGCTCCCTGCTTCGTAGCCTCGTCACGGTTTTTCCTTCGCCTGAGTCTTCCTATGTCCCCTTCTTCCCTGCGCCCCCTCTTCTCGCGGCTGCGCCGCGGCCTGCTGCTGTCGGCCGTGCTGGGTCTGGGCCTGAGCCCGGCCCTGCGGGCCGAGCCCACGACCCTGGTCATGGCTTCGACCACCTCGACCGAGCAGTCCGGCCTCTTCGCCCACCTGCTGCCGGCCTTCACGGCCAAGACCGGCATCGCGGTGAAGGTGGTCGCCCTCGGCACCGGCCAGGCGCTGGACATGGCGCGCCGCGGCGATGCCGACGTGGTCTTCGTGCACGACCGGGCGGCCGAGGACAAGTTCGTCGAGGAAGGCTGGGGCCTGGGCCGCCGCGACGTCATGTACAACGACTTCGTCGTGGTCGGCCCGCGCAGCGATCCGGCCGGGGTCAAGGGCAGCGACGTGGCCGCGGCCCTGGGCAAGCTGGCCGCAGGCAAGGAAGCCTTCATCTCCCGCGGCGACAAGAGCGGCACCCACGCGGCCGAGCTGCGCTACTGGAAGCTCGCCGGCGTGGACCTGGCTGCCACCAAGCCGGCCGGCTACCGCGAATGCGGCTGCGGCATGGGGCCGGCGCTCAACATCGCGTCTTCCAGCGGGGCCTACGCGCTGAGCGACCGCGGCACCTGGCTGAACTTCAAGAACCGCGGCGACCTGGCCGTGCTGGTCGAGGGCGACAAGCGCCTGTTCAACCCCTACGGCGTGATCGTCGTGAACCCGGCCAAGCATCCGCATGTGAAGCAGGCCGCGGCCCAGGCCTTCGCCGACTGGGTGGTCTCGGCCGAGGGCCAGGCCACGATCGCGGCCTACAAGATCGGCGGGGAACCGCTGTTCTTCCCGAACGCGGGCCGCTGAGCCCGACGCGTCCGGCGGACGCGGCACGAGGAACGCCGGGTCGCGCCCGGCGTTCCTCCTTCAAGCGCGGGCAGCGCGGCGTACCTGTGCGGGTGCCGGTTTCAGACCCGGTGCTTCTTGAACCAGTCGTTGGCCAGCTTCTGCGCGTAGGTTGCCGCGGCCTTGTCGTAGCTCGGCCGGTAGTCGGCATTGAAGCCGTGGTCGACATTCGGGAAGACCACGATCTCCGAGCCGCTGCCGGCCTGGTTGATCAGGCCACGCATCTTGGCGATGGTCTCCTGCTTGACGAAGGCATCGATGCCCGAATACAGCCCCAGCACCGGCACCTTGATGTCGCCGGCGAAGTCGATCGGGTCCTGCGGACGCAAGCCGGGCGCCTTGAGCCCCTCGAGCAGGCCGTAGTACGCCACCGCGGCGTTCAGCTTGGGGTTGTGGCGGGCGTAGACCCAGGCCGTGCGTCCCCCCCAGCAGTAGCCGACGAGGCCGGTGCGCCGGGCATCGGCGCGGCCACTGGCGCGGGCAAAGGCCAGGGTGGCGTCCAGGTCCGCGCAGACCTGCGCATCGGGCACCTTGGAGACCACCTGCGACAGGATGGTAGGGATGTCCGTCATCGTCGACACATCACCCTGGCGCGCGAACAGCTCGGGGGCGATCGCGTAGTAGCCCTGCTTGGCGTAACGGCGGCACATGTCCTTGATGTGCTCGTGCACGCCGAAGATCTCCTGCACGACCAGCATCACCGGGAAAGGCCCCGGGCCGGCCGGCATGGCGCGGTACGCCGGCATCCTGCCGTCCGAGACGGTGATGCTGACCTCGCCCGCCACCAGGCCTTTGCTGTCGGTGGTGATGGCCTGGGCCAGCACCGGGTTGGACGCGATGGCGAAGCCCGAACCCAGCGACGTCATCACGAAGCCGCGCCGCGAGAGGCCTGCATCGCCCCGGCCCGCCGTCGCGGCAGGGTGCTTGAAGTCGACCGGCTTGAGGCCGTAGTCCATCAGTTTCATGAAGAGTCCTGGGAGAAGGGGAAAAGCGGGAGTGGGCGAGGTCGGCTGCACGGCCCCGGGGCACGGCACGCGAGCGGATGAGGCACTCCGTTGCGACCGGTCCGGCCGCGGCGGACGGCCATGCGACGACCGGGTCGTGGTCGTCGCCGGGGTCCTCGCCCGGACGGGAATCGAGCCGGACGGGCTCGGCCCGCCAGTTCACGGTCGACCGTCGCGACGAAACCAGTGGCCGCCTCGCCGAGCTCGGAGCTTAAGCGGACTCAGCCCTTGGAGACGAGTGGCAGGAAAGACAACATTGATATCATTTTCGCCATGAAGGTCCACCTCCTCGTGCTCGACGGCGTGTTCGACCTCGGCCTGGCGGCCCTCAGCGACACCCTGGGCACGGCCCGGCAGCTGGCGGGCTCGGTGGGGGGGCAGGCGCCCACACCGCTCGAAGTCACCCGGGTCGGCGTGCGGCGCCATGTGCGCACGGCGCAGGGGCTGACCGTGCCTGTCGTCCCGGTGCAGGAAGTGAGCAGGCCCGATGCCGTGCTGATCCCCGCGCTCGGGGCCAACATGCCGGAGGCACTCGTGGCACGCCTGGCGGGCAAGGACGTGGCCGACGCGGTCGACGCCCTGCAGCGGTGGTCCGATGCGGGCGCGGGGTTGGGTGCGGCCTGCACCAGCACCTTCCTGCTGGCGGAAAGCGCGCTGCTCGACGGTCGACGAGCGACGACCTCCTGGTGGCTGGCGCCGAGGTTTCGGCAGCGCTATCCGCGCGTGGCGCTGGACGAATCCCGCATGCTCGTGACCTCGGCCCACCTCACCACGGCAGGTGCCGCGCTGGCTCACCTCGATCTGGCCTTGGGCCTGGTGCGCAGCAGCAGTCCGACACTGGCTGCGCTCGTCGGACGCTACCTGCTCGTCGAGGCCCGGGGCTCGCAAGCCGAGTTCGTGATGCCCGACCACCTCGCCCACGCCGATCCGGTGGTCGAGCGCTTCGAGGATTGGGCACGGCAGCAGCTGGCGCACGGCTTCTCGCTGGCCCAGGCCGCCGCCGCCGTGGGCACCAGCGAACGCACCCTCGCGCGGCGTCTGCAGGGCGTGCTGGGCAAGTCGCCCCTGGCCTACTTCCAGGACCTGCGCGTCGAGCGGGCCGTCCACCTGCTTCGCACCAGCAATGAGAGCGTCGACCAGATTGCGGCGCATATCGGCTACGCGAACGGGGTGACCCTGCGTGCCCTGCTGCGCCGCAAGCTGGGCCGCGGCGTGAAGGCCTTGCGCAGCGGGAGCTGAGCGCTCGATACGGACCGCGACGCCACCCAGGGCCTTGCTCGGGATCCGGGGACAAGCCGGAAAAAACAGAGGGCTCAGACGCTTGCGCGGCTGAGCCCTGAATTTCTTGGAGGCGCGGGGCGGAGTCGAACCGCCCTGGACGGATTTGCAATCCGCTGCATAACCGCTTTGCTACCGCGCCTTGGGCGCCATCCGGAGGGGCATGGCCTGAGAAAAAAGGGAAGCCGATGTTGACATGGGCTTCCCTTGATTCTGAATTTGGAGCGGGAAACGAGGCTCGAACTCGCGACCTCAACCTTGGCAAGGTTGCGCTCTACCAACTGAGCTATTCCCGCTTGGATCGACTGCCTAGAACTTGAGGCTGACTGCTTGTGGCAGCTGGCTTGTTCTTGTCTGTCGCTCGCATCGTTTGGCGTCGTTGCGAGCCTCGCAGTATAGGGGGACTTCAGCGTTTTGTACAAGCCCCGCCGAAAAATCGCCCCTTGTCGCGCAAAGACAACGTTCTTGCCCATCGACGGACAAGGACGGAGCCCGGACCTCAGTGCTTGGTGACGTCGGTGGATCCGGCGGCAGCCGGCGCGGCCGCTTCGACGGCCGCAGGCTGCACCGCCACGGCGGGCTTGGCCTCGTCGTCGGCCAGCGGCTCGGGCAGGCGCTCCAGCGCCACCTCGAGCACGCGGTCGATCCAGCGCACCGGCACGATCTCGAGCTGGCCCTTCACGTTCTCGGGGATGTCGGCCAGATCCTTGACGTTCTCCTCCGGGATCATCACGGTCTTGATGCCACCGCGGTGGGCCGCGAGCAGCTTCTCCTTCAGGCCGCCGATGGCCGTGATCTCGCCACGCAGGGTGATCTCGCCGGTCATCGCCACATCGGCCCGCACCGGGATGCCGGTCAGCGCCGAGACGAAGGCCGTGGCCATCGCCGCACCCGCGCTGGGGCCGTCCTTGGGCGTCGCGCCATCGGGCACGTGGATGTGGATGTCGCGCTTCTCGAAGAGCTCGTCCTTGATGCCGAGGCGGCGGGCCCGCGAGCGGATCACCGTGCGCGCAGCCTCGACCGATTCCTTCATCACGTCGCCCAGCGAGCCGGTCCGCAGGATGTTGCCCTTGCCGGGCATGACCGCCGCCTCGATGGTCAGCAGGTCGCCGCCCACCTCGGTCCAGGCCAGACCGACCACCTGGCCGACCTGGTTCTGCTTCTCGGCCCGGCCGAAGTCGTACTTGCGCACGCCCAGGTAGTCGGCCAGCGCGGCCTCGTCGACCTGCACCTGCGGTGCGACCGACTTGAGCGACAGGGCCTTGACGACCTTGCGGCAGATCTTGCCGATCTCGCGCTCGAGCGAGCGCACCCCCGCCTCGCGGGTGTAGTAGCGCACCACATCGCGCAGCGCACCCTCGGTGACATGCAGCTCGTCGTCCTTCAGGCCGTTGTTCTTGAACTGCTTGGGCAGAAGGTACTTCTGCGCGATGTTGAGCTTCTCGTCCTCGGTGTAGCCCGAGAGGCGGATGACCTCCATCCGGTCGAGCAGGGCCGGCGGGATGTTCAAGCTGTTCGAGGTGGCGACGAACATCACGTCCGACAGGTCGAAGTCGACCTCGACATAGTGGTCGCCGAAGGTGTGGTTCTGCTCGGGGTCGAGCACCTCCAGCAGCGCGCTCGAGGGATCCCCGCGGAAGTCCATGCCGAGCTTGTCGATCTCGTCGAGCAGGAAGAGCGGGTTGCGCACGCCCACCTTGCCGAGGTTCTGCAGCACCTTGCCCGGCATCGAGCCGATGTAGGTGCGGCGATGCCCCCGGATCTCGGCCTCGTCGCGCACGCCGCCCAGGGCCATGCGGATGAACTTGCGGCCGGTGGCGCGGGCCACGCTCTGGCCCAGCGAGGTCTTGCCGACGCCCGGGGGGCCGACCAGGCAGAGGATCGGCGCCTTGACCTTGTCGACCCGGCCCTGCACCGCGAGGTACTCGAGGATGCGGTCCTTGACCTTGTCGAGGCCGTAGTGGTCCTGGTTCAGCACGGACTCGGCGTTCGACAGGTCGTGACGGACCTTGCTCTTCTTCGCCCAGGGCAGGTTGACCAGGGTGTCGATGTAGTTGCGCACGACGGTGGCCTCGGCCGACATCGGCGACATGAGCTTGAGCTTCTTGAGCTCGGCCTCGGCCTTCTTGCGCGCATCCTTGGGCATGCGCGCCGCGATGATCTTCTTCTCGAGCTCCTCGAGGTCGGCGCCTTCCTCGCCCTCGCCGAGCTCCTTCTGGATGGCCTTGACCTGCTCGTTGAGGTAGTACTCGCGCTGGCTCTTCTCCATCTGGCGCTTGACGCGGCCGCGGATGCGCTTTTCGACCTGGAGGATGTCGACCTCGTGCTCGAGCAGCTCCAGCAGCTTCTCCATCCGCACCGAGACGCCCAGCAGATCGAGCACCGCCTGCTTGTTCTCCAGCTTAAGCGGCAGGTGGGCGGCGATGGTGTCAGCCAGGCGGCCGGCATCGTCGATCCCCGCGATGGAGCTGAGGATCTCCGGCGGAATCTTCTTGTTGAGCTTGACGTACTGGTCGAACTGCTGGGTGACCGCGCGGCGCAGGGCCTCGACCTCGGGCGAGGTCACCTGCTCCGGCGGCACCGGCGCGACCTGGGCGATGAAGTGCTCGCCGTTGTCCTCGATCTTGAGGGTGTTGGCGCGCTGCGCGCCCTCGACCAGCACCTTCACCGTGCCGTCGGGCAGCTTCAGCATCTGCAGGATGCTGGACACGCAGCCGACATCGAACATGTCGTCGGCCTTGGGCTCGTCCTTGCCGGCGGCCTTCTGGGCCACCAGCATGATCTGCCGGCCGGCTTCCATCGCGGCCTCGAGGGCCTTGATGGACTTGGGGCGTCCCACGAAAAGCGGGATGACCATGTGGGGGAAGACCACCACGTCGCGCAGCGGCAGCAGCGGCAGCGTGATCGCGTCGGGCGGCAGGATGGGTTGTCCGGACATGGAGGGCCTTTCGTGCTCAGGCTGCTCAGTTGCGGCCGGAGCGGGAAATCACAAGGCCCGCGCGGAGGCGCGGGCGCGGGATCGCGCGGCGGGCAGGGCCGCGCGGATCGCAAGGCGTCGAAGGGTGTCGCGGTGGCTCATGCGGGGTACCGGGAAGGGCCACGCAGCCTGCGTCGGGTCTCAGGCGCTGGCCTTGACCTGCTCGCGGTAGACCAGCAGCGGCTTGGCCTGGTCCTCGATGGTCGGCTCGTCGATGACGACCTTGCTGACCCCTTCGAGGGCAGGCAGCTCGAACATCGTGTCCATGAGCACCTGCTCGACGATCGAGCGCAGGCCGCGGGCACCCGTCTTGCGGGCCAGGGCCTTGCGGGCGATGGCGCTGAGCGCGCTGGGCCGGATCTCCAGCTCGACGCCGTCCATCGCGAACAGACGCTGGTACTGCTTGACCAGCGCGTTCTTCGGCTCGGTCAGGATCTGGATCAGCGCGTCCTCGGTCAGCTCGCCCAGGGTGGCGACCACCGGCAGGCGGCCGACCAGCTCGGGGATGATGCCGAACTTGATCAGGTCCTCGGGCTCGACCTCGCGGAAGACCTCGGTCAACTTGCGCTCGGACTTGCTCTTAACGGTGGCGCCGAAGCCGATGCCCGACTTCTCCGAGCGGTTGGCGATGACCTTCTCCAGCCCGTCGAAGGCGCCCCCGCAGATGAACAGGATGTTGGTCGTGTCGATCTGCAGGAAGTCCTGGTTCGGATGCTTGCGCCCGCCCTGCGGTGGCACGCTGGCCATCGTGCCCTCGACCAGCTTCAGCAGGGCCTGCTGCACGCCCTCGCCCGAGACGTCGCGGGTGATCGAGGGGTTGTCGGCCTTGCGCGAGATCTTGTCGATCTCGTCGATGTAGACGATGCCCCGCTGCGCCCGCTCGACGTCGTAATTGCAGTTCTGCAGCAGCTTCTGGATGATGTTCTCGACGTCCTCGCCGACGTAGCCGGCCTCGGTCAGCGTCGTGGCATCCGCGATCACGAAGGGCACGTTGATCAGGCGCGCCAGCGTCTGGGCCAGCAGGGTCTTGCCCGAGCCGGTCGGGCCGATCAGCAGGATGTTGCTCTTGGCGAGCTCGACCTCCTCCTTCTTGCCCGCGCCCTGCATGTGCTTGAGACGCTTGTAGTGGTTGTAGACCGCCACCGCCAGCGTGCGCTTGGCCGGGTCCTGGCCGATCACGTACTGGTCGAGGCTGGCCTTGATCTCACTGGGCACCGGCAGGTCACTCTTGGTGGCCTTGTCCTCGGCAGCCTCCGCGGGAACCTCGTCGCGGATGATGTCGTTGCACAGGTCGATGCACTCGTCGCAGATGAAGACCGAGGGGCCGGCGATGAGTTTCTTCACCTCGTGCTGGCTCTTGCCGCAGAAGGAGCAGTAGAGAACCTTTTCGCCGGAGGAGCCTTTTTTGTCGGCCATGGAGTGCTGCGCTTTCCGCTTGACGATCTTGTCGGGACGATGATAAGCCAAAGAAAAAAGGGCCCTTCCTTGCGGAAAAGACCCTTCCTCAGGCCGCTTCCGGGCTTCGCGACCGGCGCGAATTCCGGCGGCTTCAGCCTCGCTGGGTGATGACCTGGTCGATCAGGCCGTAGTCCTTGGCCTCGGCGGCGGACATGAAGTAGTCGCGCTCGGTGTCGGCGGTGATCTTGTCGATCGACTGGCCGCTGCGCTCGGCGAGGATCTCGTTGAGCTTTTCCTTCAGGCGCAGGATCTCGCGCGCCTGGATCTGGATGTCGGTGGCCTGGCCCTGCGCGCCGCCCAGGGGCTGGTGGATCATCACGCGCGAGTTCGGCAGCGCGAAGCGCTTGCCCTTGGCGCCGGCCGACAGCAGGAAGGCGCCCATGCTGGCCGCCATGCCCATGCACAGCGTCGAGACATCGGGCTTGATGAAGTTCATCGTGTCGAAGATCGACAGGCCCGCGCTGACGCTGCCGCCCGGCGAGTTGATGTAGAGCGAGATGTCCTTATCGGGGTTCTCGCTCTCCAGGAAGAGCAGCTGCGCGACGACGAGGTTGGCCGTCACGTCATTGACCGGCCCGACCAGGAAGACGACCCGCTCGCGCAGCAGGCGCGAGTAGATGTCGTAGGCCCGCTCGCCGCGGCCCGATTGCTCGATGACGATGGGCACCATGCCCAGGTTCTGCGTGTCCAGCGCGCTCATGGCACTCCTGCGGAAAAGATGTCGGGGGCATTATGGGCCGGCCCCGGAAGCCCGCCGGCGCCGGGGGCCGCCCCCCCGTGAACGACAAGGGGCGCGGCCTTGCGGCGCGCGCCCCCCGGGGATGCGGGCCCCGCGGGGCCCGGCACCGTACGGCCTCAGGCCGGCTGCTGCATCAGGGCCTCGAAGGGCACCGCCTCGTCGCTGACCTTGGCCTGCGCATGCAGGTGGGTCAGCACGTTGTTCTCGATGACCAGGGCCTCGACCTCGGCCATGCGGGCGCGGTCGCTCATGTACCAGCGGATCACGTCCTCGGGCCGCTCGTAGCTCTGGGCGATCTCCTCGATGTGGCCGCGGATCTGGTCCGGCGTGGCCTGCAGGTTGTTGCGCTTGACCAGCTCGGCCACCATCAGGCCCAGGCGCACGCGGCGCTCGGCCTGGGGCTGGAAGACCTCGGCGGGGATGCCGGCCTTGGCAGCATCCTTCACGCCGCGTTCCTTCAGGTCGGCCATCGCGGCCTGCACCATGCGCTCGACTTCGTTGGCCACCAGGGCCTGCGGCAGGTCGAAGCTGGACGCCTTCAGCAGGGCCTCGAAGGCCGCCGACTTGTTGCGGCTGGCCAGGCGGGCTTTGATCTCGCGCTCGAGGTTCTTGCGGATGTCGGCACGCAGCGAGTCGATGCTGCCATCGGCCACGCCGAGCGACTTCACGAAGTCCTCGGTGATCTCGGGCAGCTGCTGGGCCTCGAGCTTCTTGACGGTCACGAGGAAGTCGGCTTCCTTGCCGGCCACGTCCTTGCCGTGGTAGTCCTCGGGGAAGGTCAGCGGGAAGGTCTTGCTCTCGCCGACCTTCATGCCGCGCACGGCGTCCTCGAAGCTCGGCAGCATGCGGCCTTCGCCCAGCAGGAACTGGAAGCCCTCGGCGGTGCCGCCCGGGAAGGCGACGCCGTCGACCTTGCCCTCGAAGTCGATGGTGACGCGGTCGTCGTCGACGGCCACCTCACCCTCGGCGCGCTCGACGAAGCTGCGGCGCTGCTTGCGCAGGATCTCGACGGTGCGGTCGATCGCGGCCTCGTCGATCTCGCTGCTCGCACGGCTGACCTCGACGCTGGCCAGGTCCTCGATCTGGACCTCCGGGTAGACCTCGAAGACCGCGTCGAAGACCAGCTGGCCCTCGGGCGCCTCGCCCTCCTTCTCGCTGATGCGGGGCGCACCGGCCACGCGCAGCTCGGCTTCGCTGGCGGCCTGGGCGAAGGCTTCGCCGACCTTGTCGTTGACGACTTCGTACTGCACGGACATGCCGTAGCGCTGCGCCACCACCGACATCGGCACCTTGCCGGGGCGGAAGCCGTCGGCCTTGACCGTGCGGGCCAGGCGCTTGAGACGCTGCTCCACCTCGGTGCTGATGTCCTGCGCCGACAGCGACAGCGTGATGCGCCGTTCCAGCTTGTCGAGGGTCTCCACGGTGACAGCCATGTTCTCTTGCTCTGATGTGTTGATTGCGGTGTGGTGCGCGGGGCGGGACTCGAACCCGCACACCCTTGCGGGCGTCAGGACCTAAACCTGGTGCGTCTACCAATTTCGCCACCCGCGCGCAGGACCGGAACGGTCCAGCGGTCACCGCCTTGTGTCGCAGGCCGGGGAGCTTGGGCGAGCCGGCAGGCGTCGCCCGGTTCCCTGGCCGCCCAGGGCCGCAGCGCACGGCGGTTCGGACCGGGGGCGGATTCTAGCCTCGGGCCCGCCGCCCGCCCGGGTGGGCCCCCGGGCGGCGCGGACAATGCCCGGATGTCGCCGAAGCGCCCGCCCGCCCAGCCCGTCTCCACGCCGCCCGCCGCCGGCCCTGCAGGTGCTCCGCCTGCGGCCTGGACGGCCCCGCCCATCAAGCACGCCGAGAACTTTCCCGTGGCGTCCTGGCTGTGTCCGCCGGCCCTGCGGCCGGCGGTGCGGGCGATCTACCACTACGCACGCACGGCCGACGACCTGGCCGACGAGGGCTGCGCCTCGCCCGCCGAGCGCCTGGCCGATCTGGCGGCGTACCGTCAGGCCTTGCATGTGGCGGCGGCGGGTCGGGTGGCGGCCGGCGGACGCTGGGCCGGGGTCTTCGGCCCGCTGGCGGCGGAGATCGCCCGCCACCGGCTGCCGCTGCGCTGGCTGGAAGCCCTGCTCGACGCCTTCGAGCAGGACGTGCGCGGGGCCGCACACGCCGACCGGGCGGCGCTGCTGGCCTACTGCGCGAACTCGGCCAACCCGGTCGGACGGCTGCTGCTGCACCTGGTCGGCCTGGGCGAGGACCGCCAGGCCTGCGCCGAGTCCGACGCAATCTGCACGGCCCTGCAGCTCATCAACTTCTGGCAGGACCTGCGGGTGGACCTGCCGCGCGGCCGGCTCTACCTGCCGCAGGCCGACTGCGCCGCCCACGGCCTGGACCCGGCCGCCCTGCTGGGCGGCCAGGCCCCGCCCGGCCTGCCACGCCTGGTGGCCGAGCTGGCCGCCTGGGCGCGCGGCCTGATGCTGCAGGGCGCCGGCCTGCCGCGCCGCCTGCCCGGCCGCTTCGCCTGGGAGATGCGGGCCGTCATGCAGGGCGGGCTGATGGTGCTGGACCGCCTGGCCGCCCAGGACCATGACGCGCTGCGCCAGCGCCCGGTGCTGCGCCGCCGCGACCGGCTGCGGCTCGTCGGCCGCGTGCTGACGATGCGCTGAGGGGACGCACCGGGCGCGATGGGAGAATCCGCCCCGCCTCGGACCCCCTTCCGTCCGCCTCCGTCCCGGCCCCTCATGACGCCCGAACAGTACGTGCAGGACAAGGCCGCGCGCAGCGGCTCCAGCTTCTACTACGCCTTCCTCTTCCTGCCGCCGGCCCGGCGGGCGGCGATCACGGCCTTCTACGCCTTCTGCCGCGAAGTCGATGACGTGGTCGACGAGGTGAGCGACCCCGGCGTCGCCGCCACCAAGCTGGCCTGGTGGCGCCAGGAGCTGGCCCGCGCCTACGCCGGCCAGCCGCAGCACCCGGTCATGAAGGCGCTCATGCCGCATGCCGCCGCCTTCTGCATCCGGGCCGAGCAGCTCGCGCAGGTCATCGACGGCTGCGAGATGGACCTGCGCCAGAACCGCGTGCTCGACGAGGCCGGGCTGTTCCAGTACTGCCACCTGGTGGCCGGCGTGGTCGGCGAGGTCTCGGCCAGCATCTTCGGCTGCGTCGACGGCCAGCCCCTGGGCGAGGCCACCCGCGCCTACGCGCACCGCCTGGGCCGCGCGCTGCAGCTGACCAACATCCTGCGCGACGTCGGCGAGGACGCGCGACGCGGCCGCATCTACCTGCCCGTCAACGAGCTGCAGCGCTTCGACGTGAAGGCCCACGAGCTGCTCAAGCGCGAGGCCCCCTGGGGCTACAGCGAGCGCTTCGACGCCCTGATGCGCTTCCAGGCAGCGCGCGCCCAGGCCTGCTACGACGAGGCCCTGGCCCAGCTGCCCGCCGCCGAACGCCGCGCCCAGCGCCCCGGGCTGATGATGGCCGCGATCTACCGGCGCCTGCTCGGCGAGATCGAGCGCGGCGGCTTCCAGGTGCTGCACCAGCGCATCGCGCTGACCCCGCTGCGCAAGCTGTGGATCGCCTGGCGGACGCACCGCCAGACCCGCTGAGGCCATGGCGCCGCTGGTGGTGGTCGGGGCCGGCTGGGCCGGTCTGGCCGCGGCCGTGCATGCCCGGCAGGCGGGCTGCGCGGTCCGGGTCTTCGAGATGGCAGGCCAGGCTGGCGGCCGGGCCCGCCGGCTGCCATCCGCCCCCGAAGGCGACGGGCCGGCGATGGACAACGGCCAGCACCTGCTGATCGGCGCCTACACCGAGACCCTGGCGCTGCTGCGCACCGTCGGGGTGGATCCGCAGCAGGTCCTGCTGCGGCTTCCGCTGCGCTGCCTGGATCCGGCCGGCCGCGGCCTGGCCCTGCCGCCCGGCGGCGACCGCCTGGCCCTGCTGCGCGGCCTGCTGCAGGCCCGCGGCTGGTCCTGGGGCGAGCGGCTGGCCCTGCTGGGCGCGGTCGCCCGCTGGCTGCGGCGCGGCTTCCGGCTGCAGCCCGACTGCAGCGTCGAACAGCTCTGCCGCGGGCTGCCGCCCCGGCTGCGGCAGGAGCTGCTCGACCCGTTGTGTTTGGCCGCGCTCAACACCGCGCCGCACGAGGCCAGCGCGCAGATCTTTCTCCGGGTGCTGAAGGACGCGCTGCTCGGCCCGCGCGGCGGCAGCGACCTGCTGCTGCCCCGCCGCGACCTGGGCGCCCTGCTGCCCGATCCTGCCAGCACCTGGCTGGCCGCACGCGGCGAGCCCCCCGCCCTGGGCCACCGCGTGCAGGCCCTGCATCCCCAGCCCGACGGCAGCTGGCAGGTCGAGGTGCAGGAGCCCGCCGGCCGGCGCCGGCTGCAGCCGGCGCGCGGGGTGGTACTGGCCTGCCCGCCCGGCGAAGCCGCCCGCCTGGTG
>CAYSQO010000018.1:27715-30194 GCA_964433315.1 uncultured Rubrivivax sp.
GCCGGCGCGCGGGGTGGTACTGGCCTGCCCGCCCGGCGAAGCCGCCCGCCTGGTGGCGCCGCTGCGGGCTGACTGGGCGGCCTGCGCGGCCGCACTGCCGCACCGGGCCATCGTCACCGTGCTCCTCGCCACCGCCGGCGAGCGGCTGGGCGAACCGCTGCTGCGCCTGGACGACGGGCCCGCGGCGCCGGCGCAATGGCTGTTCGACCTGGGCCAGCTGCGCGAGGACGGCGCGGCGACCGCGGACGGGACGAGGTGCTGGGCCGCCGTCCTCAGCGCCGCCTCGACCGACACGGACCGGGCGGCCTGCGGCGAGGCGGTGCTCGCGCAGCTCGCCCGCCAGGCCGGCGCCCTGCTGCCGGCGGCCGACCCGGCCCGGCCGCGCCGCGTGCTGCGGGTGCTGGCCGAGAAGCGCGCAACCTTTGCCGCCACCGTCGGCCTGCGCCGGCCGGAGGCATGCATCCTGCAAGGTTTGTGGGCCGCCGGCGACCATGTGCAGGGGCCCTACCCCGCCACGCTCGAAGGGGCCGTGCGCTCGGGCCGGCAGGCCGTCGAAGGCCTGCTGGCCCCGGCGCGCCGGGACGCCCGCCCGGCCGTCCGGAACCCGCTATCCACGCCATAGCCGGGGCCCGGGCGGAGGCGACCGGTCCACCAGACCCCTTGTGTCAAAATTTGCAGCCCGCAGATGCCGCCGCGCCCGCAGCGGCCCGCGGGGCCTCCGCCTTCCAAACAGTCCGAGAGGACGACCTTCATGGCCAGCGACCTGATCAAGCACGTGTCCGACGCATCGTTCGAAAGCGATGTGCTGCAATCTTCGACCCCGGTCCTCGTGGACTTCTGGGCCGAGTGGTGCGGCCCCTGCCGCGCGATCGCGCCCATCCTCGACGAGCTGGCCGGCGACTACCAGGGCCGTCTGACCGTGGCCAAGATGAACGTCGACGAAAACCGTGACGTGCCGGCCAAGTACGGCATCCGCGGCATCCCGACCGTGATGCTCTTCAAGAACGGCCAGCTCGCGGCGACCAAGGTCGGCGCGATGCCGAAGTCGCAGCTCGTCGGCTTCGTCGACGGCCACCTATAATTTCAACACTTCGGGCGGATCCAGCGGCTTCCCGGCCGCCCCCGCCCGAAGCCGACCCGGCACCCGGACCGCAACAGCGTCCGGGCTTCGCCTCCCGAATCTCCCCATCGCGCTGAAGTCGCCGCACCGCAAGGTCGCGATGCGACGCCTGTCCGAAAGCCGACACCCGCCGGGTGATCCGGTTTCCGGCGGCCCCCGGCCGCCCCGCACCGTGAGGGTGCTCCCCCCATGCATCTGTCCGAACTCAAACTCAAGCACATCTCCGAGCTGGTCCGCATGGCGGAAGAGCTGGAGATCGAGAACAGCAGCCGCCTGCGCAAGCAGGAGCTGATGTTCGCGATCATGAAGAAGCGCGCCAAGGCCGGCGAACAGGTCTTCGGCGACGGCGTGCTCGAGGTGCTGCCCGACGGCTTCGGCTTCCTGCGCTCGCCGGACACCAGCTTCCTGGCCAGCACCGACGACATCTACCTCTCGCCCAGCCAGGTGCGGCGCTTCAACCTGCACACCGGCGACATGATCGAGGGCGAGGTGCGGGTGCCCAAGGACGGCGAACGCTACTTCGCCTTGGTCAAGGTGGACCGGGTGAACGGCATCACGCCCGAGGAGAACAAGCAGAAGATCATGTTCGAGAACCTGACGCCGCTCTTCCCGAAGGAGGCGTTCAAGCTCGAGCGTGACATCAAGTCCGAAGAGAACATCACCAGCCGCATCATCGACCTGATCGCGCCCATCGGCAAAGGCCAGCGGGCCCTGCTGGTCGCGCAGCCCAAGACCGGCAAGACGGTCATGATGCAGCAGCTGGCGCACGCGATCGTGGCCAACCACCCCGAGGTGCACCTGATCGTCCTGCTGGTCGACGAACGCCCCGAGGAAGTGACCGAGATGCTGCGCACCGTGCGAGGCGAGGTCATCAGCTCCACCTTCGACGAGCCCGCCGCACGCCACGTGCAGGTGGCCGAGATGGTGATCGAGCGCGCCAAGCGCCTGGTCGAGCTGAAGAAGGACGTGGTGATCCTGCTCGACTCCATCACCCGCCTGGCCCGCGCCTACAACAACGTGCTGCCCAGCTCGGGCAAGGTGCTGACCGGCGGCGTCGATGCCAACGCGCTGCAGCGGCCCAAGCGCTTCTTCGGCGCCGCGCGCAATGTGGAGGAGGGCGGCTCGCTGACCATCATCGGCACCGCGCTGGTCGAGACCGGCTCGCGCATGGACGAGGTGATCTACGAGGAGTTCAAGGGCACCGGCAACTGCGAGATCCACCTGGATCGCCGCATGGCCGAAAAGCGCGTCTACCCCTCGATCCTGATCAACAAGTCCGGCACCCGGCGCGAGGAGCTGCTGCTCAAGCCCGAGATCCTGCAGAAGACCTGGATCCTGCGGAAGCTGCTCTATCCGATG
>CAYSQO010000019.1:0-25963 GCA_964433315.1 uncultured Rubrivivax sp.
GGGGGGTGGGCATGGGGGCGGGTCCGGGTAAGCCCTGGGTTGTACACGCCTGCGCGCCAGCCTGCCGGCGCAGGGGGGCGAAGCCTTGGCACACTTGCGGCATGAGCGATACCCCCAACCCCTCTGCCCTGAGCCCGCTCTTCTCGCGCAACCGCGCGTGGGCGGCCCGTAGCGAAGCTGCCGATCCCGGCTTCTTCAAGCGTCTGCAGAACCAGCAGGCGCCCGAGTACCTGTGGATCGGCTGCGCCGACAGCCGGGTGCCGGCCAACGAGATCGTGGATCTCGCGCCGGGCGAGCTGTTCGTGCACCGCAATGTGGCGAATGTCGTCGCCCATTCGGACCTGAACTGCCTCTCCGTCGTGCAGTTCGCCGTCGACCTGCTGAAGGTCAAGCACGTGATGGTCGTCGGCCATTACGGCTGCAGCGGCGTGAAGGCCGCCATGCTCGGGACCCGGGTCGGCCTGGCCGACAACTGGCTGCGCCATGTGCAGGACGTGCGCCACAAGCATGCCGACTGGCTCTACGGCCTGCCCGACGTCGAGATCGGCCACGAGGCCATGTGCGAGCTGAACGTGCTGGAGCAGGTCAACAACCTGGGCCAGACCACGGTGATGCAGGACGCCTGGATGCGGGGCCAGTCGGTCACGATTCATGCTTTGGTCTACGGGCTGAAGGACGGCTTCCTCAACGACCTGAGCTTCTCCGCCACCGACGCCGAGTCGCTGGCCCGGGGCTACCAGGACGCGCTGACCGCCCTGAAGGCGCGCTACGCCGGGCGCATCGCCACGGCCAGCCCCACCCCGCGCTGAGGCGCGCCCCGACCGTCCACCGCCCCGCTGCCGATGTTTCCGTCCGCCCTCGATGACACCCACGCCTTCGACATCGCCCAGGCCCTGGTCGAAGGCTTCAACCGCCACTACCGCCTCTTCCGTCAGACCAGCGCCGAGGCCAAGCAGCGTTTCGAGGCGGCCGACTGGCACGGCCAGCAGCGCGCCCAGCGGGAGCGGATCGAGTACTACGACCGCCGGGTGGCCGAGGCGGTCGAGCGGCTGGAGTCCGACTTCGGCGCCAGCCGGCTCAGCACCGGGGTCTGGCAGCAGATCAAGCTGCACTACATCGGTCTGCTGACCGACCACATGCAGCCGGAGCTGGCCGAGACCTTCTTCAACTCGGTCACCACCAAGATCCTGCACCGCAGCTACTTCCGCAACGACATCCTGTTCGTGCGTCCGGCGCTGAGCACCGAGTACATCGAGAACCTGGAGCCGGCCGAGCAGCCGACCTACCGCTCCTACTACCCGACGCGCGGCAACCTGCGCGAGACGGTGCGGCAGATCGTCGAGCACTTCGAGCTGGCCCTGCCCTTCGTCGACCTCGACAACGATGTCTCGCACATCCTGGAGGCCGTGCTGGAGCGCCTGGGCGACGGGCGCCTGAAGACCAACTTCCAGATCCAGGTGCTGTCCAGCCTGTTCTACCGGAACAAGGGCGCCTACCTGGTCGGCAAGATCGTCAACGGCTTCGTCGAGACGCCCTTCGCGCTGCCCATCCTGCACAACCGGCACAACCAGCTCTACATCGATGCGGCGCTGTTCGGCGTCGACGACATGCTGCTGCTGTTCAGCTTCGCGCGGGCCTACTTCATGGTCGACATGGCCATCCCGAGCGCGACCGTGCAGTTCCTGCGCTCGCTCATGCCGCGCAAGCCCAAGGCCGAGCTGTACAACGCGCTGGGCCTGCAGAAGCACGGCAAGAACCTGTTCTACCGCGACTTCCAATACCACCTGCGGCACTCGACCGACAAGTTCCGCATCGCCCCGGGCATCAAGGGCATGGTGATGCTGGTCTTCGACCTGCCGTCCTTCCCCTTCGTCTTCAAGGTCATCAAGGACTTCTACCCGCCCCAGAAGGACACCACCCGCGAGCTGATCCAGAGCAAGTACCTGCTGGTCAAGCAGCACGACCGCGTCGGCCGCATGGCCGACACGCTGGAATACAGCAACGTGGCCTTCCCGCGGGCGCGCTTCGAGGAGGAGCTGATCGCCGAGCTCAAGCACTTCTGCCCCAGCGTGCTGGAGGAGGACGGCGACAGCCTGATCATCCGCCACCTCTACATCGAGCGCCGCATGGTGCCGCTGAACATCTACCTGCAGGATGCGCGGCCCGACCAGATGGAGCACGCCGTCGTCGAGTACGGCAACGCCATCAAGGACCTGGTGGCCGCCAACATCTTCCCCGGCGACATGCTGTGGAAGAACTTCGGCGTCACCCGCCACGGCAAGGTCGTGTTCTACGACTACGACGAGATCGAGTACATCACCGACTGCAACTTCCGCCGCGTGCCCGCGCCGCGCAACGAGGAAGACGAGATGTCGGGCGAGATCTGGTACGCCGTCGGCCCCAAGGACGTCTTCCCCGAGACCTTCGGGCCCTTCCTGCTCGGCCACCCCGGGGTGCGCGAGATCTTCATGAAGTACCACGCCGACCTGCTCGACGTGGACTTCTGGCAGTCGCACAAGGACCGCATCGGCGGGGGGCACGTGCACGATGTCTTCCCCTACGAGCAGCGGCGCCGTTTCCGGCACCGCGTCGGCCAGCCCTTCTCCAGCGTGGACGAGCCGCTGCCGGCGCTGCCGCCCGGGGCGGCGGACAACGGCTACAACCCGCTGTAGGCCCGGTGTCCGCCCGGGCCGGCCCGGGAAAGCTCGGGGGGGGCTGTACGTGGTTCCCGCAGGACCCCTTTCGAGGGGGCTCCCTAGGATCGCGCGCTGAACCCTGAACACGGCGCCGGCCCGATCGGCGTCGCCCCCCCGACCGAGGAGACACCGATGAGCGACACCCAAGCCAAGAAGACCCCTGGCGCCCCGCGCCGCCGCTTCCTGAAGAAGGCCTCTGCCGGGGCCGTCGGTGCGACCGCGCTGGCCGCGCCGATGATCTCCAAGGCGGAGACCGTGACCCTGCGCTTCCAGAGCACCTGGCCGGCCAAGGACATCTTCCACGAGTACGCCCAGGACTTCGCCAAGAAGGTCAACGACATGGCGGGCGGCCGCCTCAAGATCGAGGTGCTGCCGGCCGGCTCGGTGGTGCCGGCCTTCCAGATGCTCGACGCCGTGCACAAGGGCACGCTCGACGGCGGCCACGGCGTGATCGCCTACTGGTACGGCAAGAACTCGGCCCTGGCCCTGTGGGGCTCCGGCCCGGCCTTCGGCATGGACCCGAACATGGTCCTGGCCTGGCACAACTACGGGGGCGGCCGGGAACTGGTCGCCGAGATCTACAAGTCGCTCAACCTCGACGTCACGAGCTTCATGTACGGCCCGATGCCCAGCCAGCCGCTGGGCTGGTTCAAGAAGCCGATCGCCAAGGTCGAGGACATGAAGGGCCTGAAGTTCCGCACAGTCGGCCTGGCCGTTGACGTGTTCACCGAGATGGGGGCGGCCGTCAACCCGCTGCCCGGCGGCGAGATCGTCCCCGCCCTGGACCGCGGCCTGATCGACGCGGCCGAGTTCAACAATGCCACCTCGGACCGCATCCTCGGCTTTCCCGACGTGGTCAAGAACTGCATGCTGCAGAGCTTCCACCAGAGCGGCGAGCAGTTCGAGATCCTCTTCAACGGCGCCAAGTACCGCAGCCTGCCGGCCGAGCTGCGCGCGATGATCGACTACGCCGTGCAGGCCTCCAGCGCCGACATGAGCTGGAAGGCCATCCACCGCAATTCGACCGACTACGCCGAGATGAAGAAGTCGGGCGTGAAGTTCTACAAGACGCCGGACGCCATCCTGCGGGCCCAGCTCGAGGCCTGGGACAAGACCATCGAGAAGAAGTCTGCCGAGAACCCGCTCTTCAAGAAGGTGCTGGATTCGCAGCGCGCCTTCGCCCAGCGCTGCGGCCAGTGGCAGAACGACTACCTGGTCGACTTCACGATGGCCTTCAACCACTACTTCGGCCGCAAGGGCTGAAACCGGCCCGCCCGGCGGGCTGAGCGGATGGGGGCGCCGTCATGGCGCCCCCGTTGTTTTGCCGGCCCGGCCGGCACGCACAAGGATCTGCGATGCAAAAAGTGCTGCTCGCCGTCGATCGCCTGTCCACGGCCTTCGGCAAGCTCTGCGCGTGGACGGTGGTCCTGCTCACCGCCCTCATCACCTGGGAGGTCTTCTCCCGCTACGCGATGAACAAGCCGCATGCCTGGGTGCTGGACGCCCAGATCATGCTGTACGGCACGCTCTTCATGACGGCCGGCGCCTACACGCTCAGCAAGAACGGCCACGTCCGCGGCGACGTGCTCTACGGCTTCTTCCGCCCGCGTACCCAGGCGGCAGTCGATCTGGCGCTCTACCTGGTCTTCTTCCTGCCCGGCGTGGTGGCCCTGACCTGGGCCGGCTGGGGCTTCGCGCAGGAGTCGCTGGCCATCCGGGAGCAGACCTTCTCGGCCGATGCGCTGCCGCTCTACCCCTTCAAGTTCGTGATTCCGGTGGCCGGCGGCATCCTGCTGCTGCAGGGCCTAGTCGAGATCGTGCGCTGCGTGATCTGCCTGCGCGAGGGCGAATGGCCCTCCCGCGAGGCCGATGTCGAGGAAGTCGACGTCGACAAGCTCAAGGAGATGGTCCACGTGAAGGACGATGACATCGCGGCGCTCGACGCCCTGGCGCCGCAGCAAGGAGGCCGCGCATGAAGATCCGCAAGGAACTCTGGTTCGGCTTCTCGCTGATGGCGATCATCATCGCCGCGGCGGGTGCCATGCTGATCAGCGTCGACACCGTCACCAACGGTCACATCGGCCTGCTGATGCTGTCGCTGGTCGTCGTGGCCATCATGCTGGGTTTCCCCACGGCCTTCACGCTGATGGGCATGGGGATGATCTTCACGTGGATCGCCTACGAGGAGAACACGACCAAGACCCTGGACCTGATGGTCCAGTCGGCCTACAAGGTGATGAGCAACGACGTGCTCATCTCCATCCCGCTCTTCGTCTTCATGGGCTACCTGGTCGAGCGGGCCAACCTGATCGAGAAGCTCTTCAAGAGCCTGCACCTCTCGCTGGCGCGCGTGCCGGGCTCTCTCGCCGTGGCCACGCTGGTGACCTGCGCGATCTTCGCCACGGCCACCGGCATCGTCGGCGCGGTCGTGACGCTGATGGGTCTGCTCGCCCTGCCGGCCATGCTGCGCGCCGGCTACAGCGTGCCGATGTCGGCGGGGGCCATCACGGCGGGCGGCTGCCTCGGCATCCTGATCCCGCCCTCGGTGCTGCTGATCGTCTACGGCGCGACGGCCGGGGTCTCGGTCGTTCAGCTCTACGCCGGGGCCTTCTTCCCGGGGATCATGCTGGCGGGGCTCTACATCCTCTACGTGATCATCCTGGCCAAGGTGAAGCCGGAACTGGCGCCGCCCCTGAGCGCCGCCGAGCGCGCCGTGCCGCTGCCCGAGCCGCTCCAGCGCCTGGGGGCGACGCCGGAGCGCCGGGTCCTGCCGATGCTGCTCGCAGCGCTCAAGGGGCGCCGCAACGCCGACGTGCCGACCGCCTACCTGCTCAAGCAGCTGGGCATCGCCCTGCTGCCGGCGCTGCTGGTGCTGCTGGTCGCCCTGGCGGCCTACCCGCGCGCGCCGCTGCCCGGCGATGCGCCGGCGGCCGAGCCGGCCCTGCAGGAGATCGGCGCCGCCGGCGAGCGTCGACATGGCGGCGGCGGGCTGGAGGAGCCGCCCGGTGCCGCGGGCGGGCTGGCCGAGCCGCCCGGCGCGGCGGCCGGCGGGCTCAGCGAGCCGCCGTCGGCCGGTGGCCTGTCCGAGCCGCCGGGGGCGCAGGGCGGGCTGTCCGAACCGCCGGGGGCCGAAGCTCCCAGCCGCGCGACCCGTGGCGGCCTGAGCGAGCCCGGCCTGGCCGAGCCCGGGGCGGCCGGCGACGCTCCGGCGGCCGCGGCGGTCCGTCCGGCGACGAACTACTGGATCGGCGTCGGCGTGGCCGGCCTGGCCCTGGCCGCCTACTACGCGGTGCTGAGCGCGACACGCTTCGAGATCTTCAAGATGCTGCTGTCGAGCTTCTTCCCGCTGCTCATCATGATCATGGCGGTGCTCGGCTCGATCGTCTTCGGCCTGGCCACGCCCACCGAGGCCGCGGCCGTCGGGGCCTTCGGGGGCTTCCTGCTGGCGGCGGCCTACAAGCAGCTCAACCTGAGCGTGGTCAAGGAATCCGTCTTCCTGACGGCCAAGACCTCGGCCATGGTCTGCTGGCTCTTCGTCGGCTCGGCCATCTTCTCGGCGGCCTTCGCGCTGCTGGGGGGGCAGGAGCTGGTCGAGCAGTGGGTGCTGGGCATGAACCTGACGAAGACCGAGTTCCTGATCCTGAGCCAGGTGATCATCTTCGTGCTGGGCTGGCCGCTGGAGTGGACCGAGATCATCGTGATCTTCATGCCCATCTTCATCCCGCTGCTGGACAACTTCGGGGTCGATCCGCTGTTCTTCGGCCTGCTCGTGGCCTTGAACCTGCAGACCGCCTTCCTGAGTCCGCCGGTGGCGATGAGCGCCTTCTACCTGAAGGGGGTGGCGCCGAAGCACGTCACGCTGAACCAGATCTTCGCGGGCATGATTCCCTTCATGGGCATCCAGATCGTCGCGATCGTCCTGCTCTACGTCTTCCCCGGCATCGGCCTCTGGCTGCCGCAGGTGCTCTACAAGTAAGCCGGCCCGGTCCGCGCAGGATTCGTCGGATCCTGCGCGGACCACGGGCCTGCCGCCCCGGGAGGGCCCCCGGGCGGTCCGGCAATGCCGGTATATTGCGACGCTCGGTCGCGACAGGTTTCAGTCAAGTCGAGGCCGCGTAAGTTTCGTCCTGCGGTTCGAAACGGTTGCGACCGTTTTCCTGCTGCGCCCGAGGCACCCGGCCGAACCGGCCCGCTGCGGGGCCGCAGCCCGGCCGGGCCGATGCTCTCTCGTCGTCAGTCTTCCTGTCCGGGGCCCGGATGCCGCTCTGCCCGCCGCCTTCCACTGCACGCGCCTTCCGGCCTGAGGGGGCGGCAGGCCCCGTGCTTGCGGGGCATCAGCCATGAATACCCTGGTGCTGCCGACCGGCCTGGAAGCCGTTGCCGCCTCGCTGCGCGTGGCGGCGCCCGCGGCCGAGCCGGACCGCATGGTGCAGCTGCTTCGCCGCATCCAGGACCGCGACCGCCAGGCCCTGCGCGAGCTTTATGTCGGCTACAGCGCCCGCATTCGTAACTATGCGATGCGTGTGTTGCACGACGAGCACGCGGCCGAGGACGTTGCGCACGACGTTTTCTTGCGGGTCTGGCGCTACGCTTCGTCCTACGATCCCGAGAAGGTCGGCCGGCCCGAGGCTTGGCTGTTCCAGATCGCCCGAAACCAGGCGATGAACCACGCGGTTCAGCGCGCCCGCATCACCCAGCTCGATCAAGAAGACGGCGAGTCGACCGACATCACGGCCTGGCAGGACGGTCACGAGGACGGCCGCGACCGCCTCTTCGACCGCGTCAGCGCCCGCAGCGAGGCCTTTGCCCAGGCCCTGCGCGCCCTGCCTCCCCACTACCGTCAGGTGCTTTTCTTGCGGTTCCACCACGACTTGTCCAACCCCGAGATCGCGGCCCAGCTCGGCCTGCCGGTGGGCACGGTCAAGACCTGGCTGCGCCGCGGCCTGATCCATCTGCGGGCGACGCTGCGCGTCCAGCTGGACCCTGCGGCCGGAGCGGCGGAATGAGCCAGCCCCTGCCGAGCTCGGACGTCGTCGCCGGCCTGCTCGCCCTGGGCGTGCTGCAGCCTGACGAGGTGCGCGCCGTCGAGCCGCTGCTGAGCGGTCTGCCCGAGATGCGCGGTCGCCTCGATGCCTGGCAGCGCGCGGTGCAGGACGCCGGCTTGGCGGCCGATGACCGGGGCGACGACGCCTGGTCGCGCCTCGAAGCCCAGCTCGGCCGCGAGGCCGAGCAGCGCCTGCTGCTGATGCAGCGCTACCCCGAGTTCCGTGACGAGGCCCTGCGCCTCGTCGCCCTGCTGCGCCTGTTGCTCCGGCGGCTGCGCGAAGTTCGCCAGGCCCAGCGTCTGGCGCTGGAGACCTCCGCAAGAGGCCGCCCTGCCGGATCGGGCGGGCCTCGGGGCGGTGTTCCGTCCGGTTTCCGCAACGAGGATGCCTCGCCGTGATCGAATTTCTTCTTCCTGAGCGCCTGCGCGCCAAGGGTGGCCTGGTGGACTCCGCCGTCGGCGGCAGCCTGGCCCGGGGCTTCTCCGATGCCCGCAAGCTGCTGAAAGTCTCGGCCCTGCTGTCCGCGCCGATCGGCCTGCTCGCCCTGCTGCCCTCGGTCTTCACGCTGGAGGTCTACGACCGCGTGATCTACCGCCACGGCATGTCGACACTCATCGCGCTGCTGGCCGGCGTGGCGGTGGCCGTGGCCATCGAGTGGCTGCTGCGCAGCGGCCGTTCGCGCCGACTGCGCGAGGCCGGGGCCTCCATCGACTGGTCCCTGCAGGGGGCGCTGCTCGAGCGCATGCTCAACCAGCCCCTGCGGGCCCTGGAAGAGCGGACGGCCGCCGCCTGGATGGCGCTGTTCCGTGATGCCAGCGCGGTCCGCGTGCTGCTGACCGGCGTGATCGTACAGTCCATCTTCGACCTGCCGGTGGCGCTGTTCGCGCTGGTCATCATCGGCATCGTCGCCCTGCCGGTGCTGCCGGTCGTGCTGCTGGCCCTGGTGGTCTTCAGCGTGATGGCCTGGTGGCTGGCCGACGAGGTCAAGTCCGGCAAGGTGCTGGAGCTGCAGCGCGCCCGCAACCTGGACATGCTGACGGCCGAGGTCTGCCGCGCGCGCGAGTCGGTCAAGTCGCTGGCCCAGCAGACGGCGGTCATCAAGCAGTGGCGCGACAACTACGAGAGCTGGCTCAGCGAGAGCTACACCAAGAGCGGCGAGATCGAGGAATCGCGCGAGCTGTCGCATTCGATGCTGATCGTTACCTCGGTGTCCATCACCGCCTTCGGTGCGCTGGCCGTGGTCAACCAGTGGATGACGGTGGGCGGCCTGATCGCGGCCAACATGCTGGCGCTGAAGGCCATCTCGCCGATCTCCAACCTGGCCGGCGCCTGGCGCCAGCTGGCCCACTCGATCGAGGCGGCCAACCGCCTGCGCGGTGTCTTCGAGTCCGAGGTCGAGCCCGGTCGCGGCGAGCTCGAGGTGCCGCGGCCCAACGGCCGCGTGGTGCTGGACCGCGTGACCTTCCGTTTCTCGCCCGAGCTCGACCCGATCATCAACGAGGTCTCGCTGAGCCTGGAGCCGCGGCAGTTCTACGCCATCGTCGGCCGCAACGGGGCCGGCAAGTCCACCCTGCTCAAGCTGCTGTCGGGCCTCTACCGGCCCGAGCAGGGCCGCCTGCTGCTCGGGGACTACGACCTGCAGCAGTTCTCCCGCGAGGAGACGGCCAGCTGGATCGGCACCCTGTCGCAGAACGTGTACTTCCTCGATGGCTCGATCGCCGACCAGCTGCGCCGCGTCGCGCCGGATGCGACCGACGACCAGATCGTGCGCGCCTGCCAGCTGGCCGGGGCCCATGCCTTCATCGCCAAGCTGCCGCGCGGCTACAACACCCAGCTGCGCGAGGGCGGCCGGGCGCTGTCGGCCGGCGAGCGCCGCAAGATCGCCCTGGCCCAGGTGCTGCTGCGCAACCCGGTGGTCCTGGTCCTGGACGAGCCGACCAATGACCTGGACCACGAGAGCGAGCTCCAGCTGATCGCCGCGCTCAAGTCCATCGCGCGCATCCGGACCGTGCTGGTCGTGACCCACTCGGCCCGCATGGTGGCCAATGCCGATGCGGCCCTGTCGGTGATCGGCGACGGCTCGGTGCTGAAGATCAGCACCGAGGAAGCCCTCGCCACCTACTTCTCCAATGTCGCCAACGCGGCTGCCCGCAGCACCCCGGCCGCCGCGCCCGTCACCAGTGCCGCACCGGTCACGGTGACCCTGCCGACGGGCGGCGCCCGGGCCGCCTGAGCGCGACCCGTTTCCCGAAGTCCACGGAGACCGCGTGTCTGGATCCAACGCCGAGCATTTCCTCGAACGCCTCAAGCGCAAGCACGACGAGCCGCCCCCCCAGGGCTGGCGTGCCTGGGGCCCCAAGGCCGGCATCGCCGGTGTGCTGACGGCCCTGGCGGTCGCGCTCTTCATCCCCGTCGAGTCCACCATCACCGCGACCGGGCAGGTCGTGCCCTCGGCCCGGACCAAGACCGTCCAGCACCTGGAAGGCGGCATCGTCGGCGAGGTGCTGGTCAAGGATGGGCAGCAGGTCCAGGCCGGTGAGGAGCTGCTGCGCATCGACCTCGGCGCTGCCGGCCTGAACCTCGAGGAGATCGCCGCCAAGGTCGCCGCGCTGCGGGCTGCGCAGCTGCGGCTGACGGCCGAATCGACCGGTGCGGCCCTGTCGGCCTCGGCCTTTCCGGACGACATCCCCCCCGAGGTGCGCAACGCCGAGCTGCAGGCCTACCGCGCCCGGCTGCTGGAGCAGGAGGGCCAGGAGATGGCCGCCCGCTCGCAGGTGCAGATCCACGCCAGCCGCGGCCAGGAGGTGCAGGCCAAGATCGAGGGCCTGAAGATCCGCGTCGAGATCCTCAAGAGCGAATACGAGCTGACTGCCCAGCTGGCGCGGGAGAAGCTGGTCGCCGAGCTGGAGGCCCTGCAGCTCCGCAAGGAGTACGAGACCGCCCGGGCCGAGCTGAGCAGCACCCGCCAGGGCCTGCTGTCGGCCCAGGCCGCCGCCGACGAGGCGCGCGGCAAGCTGGCCGAGGCGGAGGGCCGCTTCCGCCGCCGCGCGGCCGAGGAGCTGCTGACCACCGAGCGCAACCTGTCGACCGCCAGCGAGGACCTGCGCCGCGCGCGCAGCCAGCGCGAGCGCACCAGCATCACCGCGCCGGCCACCGGCATCGTCAAGGGCCTGCGCTCGGCCCAGCCGGGCTGGGTCGTCAAGCCGGGCGAGCAGGTGCTGGAGATCGTGCCGACCGACGCGCTGATCGAGGTCGAGGCGCGCCTCAAGCCCGCCGACCGCGGCCTGGTCACCGTCGGCATGCCGGTGAAGATCAAGGTCTCGGCCTACGACTTCCTGCGCTACGGCGCGCTCGAGGGCAAGGTGCTGCGCATCGCCGCCGACGCCGACAAGGCGCCCGAGAGCCAGGAGAGCTACTTCAAGATGGTCGTGGAGACCGAGGGCACCGCGCTCGGCAAGTCCAAGCAGCCTGTCACGCCCGGCATGCAGGCCGACGTCGACGTGATCATCGGCCACCAGCCCTTCATCTGGTTCCTGCTGCGACCGGTGCTGAAGGTCGGCGCCGAAGCCTTCCGCGAGCCCTGACATGCCTCGCCCCACGACGATGTTCCGACCCTTCCCCGGCCGCCGCCTCGCGCTGGCGGTGCTGATCGCCGGAGCCGGCCCCGCGGTGGCCGTGACCCCGCAGGCCGAGGAGATGGCCCAGCGCCTGGCCACCCTGGTGCGCAGCGCGCCGGAGGTGCAGCAGGCCCAGGCCGAGATCGCCGCCAGCCAGGCCGAGGTGCGCGCGGCCGAGGTGGCCCGCTACCCGCGCTTCGGCGTCGACACCGTCTTCGGCAATGTCGTGACCGACCTCGGCAACGACCGCGACCGCCGCACCGACGTGCGCCTGGTGCCGAACGTGGCCTACACCGTCTTCGATGCGGGCAAGGCCAGTGCCCGCATCCGTGCGGCCCGCAAGGGCGTGGCGGCCTCGGAGGCCTTCGGCCGCAAGGCGGCCGAGACGGTGGTGCTCGACACCCTGACCGCCTACCTGCAGGTGCTGCGCTTCAGCCTGCTGGCCGAGGTCGGCAGTTCGTCCGAGGCGGCACTGCGCGAGCTGATGCAGCTCGAGGAGCGCAAGGCCGAGCTGGGCGGGGCAGGCCTGACCGATGCGCGGCTCGCGTCCTCCCGCATGGCTCTGTCGGCCAACCGCGTGCTGCAGTACCGCCTGAACCTCGAGGAGGCCAGCGCCCGCTTCGCCGCCCTCTTCGGCCTGGCGCCGCGGCTGGACCAGCTGCCGGTCGTGCGGGTCCCCGGGGGCTGGCTGAGCGCCGGTTTCGACGAATCGGTGCGCATCGCGATGCTGCTGAATCCGGACCTCCGCGAGGCCTCGGCCAAACTGGAGCAGGCCCAGGACCGGCTCGAGGCCGAGCGGGCCGGCCGCTTCCCCGCCGTCGACCTGACGGTGAGCAAGCGTTACGAGTTTCCCGGCGGCTTCACCGAGAAACCGACCTACGGCTTTCGCATGGCCCTGGGCTCCGGCACCTTCTTCGAGAGCGCGGCCAAGGTGCAGCGCGCCGAGGCCGAGGTCGGCAGCCAGGACCAGCGCCGCCAGGCCCTGCTGCGCGACGTGACCCAGGCGGTCAGCGCCGCCTGGCGCCGGGCGAACCTCGGCGGCCAGCGCGAGACCCTGCTGCAGACCGCCGCCAACGAATCGGTGGCCGTCTTCCGGGCCCGCAAGCGCCTGAACGCCACCGGTCGCGCCACCACGCTGGCCATGCTGGATTCGCAGGTCGAGGCCAACAATGTGCTGATCGACTGGGTGAATGCCGTCTTCGATCAGCGCCTCAACGAGCTGAAGCTGGCCAAGGAAGTCGGCAAGCTGCTGCCGCCCGAGGGTGGCGAGGCCGACTGGGCCCGCGCCCTGTTCACCGACGAGGACTTCCGCTCCGGCGTCCGCGAACTGCTGCGCAACGCCGCCCCCGAGCCGGCCGTGCTGAGTGCCGAACGCAAGCCCTCGACGGCCGCGCCGGCCCGCCTGGGCCCCTGGGCGCTGGGGCTGTCGCTGCGCATGGATCCCGTGCGCCACTGAGGGGCGGCCCGGCCGGGCCGCCCTGAAACACACGGATTCAATTGCTGCAGGATCGATCGAATCCCTTGGCGTGACGGGCCGGTAACTCCAGTAGACGCGGTGGATCGGTTCGTGACGGATCGGTCGCCGCCCCGCCCTGACCCGGTGCCCGCCGCGGTCCGGGCGCTGACTTGGAGTTCGCATGGATACGCTGGACCTTGAACACGCCCTGCTCGGCCTGACCCTGGGCGAGGCCCTGAGCCTGCAGGCGGCCGACCCGGCCCCCGCGGCGGCTTCGCTGAGCGATGCCCCGCTGGCGTTGCTGGACGGCGTGCTTGGCACCGTGGCACTGACCGAGTTGCTCAGCGGCACGGTGGCCGGTGCGGCCCTGCCGCTGCTGGACTTGGGCACGCTCGGCGGCGCCGGGGGGCTGCCGGACCTCGGCCTGCTCGCCAGCCTCGGTGGCGACGCGCTCGATCTGGGCGCGGTGGTGGACGGTCTGGTGCTGCCCCTGCTGGGCGGCACGCTGGACGCGGTGGACGGCTTGCTCGGGCTGGCCGAGGACGGCTTGCCGACCGCACTCGAACTCGCCGACGACCTGGAGGGTCTCCTCGGCGACGTGCTGGCCGGTGATCTCTCCGGCCTGCAAGCCACCCTCGGCACCCTGCCGGCCCAGGTCAACGGCCTGCTCGGGCTGCTGCCCGCCGACACGCTGGGCAGCACCCTGGGCCAGGTGGAGCTGGTGATCGGCCAGGTCATCGACCAGCTCGAAGGTCTGCTGGGCAACGACCTGCCCCTGCCCGCCGTGCTGGACGACCTGCCGCTCGACGAGACCGTCCAGGCCATCCAGCAAATCCTCGGCAACACCCTGGTGCCGCTGATCGGCGAGGGGGTGGATCTGCTGCAGGACATCGTCACCGACCTGCAGACCGCCCTGGAGGCGGGCCATCTCGCGGCGCTCGGCGTCCTGGCCCACGACCTCGCCGGCCAGACCGTCGACACCGTGCAGGCCGTGGCCGGCCTCGTGGCCACCGAGGCCCTCGGCCCCGGTCTCGACCTGGCCGGCGCTGCGATCGACCAAGTCCACGCCCTGGTCGGCGGGCTCGTCAGCCCGCTGGGCGAGGCGCTGCCGGTGCTCGCGCCCGCGCTCGGCCAGGCCGGCCATGTGCTGGACCTGCTGTCCGACACGGTCAGCGGTCTCGACACCACGGCCGCCCCGGTCCTGGACGCGGCCGGCGTGCTGCTGGACGATCTGCTGCTGGTCGTCGACGGTGCGCTGCAGGTGATCTCCCCCGCCCTCGGCACCGTCGACGGCCTGCTGGCGGGCGGTGAGCTGCCGCTGTTGGGGGGGCTGCTCGGCGCCGGCCTGGGCGATCCGTTGGAGGGGCTGCCGCTGCTGGGTGATCTCCTGGCGCCGGTCGGCGACCTGCTTGCTGGCGCCGGTCTCGCGCTGCCGGGCCCGGGGGCGGGGCTGCCCTTGCTCGGCGACCTGCTGGGGGGCGGTCTTTCCGCCGGAACCGGCCTCGGGGGTCCGCTGGCCCCGCTGGGGGGTCTGCCGGTCGGCGACCTGCTGGCGCCGGTGCAGGACCTGCTGGCCGGGCTGGTCGGCGGCAGCGATCTCGGCCTGGACAGCCTGCTCGGCGGGGTCGCTGGCCTGCCGGCTGGCGAGCTGCTGGTCCCGGTCCAGACGCTTGCCCAGGCCGTGCTCGACCCCGTCGAGGCCCTGGCCGCCGACCTGCCCCTGGTCGAGGGCCTGACCGCGCCGCTCAGCCCGGTCCTGGAGAACGGCTTGCTCGACAAGCTGCTCCCGGCTGCCGGAACGCCCTGAGGCCCAGGCTCCGGCCCGAAAACCACAAAGCCCCGCCGACCAGACCGGTCGGCGGGGCTTTGTCACGCTGGAGTCGGCGGTCCCGCCCGCAGGGGGCGGGCTCAGACGCGGTCAGTAGCGGATCTCGGCGCGGCGGTTCTTTGCGCGGCTGGCCGAATCGCTGCCCGGCACGGCCGGACGCTCGAGGCCGAAGCTGACCGCCTCGACCTGCGACTCGGGCACGCCGAGGATCACCATCATCTTGCGGACGGCTTCCGAGCGGCGCTGACCCAGCGCGAGGTTGTACTCGCTCGAACCGATCGAGTCGGTGTGCCCCTCGATGCGGGCCTTGGATTCGGGGCTCGCGCGCAGCGTGCGGGCATGCGCCTCGACGATGCCGCGGTACTCCGGCTTCACGTCGTACTTGTCGAAGTCGAAGTAGACGATGTCGCGGGTCTTCAGGTTGTCGCTGTCGGCTTCCGTCGCCTTGACGATGCTCAGCGCCTCGGGCGCGCTCACGGCCCGGCCGAGGTTGGATTCGATGACGATTTTCTGCTCGCTGCTCGACGAGGTCGTCGCGGGCGCTTCCTTGGCGCCTTCGCTGCCCTTGGTGGCGCAGCCGGCAAGGCCGAGGGTGGCCGCAAGCAGCAGCGTCAGCAGGCGGGGGGTGGTCTTCATGGGAATCACTCCAGGGGGCTCATGGTCGGCGGATGGGGGCGGTCGGACAGGGGCCGGTCAGGCGCTCGTCTCCCCGCACAAGGCCTGAAGTGTGCAACAGGAAGCCAGGGCTGCCGAAGCCCCCGCCCTGGCCGTCCCGTCCCGGCCCGCGGCTGAGGGGGCCCTGCGGGCCGGACGGGGAAATGTGCGCTTTGCCACGAATCGGTTTCAGGGGGCGTTCGGTATATTCACGACACAGCCGATACATCTGCGATCGCCGGACAACGTTTTGACAAGGACGAGCCCTATGGAAAACACCAATGCGGGTGGCAGCGTCGCCGCCGTGAACCTCGCGACCGAAGCCCCCGCTGCGGCAGCTGCCGCTCCGGCGGGCGCGTCCCAGGGCCTCGTCGTCCTGCGGGGCGGCCAGCCGGTCACCGTGGCCCCGCGTGAGGCCCTGGTTGCTGGCGACCGCGTCGTCACGGGCAACCAGGCGGTGGAAGTCGTCGTCCCCAACGCGGACGGCAGCCGTCAGGCCCTGGTCAAGGTGGCACCGAACTCCGAAGTCGTGATCCAGCCGGCCAAGGTCGATCCGGCGGCGGCCAGCGGTGACCTGCTCGTCGTGGCCGGCGATGCCGAGTTCGTCGAGATCGTCGACGCCCAGCCCATCACCCTGGTCAAGAAGAGCGCGGCCGCCGTGGGGGCCGCGGCGGGTGGCGAGGAAGCCGGCGGTGCCGGTCTCCTGCCTTGGCTGGCCGGCGGTGCGCTGCTGGCGGCCGGTCTGGCCGCGGCCAACAACGGCGACGACGACAACAACAGCCCGACCGGTCCCACCACGCCGACCGGTCCGACGGGTCCCACCACGCCGACCGGCCCGACCGGCCCCACGGGTCCGACCACGCCGACCGGCCCCACGGGTCCGACCACGCCGACCGGCCCCACCGGCCCGACGGGTCCCACGACGCCGACCGGCCCCACGGGTCCGACGGGCCCGACTGGTCCCACGGAGCCGACGGGTCCCACCGGCCCGACGGGTCCGACCACGCCGACCGGCCCCACGGGTCCCACCGGCCCGACCGGCCCCACGGGTCCGACCGAGCCGACCGGCCCCACCGGCCCGGCGGATCCCACCCTGACCGGTGGCGTGGATCGCGTGGTCGACACCGTCACCGACGTCGTCGACAACCTGCTGGGGGGCCTGCTGGGCACCGGCCTGACCGACGGTCTGCTGGGTGACACCGGGGGGCTGACCAACGGCCTGGACCAGCTCGTCGACAACACCACCGACCTCGTGGACCAGCTGGCCCTCGGCGACAACCTGGCGGGCGGCGGCCTGCTGGACGTGGTTGATGCCACTGTCGCCCAGGTCAGCCCCGTGACCAATGTGCTCACGGGCAACGCCGGCCTGTCCAACGCGCTCAACGGGACCGTCGACACCGTCACCGATGCGGTGGGTGACCTGCTGCTGACCGACGCCCTCAACGTGGACGGCGGCCTGCTGGGCGGCCTGCTCGGCTCCGCCTCCGGGGCCGATCCGGTGGGCGGTCTGCTGGATGGCCTGCTCGGCGTGGCCGGCCAGGGCGCGGCAGCCGGCCCGGTGGGCCTCGTGGGCGGTCTGCTCGACACCGTCACCTCGGCGCTGCCGGGCACCGGTGACCTGCTCGGTGGTGATCTGCTGGGCGGCACCGACGCCGGCGGCCTGGTGGGCAACCTGGTCGACACCGTGACCTCGGCCCTGCCGGGCACCGGCGACCTGCTGAGCGGCGGCGCCACCTCCGGCCTGGTCGAGACCGTGCTCGACACCGTGGGCTCCCTGCTGCCGGGCGGCACGGGCGGCCTGCTCGGTGGCACCGGTGGCCTGCTGGGCGGTACCGACGGCCTGCTGGGCGGGGGCCTGCTTGACACCGTGACCAACGCGGTGGCCGATCTGCCTGCGGCCCTGCCGGCCACGCCTTCGCTGGTCAGCGAGCTGCCCCTGGACCTGGGCAACCTGCCCGGCGCTCTCGGCGCCTGAGTCCGCGGCCGGCCCCGCGCCGGCATCCGCAGACCCCGACGGCCTCGCGAGAGGCCGTTTTTCATGGCTGCGCGCCGGGGCCCGCGTCCCCGGTGTGAAGGATGTCGTTCCGGCGCCGCGACGGCGCCGGACGCCCAGGGGGGGACGCCTAGAATCCCGCGTCCACCGCTGGAGTCTGCCTTGCCGTCCCCCTTCTTCCGACTGCGTTCCGCTGCGGCCCCGGCCGCGCTGCTCGCCCTCCTGCTGGCCGCCGGGCTGCCGGCGCGGGCCGACGAGGCCGATGAGGTGGCCCAGCTGCTGCAGTCGGGCCGTGTGGCCGAGGCCCTCCGCCTGGTCGACCAGCGCCTGGCCAAGCGCCCGGACGATGTGCAGCTGCGCTTCCTGCGCGGCGTCGCGCTGGCCGAGCAGAACCGCGCGGGGGAGGCGATCGCCGTCTTCAACAAGCTGGTGCAGGACCATCCCGAGCTGCCCGAGCCCTACAACAACCTCGCCGTGCTCTACGCCAACCAGGGCCAGTTCGACCGCGCCCGCAGTGCGCTGGAGACCGCGATCCGCACCAACCCCAGCTACGCGACCGCGCACGAGAACCTGGGTGATCTCTACGCCAAGCTGGCCAGCCAGGCCTACAGCAAGGCCCTGCAGCTCGACGCCGGCAACTCGCGCGCCGCCCCCAAGCTGGCCATGATCCGCGAGCTCATCTCGCTCAAGGGGCCGCAGACCCCGGGCGCCGCCCCGCGCGAGCCCGAGGCGGCGGCGCTGCCCTCGGTGGCTGTGCAGCCGACGGCTCCGGTGGCCCTGCCCGCGCAGCCCGCCATCGCCCCCAGCCCCGAGGCCGACCGCGCGACGGCCGCCCCCGCGGCGGGCGGCGAGGCCCAGGCCGAGGTGCGCCGGGCCGTCGAGGCCTGGGCCGAGGCCTGGAGCCGCAAGGACCTGAAGGCCTACTTCGCGGCCTACACGCCCAACTACGCCGCTGACGGCATGAAGCGCGCCGCCTGGGAAGAAAGCCGCCGCGACCGCATCGTCGGCAAGAAGTCCATCCGCGTCGCGCTCGACGACTGGCGCATTGAGGTGCGCGGCCCGCAGGCCACCGTCTCCTTCCGCCAGGACTACCGGGCCGACACCTTCTCGGCCAATTCGCGCAAGACGCTCAGGCTCGTGCAGCAGGGCGGTCAGTGGCGCATCGAGCGCGAGAGCACCGGATCCTGAGCATGCCCGGGGCAAGCAGGCTGGCGGCCTGCCTGATCGCGCTGCTTGCGGGGCTGGCTGCCGAGCCTCCGGCCCAGGCCCGCGAGGCCCGGCGGGGCGAGGCCGCCCAGGCGCCCGCACGTGACGGCGGCCGCGGCCCGCGTGCCGCGAAGCCCGCGCGCCAGGGGAGCGCCGCGCGCGCCACCGCCCGCGCAGCCGCCGCGGGGGGCGTGGCGGCGGGGGCTGCTGCGGCGGCGGCGGGGCCGACCCCCGGCGCGAGCCCGTCCCCGGGCAGCGCCCAGGCCGAGGCCCGGCTGCTGGCCATCCACAAGCTCATCGGCACGGGCCGCATGGCCGAAGCCCGCCTCCAGGCCGAGCGCCTGGTGCGCGACTACCCGCAGTTCCAGCTCGGCCACCTGTTGCTGGGCGATCTGCTCAGCGCCCAGGCCGGCCGCTTCGGCGCCAGCGGCGTCCTGCCGGCCCGCCTCAGCGCGGCCCAGGGCGAGGCCCTGCTGCAGCTGCGTGACGAGGCCCGGCAGCGCCTGCAGGCCCTGGAGGACCGCCCTCCGGCCGGCCGCCTGCCCAGCGTCTTCCTGGCCCTGCCGCCCCAGTTGCGCCACGCGATCGCCGTCGACGCCTCGCGCCACCGGCTCTACCTCTTCGAGCGTTCCGAGCGCGGCCTGCGCCTGGTCGCCGACCACTATGTGTCGCTCGGCAAGGCCGGCGTCGACAAGCGCGCCGAGGGCGACCAGCGCACGCCGGTCGGCGTCTACTTCACCACCAGCCGCCTGGACGGGCGCCAGCTCGGCGACCTCTACGGCACCGGCGCGCTCACGCTGAACTACCCCAACGAGGTCGACCGGCTGAAGGGACGCACCGGCAGCGGCATCTGGCTGCACGGCACCCCGGCCGCCAACTACGCCCGCGCCCCGCTCAGCACCGACGGCTGCATCGTGCTGTCCAACCCCGACATGCAGCGCCTGATGCAGACCGTCGCGGCCCAGGGCACGCCGGTCGTCGTCGCCCACAAGCTGGACTGGGTCGTGCCCGAGGCTGCCGAGCGCAGCAACCGTGGCTTCAGCGAGGCCCTGCGCGCCTGGTGGCAGGCCCGCGACCTTGGCGATTCCAGCCGCCTGGCGGCCTTCTACGCGGCCTCCGCCAGCCCCCTGGCCGAGGCGCCGACCCTGCGCCGCGTCTCCAGCCGCAGCGGTGAGCTCCCCCAGCGCTTCCAGTCGCCGAAGGACCTCAGCATCTTCACCTGGCGCGACCAGCTCGACCATGCCGTCGTCACCTTCGGCGACGTCGGCCGCGGGGCCCGCACCGGCGTGGTCCGCCGCCAGTACTGGACGCATGACGGCCAGCGCTGGCGCATCGTCCACGAGGCCGTCATCGGCTGAGCCGCGGCGCCGGGCCCAGCAGGCCCTCGGCCGCCAGCGCGGCGCGGATCGCGGCCACGGCCTCCCTCGGCCCCTCGCGCAGCGGGCCGGTGAACTCCAGCTGCAGGCCCAGGCCGGCCGGTGCCCGGTTGCAGATGTTGCGCGGATGCCGGCCCGGGAAGCGGTGGCCCGCGGTCTCGGCCGGGAGGCCGGCAGCCTCCAGCGCGGCGGCCAGGCGCGCCACGCGCGGCCGGTCCAGGCCGCCCAGCAGCACGCGGGCATCGTCCCGCCCCTCGCAGCCGTGCACCGTCAGTACCCGTTCGACCTGCGCCGTCATCGCCAGGGCCCGGGGCTCGTCGAAGGCGTGGCTGGGCAGGTGCAGGCGCTCGAAGTTCAGGGTCTCGCGCAGGCCCTCGAAGAGGTAGAGCGAGGCCTCCTCGCCGGCGATCGCCCGCGCCAGGCCCGAGCAGCCGCGCTCGATGCGTCCGGCGTGCGGGGCCAGCACCAGCAGCCGGGCGCCGGCCACCGGCCGGCAGACGATGCGGTAGTCGATGCCGGCCCGCTCGCGGGCGGCCAGCTCGGCGTAGGAGCCCGGGGGCGGGCAGGGCGGGGCGCTGGGCGTCATCGGGCGTCGGGCAGGGCCGCATTCTGCGCAGCCCGCCGGCCCGGCCGCCGATCCGGGGCCATGCCCGACGGGACGCAGAATCCCCGGCCATGCGCGATGTCCACCGTCTCCCTGCGCCGCTGCGAGCCCGGGCCGCCGCCCTGGCGGCGCTGCCGGCCGATCAGGCCCCGCCCAGCCCCTGCCTCCAGGTCTGCCGCATCGACCCGGCGCGCGGCCTGTGCGCCGGCTGCCTGCGCAGCCTGGACGAGATCGCCGCCCGGCCGCAGGCCAGCCCGGCCGAGCAGCGCGCGATCTGGGCCCGCCTGCCGGCGCGGGCCGCCGCCACCCCCTGACCTTGCGGGCCCGGGGCCTGCCGCAGCTTCCTAAACTCCCGGGTCCCCTCACGCACAGGCCTCCCATGACCCAGGGTCGGATCCGCATCCGCGGTGCGCGGCAGCACAACCTCAAGAACCTCGACCTGGACCTGCGCACCGGCGAGCTGACCGTGGTCACCGGGCCCAGCGGCTCGGGCAAGTCCAGCCTGGTCTTCGACACGCTGTATGCCGAGGGCCAGCGCCGCTACGTCGAGACTTTCAGCGCCTACGCGCGGCAGTTCCTCGACCGCATGGACCGCCCGGCGGTCGACAGCGTCGACGGCGTGCCGCCGGCCATCGCCATCGACCAGACCAACCCGGTGCGCTCCAGCCGCAGCACGGTCGGCACGATGACCGAGCTGAACGACCACCTGAAGCTGCTGTTCGCGCGCGCCGCCCGGCTGTTCGACCGCGAGACCGCCCAGCCCGTGCGCGAGGACGATCCGCAGAGCGTCCACGCCGAACTGCTGGCCCGCGCCCGGCCGGGCCAGCGCCTGATCGTCTGCTTCCCCGTCGAGCTGCCGGCCAGCGTCAGTGCCGAGGAGGTCGAGCAGTGGCTCTCCGCCAGCGGCTACACCCGGGTGCAGGCCGAGCGCGAGGCGCCGCCCGCCGCCGAGGGCGGCGCCCCGATGAAGCAGCTCGACGTGGTGGCCGACCGCTTCCGCATGCTCGGCGAGGACGGCCAGCCGGCGGTGGAGCGCGCCCGCGTCATCGAGGCCCTGGAGAACGGCTTCCGCCGCGGCAGCGGCCGCCTGCATGTGCACGCCCTGCCGCTCGACGCCGATGGCGACGCGGCCGCCCCCGAACTCTGGCGCTTCAGCCGCGGCCTGCACTGCCCCGACAGCGGCCTGCGCTATGCCGCGCCCGGCCCGGCGCTGTTCTCCTTCAACAGCCCGGCCGGCGCCTGCGAGACCTGCCGCGGCTTCGGCCGCGTCATCGGCGTGGACTGGGGCCTGGTCGTGCCCGACGGCCGCAAGACCCTGCGCGGCGGCGCCGTCAAGCCGCTGCAGACGCCCGCCTGGTCCGAGTGCCAGGACGACCTGATGCGCCTGGCCGGCGAGGCCGGCATCCCGCGCGACACCGCCTGGGCGCAGATGAGCCCGGCCCAGCAGGCCTGGGTCATCGACGGCGACCCGGCCTACAAGGGCGTCTGGGGCAAGCAGTGGTACGGCCTGAAGCGCTTCTTCGAGTACCTGGAGAGCAAGGCCTACAAGATGCACATCCGCGTGCTCTTGTCCAAGTACCGCAGCTACACCGGCTGCCCGGCCTGCGGCGGCGCGCGGCTCAAGACCGAATCGCTGCTGTGGCGTCTCGGGGCCCCGGGCAGCGAGGCCCTGCTGCCGGCCGGACAGCGCTTCCTGCCGCGGGGCGTGGCCTGGTCGCGGGCCCAGCTCGAAGCCCTGCCGGGCCTGGGCCTGCACGACCTGATGCTGCTGCCCCTCGATCGGCTGCGCCGCTTCTTCGACACCCTCAGCCTGCCCAGCAGCCTGCTCGACGAAGCCCTGGCCCTGCTGCTCGACGAGGTGCGCAAGCGCCTGAAGTACCTCTGCGACGTGGGCCTGGGCTACCTCAGCCTGGACCGCCAGAGCCGCACCCTCAGCGGCGGCGAGGTGCAGCGCATCAACCTGACCACCGCGCTCGGCACCTCCCTGGTCAACACGCTCTTCGTGCTGGACGAGCCCAGCATCGGCCTGCACCCGCGCGACATGGACCGCATCGTGCGCGCCATGCAGCGCCTGCGCGACGCCGGCAACACCCTGGTCGTGGTCGAGCACGACCCGGCCGTGATGCTGGCCGCCGACCGGGTGATCGACCTCGGCCCCGGCCCGGGCAGCCAGGGCGGGCGCATCGTCTTCGACGGCCCGCCGGCCGACCTCAAGGCCGCCGAGACCCTGACCGGTGCCTACCTCGGCGCGCGCCGCCGCATCGGCCTGGGCCTGAGCCGGCCGGTGACCGACAGCACTCCGCGCCTCATCCTGGAGGGCGTGCGCCAGCACAACCTGCGCGCCGTCACGGCCGAGTTCCCGCTGCAGCGCCTGGTCGTGGTCACCGGGGTCAGCGGCTCGGGCAAGAGCACCCTGATCCAGGACGTGCTCTTCCCCGCCCTGGCGCGCCACTTCGGCCAGGCCAGCGAGACCCCGGGCGCGCACGAGCGCCTGCTCGGCGCCGACTGGCTGTCGGACGCCGTCTTCGTCGACCAGAGCCCCATCGGCAAGACCGCGCGCTCCAACCCGGCCAGCTACGTCGGCGCCTTCGACGCGGTGCGCGCGCTCTTCGCCGCCGCCCCGCTGGCCCAGCAGCGCGGCTACGGCGCGGGCATGTTCAGCTTCAACGCCGGCGACGGCCGCTGCCCGGGCTGCGGCGGCTCGGGCTTCGAGCATGTGGAGATGCAGTTCCTCAGCGACGTCTACCTGCGCTGCGGCGACTGCGAGGGCACGCGCTTCCGCGCCGAGCTGCGCGAGGTCACCATCGAGCGCGGCGGCCGCGCGCTCAGCATCGCCGACGTGCTGGAGCTCACCGTCGCCGACGCGCTGCGCCTCTTCGCCGAGGACCGCGAGGTCGTGCGCGCGCTCGCGCCCATCGCCGAGGTGGGGCTGGACTACGTCAAGCTCGGCCAGCCCGTGCCCACCCTCAGCGGCGGCGAGGCCCAGCGCCTGAAGCTCGCCGGCTTCCTGGCCGAGGCCGCCAAGGCCACGCCGGCCAGCCGCCAGAAGCTGGCCAAGAAGGGCACGCTCTTCCTCTTCGACGAGCCCACCACCGGCCTGCACTTCGACGACATCGCCAAGCTCATGCGCGCCTTCCGGCGCCTGCTGGAGGCCGGGCATTCGCTGATCGTCATCGAGCACAACCTCGACGTGATCCGCAGCGCCGACTGGCTGCTCGACCTCGGCCCCGAAGGCGGCGAGGGCGGCGGCCTGCTGGTGGCCGAGGGGCCGCCGGCCGAGGTGGCGCGCCACGCCACCTCGCACACCGGCGCAGCGCTGCGGGCGTATGAGCAGGCCCTCGGCCTGGCCACGCCGGTCGCCGAGGCGGCGAACGACGCGCCGCCCCGGCTTCAGGCCGCCGAGCCGCGCAGCCCCTACGCCGCCGCGCGGCCTGCGGCCGACGAGGACGAAGGCCTGCCCCTGCAGACCGTGGCCCGCGCCGCGCGTGCCGGCACGCTCGCGCGCGACGAGGACGGCGCCATCCAGATCGTCCACGCCCGCGAGCACAACCTGAAGGGCCTGAGCGTGGACATCCCGCGCGGCCGCTTCAACGTCATCACCGGCGTCAGCGGCTCGGGCAAGAGCACCCTGGCCTTCGACATCCTGTTCAACGAGGGCCAGCGCCGCTACCTCGAATCCCTCAACGCCTACGCCCGCAGCATCGTGCAGCCGGCCGGTCGGCCGGAGGTGGACGCGGTCTGGGGCATTCCGCCCACGGTGGCCATCGAGCAGCGCCTCTCGCGCGGTGGCCGCAAGAGCACGGTGGCCACCACCACCGAGGTCTGGCACTTCCTGCGGCTGATGTACGTCAAGCTGGGCGTGCAGCACTGCCCGCACTGCGCCGCCCAGGCCGAGGCCCAGGCCCGGGCCGAGGGTGGCGAGGCGCCGCCGCGCGTCGCCGTCACGCCGCAGACGGCCGAGGCCATCGCCGCCCAGCTGATGCGCGAGCACCGCGGCCAGCACATCGGCCTGCTCGCGCCCCTGGTGGTCAACCGCAAGGGCCTCTACACCGACCTGGCCAAGTGGGCCGCCCAGCGCGGCCACAGCCACCTGCGGGTGGATGGCCACTTCCTGCCCACCGCGCCCTGGCCGCGGCTGGACCGATTCAAGGAGCACACCCTGGAGCTGCCGGTGGGCGACCTGGTGGTCGACCCGGCCCAGGAAGGCCGGCTGCGCGAGCTGCTGGCCCAGGCCCTGGACCATGGCAAGGGCGTGGTGCACGTGCTGGCGCCGCTGGACGGCCTGCAGGCCGCGCTGGCCAGCGGCGGGCCCACGGCGCGCATCGGCAAGCTCAAGGTCTTCTCCACCAAGCGCGCCTGCCCGCAGTGCGGCAGCAGCTTCCCCGAGCCCGACCCGCGGCTCTTCTCCTACAACAGCAAGCACGGCTGGTGCACCGACTGCGTCGGCACCGGCCTGGCCCTGAGCCGTGAGCAGCGCAAGGCCCTGGACGACAGCGTCGCCGACGAGGACCGCGGCCGCGAGCGCAGCTTCGCCGAGCCCGAGGTCGAGGACCTGGCCGACACCCCCTGCGGCAGCTGCCACGGCGCGCGCCTGAACCCGGTGGCCCTGGCCGTGCGCTTCCGCGAGCGCAGCATCGCCGAGCTGGCCGCGCTGCCGGTGGCCGAGGCGCGGCGCTGGGTCGAGAAGCTCAGGCTCGACGGCCGCGAGGCCGCCATCGCCCGCGACGTGGTGGCCGAGATCAAAAGCCGCCTGGGCTTCCTGGAGGACGTGGGCCTGGGCTACCTGACGCTGGACCGCGCCGCCCCCACCCTGAGCGGCGGCGAGGCCCAGCGCATCCGCCTGGCCGCCCAGCTCGGCAGCCGGCTGCAGGGCGTGTGCTACGTGCTCGACGAGCCCACCATCGGCCTGCATCCGCGCGACAACCGCATCCTGCTGGACGCCCTGGCGCGCCTGGGCGCCGAGGGCAACACCCTGGTCGTCGTCGAGCATGACGAGGACACCATCCGCCGCGCCGACCATGTCATCGACATCGGCCCCGGCGCCGGCCGCCTGGGCGGCCGGCTGATCGCCCAGGGCCCGGTGCAGGCCCTGATCGACACGCCCGAGTCGATCACCGGCCGCTGCCTGGCCGCGCCCCTGCGCCACCCCACCCGGCCGCGCCGGCCGGTGGCCGCCGACGGCCCGGCACTCCAGCTGCACGGCGCCCGCCTGCACAACCTGCAGGGCGTGGACCTGAGCGTGCCGCTGGCGCGGCTGGTGGCCGTCACCGGCGTCAGCGGCTCGGGCAAGAGCACGCTGGCGCGCGAGGTGCTGCTGGCCAATGTGCAGGCGGCGGTCGCGCTCAGCGGCACGGCGGCCGGCCGCGCCCGGCTGGCTGCGGGGCATCGGCCGGCCTGGGTCGGCTGCGAGCGGCTGGAGGGCTTCGGCGCGCTCGACCGCGTGCTGGAGGTCGACCAGACCCCCATCGGCAAGACCCCGCGCTCCTGC
>CAYSQO010000019.1:26063-29801 GCA_964433315.1 uncultured Rubrivivax sp.
CGACCGCGTGCTGGAGGTCGACCAGACCCCCATCGGCAAGACCCCGCGCTCCTGCCCAGCCACCTACATCGGCTTCTGGGACACGATCCGCAAGCTCTACGCCGACACCCTGGAGGCCCAGGCCCGCGGCTACGGCCCGGGCCGCTTCAGCTTCAACACCGGCGAGGGCCGCTGCCCGGCCTGCGAGGGCCAGGGCGTGCTGACGCTGGAGATGGCCTTCCTGCCCGACGTGAAGCTGCCCTGCGACCGCTGCCACGGCGCCCGCTTCAACCCCGAGACCCTGGCCGTGCGCTGGCGCGGCCGCAGCATCGGCGAGGTGCTGCAGATGCCGGTCGACGAGGCGGTGGACTTCTTCGCCACCATGCCCTCCATCGCCCGGCCGCTGCGCCTGTTGCAGGACGTGGGCCTGGGCTACCTCACGCTGGGCCAGCCTTCGCCGACGCTGTCGGGCGGCGAGGCCCAGCGCATCAAGCTGGTCACCGAGCTGAGCAAGGTGCGCGAGGAGATCCCGCCCGAGGCGCCGGCCGAGGCCGTGGCTGGCGCGGCCGCGGCGCCGGCGGGCCCGCCCGCCAAGGCCCCGCGCCGCGGCCCGCCGCCGCGCACGCTCTATGTGCTGGACGAGCCCACCGTCGGCCTGCACATGGCCGACGTGGCCCGGCTGATCCGCGTGCTGCACCGCCTGGTCGAGGCCGGCCACAGCGTCGTCGTGATCGAGCACGACCTGGACGTGGTCGCCGAGGCCGACTGGGTGCTGGACCTGGGCCCCGAGGGCGGCTCCGGCGGCGGCCGCCTGGTGGCCGCCGGCCCGCCCGAGCAGGTGGTGGCCGCGGGCACCCACACCGGCGTGGCGCTGGCGCCGGTGCTGGCCCGCGGCGCGCCGGCGGCCGGGCATGGCTGAGGCCGGGCTGCGCCATGTGCTGCTGGTCGGTGGCTTCGATCCGCACCCGCCGCGCCACACCTACCGCGCCATGCGCCAGACCCTGCGCCAGCGGCCGCCGGGCCGGCCGGCCCTCGCCCTGGGGCCGCTGCAGCCGGTGGACGCCGGCCGGGTCGACTGGACGCTGAACGGCCCGCCCGACCGGCCGCCCGTGCGCTTCAGCCTGCTGGCCTGGGACGACTGCGTGCGCCCGGCCTGGGTGGCCGGCCCCGGCCGCGCCCTGCGCGATGCGGCCTTCGTCTACCCGGCCCTGCTGCGCCAGGGCGTGCTGGGCCGCATCCGCCGCCTGGCCCGGCCGGCCCATGCCATGGCCGTGCTGCCGCTGGCCCTGGGCCTGGGCGGGCCGCTGGGCGGCGCGGCCGGGGCCGCGGGTGCCGCCGCGCTGGCCGGGGCCGGCGTCGCCGCGCTGCTGGCGGCCGGGGCCGCGGGCGGGCTGGGCGGGGCCGCGCTGGCCCATGGCCTGGGCCGGCGCCTGCATGCCGACTGGCTGCTGCGCCTGTACGGCCACACCCGCGCCCAGGCCCTGGGCCGCACGCCGGCGCTGGAGGCGCGCCTCGAGGCCTGGGCCGACACCCTGGTCGAGGCGGCCTGGGCCCTGGCCGCCGCCACGCCGGCCGGCGCGCCGCGCGGCGAGCTGCTGCTGGTGGGCCACAGCACGGGCAGCCTGCTGGCCGTCTCGGCCCTGGCCCGTGCGCTGCGCCGCGCGCCCGCGCTGGGCACGCAGGGCCCGGCGCTGGCCCTGCTGAGCCTGGGCCACTGCACGCCCATCCTGGCCGAGCTGCCGGAGGCCGCCGCCTTCCGCGCCGAGCTGGCCACGCTGCGCGCCTGCGCCGCGCTGGACTGGCTGGACGTGAGCGCCCCCACCGACTGGGCCGGCTTCCCGCGCAGCGGCCCCTGGTACGGCGCGGACGGGCCGATGCGCCGCCGCCAGGTCTCGCCGCAGTTCCACAAGGGGCTGGGCGAGGCCGCCTACGCCCGCCTGCTGAAGGATCGCCAGGCCCTGCACCTGCAGTACCTGCGATCGCCCGAGCGGGCGGGCGGCTACGATCCCTTCGAGCTGTTCGCCGGGCCCCATGCCCTGGCCGAGCGGCTGCGCTGGTCCTCGCCCTGGCTGCCCCCCGCATGACCCGTTTCTGTCCGCACTACCCGCCGCCCGCGGCCCGCCGCCCCTCGCTGTGGACGATGTTCTTCAGCAAGCGCCGCTCCTGGCTCGACAGCCTCTATGCGCGCAGCTACACGATGAAGATGGGCGAGGTGCACCTGCCCGGCATCGACCTCTACATGGTCAACGAGCCGGCCCTGGTGCGCCGCGTGCTGGTCGACGAGGCGGCCGCCTTCCCCAAGCACGCCATGCTGGGCGATGCGCTGCGGCCGCTGCTGGGCGACAGCATCTTCACCACCAATGGCGCGGTCTGGCAGCGGCAGCGCAGCCTGATGAACCCGTCCTTCGAGGCGGCCCGCGTGCGCCATGTCTACGGCCGCATGCGCGAGGCGGCCGAGGCCATGCTCGCCCGGCTGCGCGGCGTGCCCGAGGGCGCCGAGCACGACCTGGAAACCGAGATGACCCACGTGGCCGCGGACATCATCCTGCGGACCATCCTCTCCCAGCCCCTGGACGGCGGCGACGCGCGCCGCATCTTCGAGGCCTTCGAGCGCTACCAGGCCCTGGCGCCGCGGCTGATGATGCCGGCCTTCTTCGGCCTGCGCTGGCTGCGCCCCTGGTGGCAGGTGCGGCGCAGCCGCCAGGCGGCCGAGGCCATCCGCAGCCTGCTGAGCGCCCTGATCCAGCCGCGCCACGCGGCCTTCCATGCCGCCCGGGCGGCGGGCGAGGCCGGGGCCGACGGCGACGACATCCTCGCCACCCTGCTGCGCGTGCGCGACCCGGCAAGCGGCGAGGGCTTCCGCTTCGAGGAACTGGTCGACCAGGTGGCCATGCTCTTCCTGGCCGGCCACGAGACCTCGGCCAGCGCCCTGTCCTGGGCCCTGCACCTGCTGGCCCACGCGCCCGAGGTGCAGCAGCGCCTGCACGAGGAGGCGCTGCGCCAGCTCGGCCCCGGCCCGCTGCCCGCCGAGGCCGGCGCGGTCAAGGGCCTGGTGCTGGCGCGCAATGTCTTCCGCGAGACGCTGCGGCTCTTCCCGCCGGTCGGCTTCCTGGCCCGCGAGGCGGCCCAGGCCTGCCCCATGCGCGACAAGCAGCTGCCGGCCGGCGCCTCGGTGCTGGTCTCGCCCTGGCTGATCCACCGCCACCGCGGCCTCTGGGCCGACCCGGATGCCTTCGACCCCGACCGCTACGGCGCCGAGGACGAGACCGCCCCCGAAGCAGCCGAAGCGGCCGCCGCCGCCGAGGCCGAGGGCCCGGCCCTGCCCGGCGCCCGCGAGTCCCTGCGCCGGGCCTACCTGCCCTTCGGCCTGGGGCCGCGGGTGTGCATCGGTGCGGCCTTCGCCTGGCAGGAGGGCGCCCTGGTGCTGGCGGCGCTGGCGCGCGAGTTCGTCTTCGAGCCGGTCGAGGGGCATGTGCCCGAGCCGGTCGGGCGCCTGACCATCCGTTCCGACAACGGCATCCGCCTGCGCATCCGCCGCCGCCCCCCCTTGGCCGCTCCTCAGGAGGCCGCATGAAGGAGCGACTCGCCGGCTTCCTGGTGATGACCGCCATCGTCCCGCTGGCCGTGCTCGGCTACCTGCTGCTGGTGTGGATCGGCTTCTTCGGCCGCACCGAGCGCGGCCGGGCCGGCGTGCGGGCGATGGACCACTTCGTCAACGCCACCCTGTTCAACGGCTACGCCTGGGAATCGGTCTCCTCC
>CAYSQO010000020.1:0-28942 GCA_964433315.1 uncultured Rubrivivax sp.
CTGCGCGACCGGGCGGGGCGGCTCCGCCGCGGCCCGCGGCAGCGGGGCCGGCGCGGCGGGAGGCGTCGGGCCGGCCTGCGGGGCCTCGACCGGGGGGGCCGGCGGCGGGGGCAGGGTCTGCAGCGCCGGGGCCGCAGGCGGCGCAGCCGCGACGGAGGCGGCAGCGGACGAATCGTCCTGCGCCGCGCAGGCGCGCAGCACCAGCAGGTGCAGGGCGAGCACGGCCAGGGCCAGCAGCAGCAGGCGATGGCTCAGGGGGCGCGAGGGCATGGGCCAAGTATCCGCGCCGGCCCGCTGCCCGGGCGCCGGTCCGCTGGGCACAATGCCCCGCACCTTTTCCCGTTCCCGGAGCGCCCCGATGGCCAGCCACGCCCCCGACTTCAGCACCATGGTCCCCGGCTTCGACTTCCTGCAGACCCTGATGAAGGGCGCCAGCTCGGCCCTGCCCGGCGTCGGCCAGTGGGTCGCGCCCACGCTCGACCCGCAGGAGCTGGAGAAGCGCATCGAGGAGCTGCGCACCGTGCAGTTCTGGCTGGAACAGAACGCGCGCCTGATCGGCACCACCATCCAGGCGCTGGAGGTGCAGCGCATGACGCTGTCGACGCTGAAGACGATGAATGTGCAGGTGGCCGACCTGCGCGAGGCGCTGCGGATCAAGCCGATCCAGCCCGCGGCGGCCACCCCGGCTGCGGCGCCCGCCCCCGCAGCGGCGCCGGCGGCCGAACCCGAGGCCGCGCCGGCCGGCGAGGGCGCGCCGCGGCTGATCGACCCGACGCAGTGGTGGTCGGCGCTCACCCAGCAGTTCACCGAGATCGCGACCCAGGCCGTCAAGGACGCCGCGGTCGACCCCGCCAAGCTGATGCAGCAGGGGCTGGATGCCGCCGGCCAGACCCTGCAGGCGGGCCTGGCCCCGGCCCGCGAGGCGGTGGAGGCGGTCGCCCGCAGCGCCGGGGTGCGCCGCGCCAAGGCCGGCCCGGCCGGCCCCGAGGGCGGCAGCGACGACGCGCCCGCCACCCCCTCCCGCCCGGCGCGCAAGACCGCGGCGGCCAAGCGGGCCGCCCCCGCGGCCGGCGACAGCCCGACGCGCCGCCGGTGAAGACGGCCCGGCACGCCACGGCCCCGGTCTTCGCGGCCGCCCACGCCAGCCATCCGGACGCCTCGATGGCGCTGGGCCTGGCCCTGGCCCAGCTGGACGCCCAGGCCCCGGCCGCGCCGACCCTGGGCTGGTGCTACCTGGCCGAGGCCCACGCCGGCCAGGCCGAGGCGGTGCTGGCCGCGCTGGCCCGGCAGTGGCCGGGCGTGGCCTGGGTCGGGGCGACCGGCCGGGGCGTGTGCGCCGGCGGGGTCGAGTACTTCGACGAGCCGGCCGTGGTGCTGATGCTCTGCGACCTGCCGCGCGCCCATTTCCGCGTGTTCTCGGGCCGCCAGCCGCTGCCGCCGGCGGCGGTCTTCCCGGCGCATGTCGCGCAGGTGCATGCCGACCCGGCCACGCCGGAGCTGGACGAGCTGCTGCGCGAGCTGAGCCAGCGCATGGGCAGCGGCTACCTGTTCGGCGGCCTGGCCTCGGCCGCGGGCCGGGCGCTGAGCTTCGCCGACGGCGTCTGCGCGGGCGGCCTGTCCGGCGTGGCCTTCGACGCCGAGATCGCGCTGGTCTCGCGCGTCAGCCAGGGCTGCCAGCCGGTCGGGCGGACACACCGCATCGACGAGGCGGAGCGGCAGATCGTCTACCGCCTGGACGGCGAACCCGCCCTCGACGTGCTGCTGCGCGAGCTGGGCCTGGACGAGAACCGCCCGCGCGAGATGCTGGGCCGCCTGCGCCAGACCCTGGTCGCCCTGGGCGAGGGCGGGGCCGCGGCGGCGCGCCGCGGCGGCCTGTTCGGGCCCGACGAGCGGGTGCGCCACCTGATCGGCCTGGACCCGGCCCGGCGCGCGATCGCGGTGGCCGAAAGCGTCGAGCCCGGCCAGACCCTGAGCTTCTGCCGCCGCGACGCCGAGGCCGCGCGCCGCGACCTGTTGCGCATCGGCGCCGAGATCCGCAGCACGCTGGAGCCGGAGGAGCTGCCGCTCGACGGCAGCCCCGCCCTCGGGGGCCGGCGCATGCTGGCCGCGCTCTATGCCAGCTGCACCGGCCGCGGCGGGCCGCACTTCGGCGCGCCCTCGGCCGAGCTGGAGCTGCTGCGCCACGCACTGGGCGGCGACGCCGCGGCCGAGGCGCTGCCCCTGGCCGGCTTCTTCGCGGCCGGCGAGATCGGCCACCACCACCTCTACGGCTACACCGGCGTGTTGACGGTGTTCACCGCGCCCGCCTGAGGCCGCCGCACGGCCAAGGCTTCGCACGTAAGCTCGGGCACCCGGCCCACCCTCCGGCGCGGCCGACATCTTTTCCGCGAGCGATCCGCATGAATGCGCCCCTTCCCGCCGCGCGGCTGCAGGCCGATCCGGCCGCCCGGCCCGACCCGGAGCAGCTGCCGCCCGGCCTGGACCGCGCCGGCCGCCAGGCCCAGCTGCTGGCCCAGCTGCAGCCGCTGCTGCCGGCCCACGCCCTGCTCTGGCAGGCCGAGGACACCACGCCCTACGAGTGCGACGGCCTGACCGCCTACCGCGAGCAGCCCCTGGCCGTGGCCCTGCCCGAGACCGAGGAGCAGCTGGCCGCCGTGCTGCGCGCCTGCCACCTGCTGGGCGTGCCGGTGGTCGCGCGCGGCGCCGGCACCGGCCTGTCGGGCGGCGCCATGCCGCACCGCCACGGCCTGGTGCTGTCGCTGGCCAAGTTCAACCGCATCCTGAAGGTGGATCCGGTGGCGCGCACGGCGCTTGTGCAGAGCGGCGTGCGCAACCTGGCGATCAGCGAGGCGGCAGCGCCCTTCCAGCTGTACTACGCGCCGGACCCGAGCAGCCAGATCGCCTGCACCATCGGCGGCAACGTGGCCGAGAACTCCGGCGGCGTGCACTGCCTGAAGTACGGCCTGACCGTGCACAACGTGCTGAAGGTGCGCGGCTACACCATCGAGGGCGAGCCCTTCATCCTGGGCGGCGAGGCGCTGGACGCGCCCGGCCTGGACCTGCTGGCGGCCTACGTGGGCAGCGAGGGCATGCTGGGCGTGACGGTGGAGGTGACCGTCAAGCTGGTGCCCAAGCCGCAGCTGGCGCGCTGCATCATGGCCAGCTTCCCGGACGTGCAGTCGGCCGGCGCCGCGGTGGCCGCGGTGATCGGCGCGGGCATCATCCCCGCCGGCCTGGAGATGATGGACAAGCCCATGACCGCCGCGGTCGAGGACTTCGTCCACGCCGGCTACGACCTCGACGCCGCCGCCATCCTGCTGTGCGAGAGCGACGGCACGCCCGAGGAGGTCGAGGAGGAGATCGCCCGCATGAGCGAGGTGCTGCGCGGTGCCGGCGCCAACCGCATCGAGGTCAGCCAGGACGAGGCCCAGCGCCTGCGCTTCTGGAGCGGCCGCAAGAACGCCTTCCCCGCCAGCGGCCGCATCAGCCCGGACTACATGTGCATGGACTCGACCATCCCGCGCAAGCGCCTGGCCGACATCCTGACCGCCATCGCCGGGATGGAGACGACGCACGGCCTGCGCTGCCTCAACGTCTTCCACGCTGGCGACGGCAACCTGCACCCGCTGATCCTCTTCGACGCCAACGACCCGGACCAGCTCCACCGCGCCGAGGCCTTCGGCGCCGACATCCTGGAGACCAGCGTCGCCATGGGCGGCACCGTCACCGGCGAGCACGGCGTGGGCGTGGAGAAGCTCAACTCCATGTGCGTGCAGTTCAGCCCCGAGGAACGCGCGCAGATGCTGGCCTTCAAGGCCGCCTTCGACCCGCTGGGCCTGCTCAACCCCGGCAAGCTCATTCCCAGCCACGCCCGCTGCGCCGAGTACGGAAAGATGCACGTCAAGCGCGGCCTGCTGCCCTTCCCCGAGCTGCCGCGCTTCTGAGCCGCCGCCCCCTCCGGCCCCCTGCCCCATGCTTCCCGAGACGTCCCCTGAACTCCAGGCGCTGACCGAGCGCATCCGCGCCGCCACCGCCGCCGGCACGCCGCTGGCGATCACCGGCCACGGCAGCAAGGCCTTCCTCGGCGGACTGCCGCAGGGCGAGACCCTGTCGACCCTGGCCCTGCGCGGCATCAGCAGCTACGAGCCGACCGAGCTGGTCGTCACCGCCCGCGCCGGCACGCCGCTGGCCGAGCTGGAGGCCGCGCTCGCCGAGCAGGGCCAGTGCCTGCCCTTCGAGCCGCCGCGCCTGCCGGGTGCCGACGGGCAGCCGGCCGGCACGGTCGGCGGCATGGTGGCCGCGGGCCTGGCCGGGCCGGCCCGTGCCGCGGTGGGCGGCGTGCGCGACTACGTGCTCGGCGCCACCGTGGTCAACGGCCGCGGCGAGCTGATGAGCTTCGGCGGCCAGGTGATGAAGAACGTCGCCGGCTACGACCTGGCGCGGCTGCTGGCCGGCTCGATGGGCGAGCTGGGCCTGATCGCCGAAGTCACGCTCAAGGTGCTGCCGCAAGCGCCGGCCAGCGCCACCCTGCACTTCAGCTGCGACGAGGCGACCGCCCTGGAGCGTCTGAACCGCTGGGCCGGCCGGCCGCTGCCGCTGAGCGCCAGTGCCTGGTGGGCCGGCAGCCTGCTGCTGCGCCTGTCCGGCGCCCGGGCCGCGGTGGCGGCCGCGCAGGCGGCGCTGGCGGCCGAGGCCGGGGGCGAGCCCGTCGAGCCGGCCCAGGCCGAGCCCTTCTGGGCCGGCCTGCGCGACCAGCGCGACGAGTACTTCGAGCAGGCCGACGCGGCCCTGCGCGCGGGCCGCGCCACGCTGTGGCGGATGAGCCTGCCCTCGACCGCCGCGCCGGTCAGCGGGCTGCGTGGCGAGCAGCTGATCGAATGGGGTGGGGCGCAGCGCTGGTGGCTCAGCGACGCCCCGGCCGCCACGGTGCGGGCCGCGGCCACGCGGCTGGGCGGCCATGCGCAGCTCTGGCGCAGCGCCGATCCGGCGGTGCGCGCCGAGGCCGGCCGGAGCCCGCTCGGCCCCGTGCTGGCGCGCCTGCAGCGCCAGGTCAAGACGGCCTTCGACCCGGCCGGCGTGCTGAGCCCGGGCCGGCTGATCGAGCCGGCCTGAGGCCGGCCGAGCCGCCGCCATGCAGGCGCCCGCCCACCCCCCGGACACCGATCGCCGCCTGGGCCTGCTGCTGGCCGCCGTGGCCGGTGCGGTGAACGCCGGCGGCTTCCTGGCGGTGGGGGTCTACACCTCGCACATGACCGGCATCGTCTCGACGATGGCCGACGAGCTGGTGCTCGGCCGGCTCGATGCCGTGGCCATCGGGCTGGGCGCGCTGCTGGCCTTCACCGGGGGCGCGGCCACGACGGCCCTGCTGGTCAACCAGGCCCGGCTGGACCCGCGGCTGGCCGCCGGCCTGCGCGGCCGGCGCTCGCCCTACCGGGGCCCGCTGCTGCTGCAGGCCGGGCTGCTGCTGCTCTTCGGCCTGGTGGGGGCGCAGATCCAGCGGCTGCATCCGCTGAGCGTGCCGCTGACGGTGCTGCTGCTGGCCTTCACCATGGGACTGCAGAACGCGCTGGTGAGCAAGGTCTCGCAGTCGCAGATCCGCACCACGCACATGACGGGCATCGTCACCGACCTGGGCATCGAGCTGGGCAAGCTGCTGGTCTGGCACCGCCGCGGCACGCCGGACCACGCCCGGGTGCGGGCCAACCGCAGCCGGCTGCGGCTGCATGCCGGCCTGCTCGGCAGCTTCTTCGGCGGGGCGGTGCTGGGGGCCTGGGGCTTCGCGCGCTTCGGCTTCAGCGCCGTGCTGCCGCTGGCGCTGGGCCTGGCTTGGCTGGCCCTGGCCGGCCGCGCGCCGGGCACGCAGGAGGAGACGGCGTGAACGCGCTGCGCGGCCTGGCCCTGCTGCTGCTGCTTCAGGCGGCGGGCGAGGCGCTGGTGCAGGCCGCCCGCCTGCCGCTGCCCGGGCCGGTGCTCGGCCTGCTGATGCTGCTGGCGGCGCTGCGCATCGAGGCGCTGCGGCCGCCGGTGGCGGCGGTCGCGGAGCTGCTGCTCGGCCACCTGTCGCTGCTCTTCGTGCCGGTGGGCGTCGGCGTGATCACGCACCTGGAGCTGCTCGACCGGCACGGCCTGAAGCTGCTGGCGGTGATCGTGGTCTCGACCGTGCTCGGCCTGGTGGCGACGGCGGCGCTGCTGCGCGCCCTGCTGCCCGCGGCCGAGCGGGACGCCGAGGCCGCGGCCGATCCGGCGGGCCCGCCGCCGCCCGCCGCCTGAGCCGCCGGGAGCGCCGATGGCCGACTTCGTCCAGCTCTGGGTCTACCTGGCCTCGACGCCGCTGTTCGGCCTGACGGCGACCCTGCTGGCCTACGTCGGCGCGCAGGCGCTCTACGAGCGCAGCGGCCAGGCGCCCTGGGCCAATCCGGTGCTGCTGTCGGTGCTGCTGATCGGCGGTGTGCTGCTCGCCACCGGCACGCCCTACCCCGGCTACTTCTCGGGGGCGCAGTTCGTGCACGTGCTGCTCGGCCCCGCGGTGGTGGCCCTGGGCTGGCCGCTGTGGCAGCGGCGCGCCGAGCTGCGCCGCCGCGGCCCGGCCCTGCTGCTGGCCGCGCTGGGCGGGGGCACGGTGGCCGCGGGCAGCGCGGTGGCGATGGGCGCGGCGCTCGGCCTGCCGACCGAGATCCTGGCCTCGCTGGCGCCCAAGTCGGTGACCGCGCCGGTGGCCATGGGCCTGGCCGGCAGCCTGGGTGGCATCCCGGCGGTGGCGGCGCTGATCGCCGTGGTCACCGGCATGGTCGGTGCGCTGCTGGCCACGCCGATCTTCGATGCCATGGGCCTGCGCGCGAGCCCGGGCCAGCGCGGCCGCTGGGCGGTGCGCGGCTTCGCCATCGGCACGGCAGCGCACGGCCTGGGCACGGCGCGCGCGCTGCAGGTCCACCCCGAGGCCGGCGCCTACGCCGGCGTCGCGCTCGGCATGCAGGTGCTGCTGGCCGCCCTGCTCATGCCGCTGCTGCTGCCCTGGGCGCTGCCGGCGCTGCAGCGCCTGCTCGGCCCCTGAGCGCGGCCGGCGCCCCGAATCTTCGACACTCGCCCCATGCAAACGAATCTCGCCCCGGCCCACCAGGGCACGGCCGACGGCCAGGCCGCCGAAGCCATCCTGCGCAAGTGCGTGCACTGCGGCTTCTGCACCGCCACCTGCCCGACCTACCAGCTGCTCGGCGACGAGCTGGACGGCCCGCGCGGCCGCATCTACCTGATCAAGCAGGTGCTGGAGGGCCAGACCCCGACCCGCAAGACCCAGCAGCACCTGGACCGCTGCCTGACCTGCCGCAACTGCGAGACGACCTGCCCGAGCGGGGTGAAGTACGGCGAGCTGGTCGAGATCGGCCGCCGCGTGGTCGACGCCCAGGTGGAGCGCCCGCGCGGCGAACGCGCCGCGCGCTGGGCGCTGAAGGAAGGCCTGACCTCGCCGCTCTTCGGCCCCGCGATGAAGCTGGGCCAGCTGCTGCGGCCGCTGGTGCCGGCCGCCCTGAAGGACAAGGTGCCGGCCGCCGCCAGCCCGCGCGCGCGGCAGTGGCCGCAGCGCAGCCACGCGCGCAAGGTGCTGATGCCCCTGGGCTGCGTGCAGCCGGCCATGGCACCCAACATCGACAGCGCCACCGCCCGGGTGCTGGACGCCTGCGGCATCCAGGCCCTGGTCAGCAACGAAGGCGGCTGCTGCGGCGCCATCCGCGCCCACCTGGGCGACCGCGACGGCGGCCTGGCCGATGTGCGACGCAATGTCGACGCCTGGTGGCCGCTGGTCGACCGCGGCGAGGTCGAGGCCATCGTCGTCAACGCCTCGGGCTGCGGCGCCATGGTCAAGGACTACGGCCACCTGCTCGCCGACGACCCGGCCTATGCCGAGCGCGCGGCCCGGGTCGCGGCCCTGACGCGCGACCCCTCCGAGCTGCTGCCCGAGCTGGTGGCGGCCCTGCAGCCCCTGCTCAACCCGGGCCGGCCGGCGGGCAGCCCGGCGCGCGCGGCGGCAGCCCGGCCGCGCCTGGCCTACCACCCGCCCTGCACCCTGCAGCATGCGCAGAAGCTGCGCGGCGGCGTGGAAGCGGGGCTGCGTGCGCTGGGCTTCGAGGTCGAGGTCGCGCGCACCGAGAGCCACTTGTGCTGCGGCTCGGCCGGCACCTATTCCGTGCTGCAGCCGGAGCTGTCCAAGCAGCTGCGCGACCGCAAGCTCGAGGCCCTGGCGCCGATCGCGCCGCAGGCCATCGTCTCGGCCAACATCGGCTGCATCCAGCACCTGCAGAGCGGCACGGCCACGCCGGTGCGGCACTGGATCGAGCTGCTCGACGAAGCCCTGGCCGCCGCCCGCTGAGGGCGGGTGGGCGCGGCGTCCGGACTCAGGGCGCCGCCTCCAGCAGCCGCCGCAGCAGCGGGTGGTGCTGGCCGCGGCGCGAGTGGATGGCGTGGATCTCCTCGACCAGGCCCTCGCAGCGGCCCAGGCGGCGCAGGGCGCGGCCGAAGGGCGGGCTCAGGCCCTCGTCACCGAGCTGCGCGACCGGGAACACGCCCAGGCCCTGCATGCCGAAGACGGCCATCAGCGCGCTGTCCTCGAACTCGCCGACCCGGCGCGGGCTCAGGCCCTGAGCCTCGAACCAGCGCTCCAGCCGGGCGCGCAGCGGCGAATGGCCGGTCGGCAGCAGCACCGGCAAGTGCTCCAGGCATTGCGGAAAGGCTGCGCGCTCGGCCGCCTTCACCAGGGCCGGCGGGCCGACCCACTCCACCGGGGCGGCCCACAGACGCTGGCTGCTCAGCCGCAGGCTGGGGTTGGCCGGCGCCGGCTGGCCGGCCAGCACCACGTCCAGGTGATGCAGGGCCAGCTCGCCGAGCAGGGCCTCGAACTCGCCCTCGTGGCACAGCAGGCGCAGGGCCGGCGTGGCCAGCCCCGGCGCCAGCAGCTGGTGGGCGGCCAGCTTGGACAGGCCGTCCGACAGGCCCACCGCAAAGCGCAGGGCCGGCGCGGTGGCGGCGGCGCGCACGGCCTGCGGCAGCTCCTGCCCGAGCTGGAAGATGGCCTCGGCGCGGGCGAAGGCGGCCTCGCCCGCCTCGGTCAGCGCCAGGCCACGGCCGGCCGGCTTGAGCAGCGGGTGCCCCAGCTCCTGCTCCAGCGCACGCACCTGGGCGCTGACGGTCTGCACCGCCACGCCCAGCCGCGCGGCGGCCCGGCTCAGCCCGCCCTCCTTGGCGACGACCCAGAAGTAGTGCAGGTGGCGGTAGTTCAGCATCGGGCGGCTCCAGGGGCGGGGTTCGGAAAAAACTGAAGAACCTTTCCGTCGGCGCTGATTTTTCATCAGGCCGGTCCTGGCCATCATCCGCCCCGTCGCGCCGCGTCAGGCCGCCCACCCCGGGCGGTCCCGGGCCGGCGAGCCTTCCGGACCCACCCCATGGACTTCCTGCTGCCCCTGCTCCAGGCCGACTTCCTCGGCAAACCCGCCTGGCTCTGGCTGAGCTTCCTCGGCATCGTCACCGCGCTGCTGGCCTTCGACCTCGGCGTGCTGCACCGCGACGAGCGCGAGATCGGCGTGCGCGAGAGCCTGCTGCTCTCGGCCGGCTACATCAGCGCCGGCCTGCTCTTCGGCGCCTGGATGTGGGCCGAGCTCGGCGCCACCGCCGGCATGGACTACCTGACCGGCTTCCTGATCGAGAAGTCGCTGTCCATGGACAACGTCTTCGTGATCGCGCTGATCTTCGGCTTCTTCGCCATCCCGCGAGAGCATCAGCACCGCGTGCTGTTCTGGGGCATCCTGGGCGTGATCGTGCTGCGCGCGATCATGATCGGCCTGGGCGCCACCCTGGTCAGCAGCTTCAGCTGGATCCTCTACGTCTTCGGTGCCTTCCTCGTGCTGACCGGCGTGAAGATGTGGCGCATGGCCGATGCCGAGCCCGACATCGCCAACAACCCGCTGCTGGCCTTCCTGCGCCGCCACCTGCGGGTGACGGACGGCCTGCGCGGCCGCAGCTTCCTGGTGACCGAGCCCGACCCCAAAACCGGCCGCCCGGTGCGCTGGGCCACCCCGCTGCTGCTGGCGCTGATCCTGGTGGAGGCGGTGGACCTGGTGTTCGCGGTGGACTCGGTCCCGGCGATTTTCTCGATCACCACCGACCCCTTCATCGTCTACACCAGCAACATCTTCGCCATCCTCGGCCTGCGCGCGCTGTACTTCGCGCTGGCCGCGATGATCCACCGCTTCCACTACCTGAAGTACGCGCTGGCGGCGGTGCTGGTCTTCATCGGCGGCAAGATCTTCCTGGTCGGCTTCGTCGGCAAGGTGCCTGCGCCGGTCTCGCTGGGCGTGACCTTCGGCCTGATCGCGGCCGGCGTCGCCTACTCGATGTGGAAGACCCGCGGCCAGCCGGCCCCGCAAATCGGCAGCGGCCAGCCGACGGCCTGAGCCCGGCGCGGCGCGCGCCGCGCGCCAGGCCCACGGGGCACGCGCCGCAGGGTGCCGTGCCCCGTGGCGTTTCCGGCGCGGTGGCGGGCCCGGCTCAGCCCTCGGCCCAGACCGCCGCCAGTGCGGCGGCCACCGCGTCCACGTTGCCGGCGTTCAGGCCGGCCGCGCACATGCGGCCGGAGCGCACCAGGTAGACGCCATGCTGCTCGCGCAGGCGATCGACCTGGGCGGCGCCGAGGCCGGTGTAGCTGAACATGCCGCGCTGGCTGACCAGGCAGCGCACGTCGCGCGCCACGCCAGCCACGGCCAGGCGGGCCGTCACGCCGTCGAAGAGGCGCTGGCGCATGGCGGCGATGCGCGCGCGCATGCCATCCAGCTCGGCGGCCCAGCTCGCGCGCAGCGCGGGGTCGTCCAGCACGCGGGCGACCACCGCCGCGCCGTGGGTGGGCGGGCTGGAGTAGTTCTTGCGCACCGTGGCCTTGAGCTGGCCCAGCACCCGCTCGGCCTCGGCCGCGTCGGCGCAGACCACGCTCAGCGCGCCGCAGCGCTCGCCGTAGAGCGAGAAGCTCTTGGAGAAGCTGCTGGCCACGAAGAAGCGGATGGGCTGGCCGTCCGGCCCGCGGTGCGCGGCCAGGGCGCGGATCGCGTAGGCGTCCTCGTCCAGGCCGGCACCGAAGCCCTGGTAGGCGATGTCGACATAGGGGATCAGCCGGCGCGCGGCGATCACCGGGATCAGGGCATCCCACTGCGCCGGGCTCAGGTCGACGCCGGTCGGGTTGTGGCAGCAGGCGTGCAGCAGCACGATGGCCTGCTCCGGCAGGGCCTGGAAGGCGGCGAGCATGCCCTCGAAGTCCAGGCCGCCATCGGCCGCGCGGTAGTAGGGGTAGGTCGCCACCGGGAAGCCGGCGCCCTCGAACATGGCGCGGTGGTTGTCCCAGGTCGGGTCGCTGACCCAGACGGTGGCGTCGGGGAAGTAGCGCTTCAGGAAGTCCCCGCCCACCTTCAGGCCGCCCGAGCCGCCCAGGGTCTGCAGGGTGGCGACGCGGCGGGCGGCCAGGGCCTCATGCCCCTCGCCCAGCAGCAGGCGCTGCACGGCGGCGCGGTAGGCCGGGTGGCCCTCCATGGGCTGGTAGGGCTTGGCGCCGTTCGCCGCCACGGCGGCGGCCTGGCGGGCCTCGGCCTCGCGCACCGCGGCCATCACCGGCAGGCGGCCGGCATCGTCGAAGTAGATGCCGATGGAGAGGTTGATCTTGTGCGCGCGCGGGTCGCGGCCGAAGTCCTCGTTGAGGCTGAGGATGGGATCGCCCGGGTAGGGCTCGACATGGTCGAACAGCATGGTCAGGACTCCGGGGCACGCCGGGCGGGGCCGGCGGCGGGCAGGGGCAGGAGGGGCCGCGGGAGGCGGCACCCCGCGACGGGGTGCGATGCGGCGTGGCGCAAGGGGGATGGGACGCAGGGGACGGAGCCGCGGGCGGACGCCCCGCCGCTCAGCCGGCCGGGGGCGGCTCGGCCAGCGCGGCGTCGAGGTCGCGCCGGATCGCGGCCGGCGTGTCGGTGGGCGCGTAGCGCTTGCGCACCCGGCCGTCGCGCCCGACCAGGAACTTGGTGAAGTTCCACTTGATGCCCTCGGTACCCAGCAGGCCCGGCGCCGCGCGCTTGAGGTGGGCGAAGAGCGGGTGGGCGCCCGGGCCGTTGACCTCGACCTTGGCCATCATCGGGAAGCTCACGCCGTAGTTCTTCTGGCAGAAGGCCCCGATCTGCTCGGCCGTGCCCGGGTCCTGCGCGCCGAACTGGTTGCAGGGGAAGCCGATCACGGTCAGGCCGCGCGGACCCAGCTCGCGCCACAGCGTCTCCAGGCCGGCGAACTGGGGCGTGAAGCCGCAGGCGCTGGCGGTGTTGACGATCAGCAGCACGCGGCCGCGCTGGGCGGCCAGGGGCGCGGGGCGGCCATCGAGGGCGAGGGCCTCGAAGTCGAAGACCGAGGCGGGGGAGGCGTCAGAGGCCATGGCGGGCGGGTGCGGCGGCAGCAGGGCCGACGATGCTAGCCGGCCGCCGCCGGGCGCGGGGGCCGCACGGCCTGCGCGGCGGCCCGCAACGGGCCACGGGGCCGGTCGCTCAGACCGCCGTGGCCTGCGGCTCCAGGCAGGCCAGCGCGCGGCCGAGTTCGCCGACCAGCAGCTCGGCATCCAGCCCGGCCTCGGCGGCCAGGCGGGTGCAGGCGGCCGTCCAGGCGGCCTCGGCCGCGAAGCCCGCGGCATCCAGGCGCGGGGCCGGCGGGGCGTCCAGGCCCGGGGCCAGGTCGGTGGCCGCCAGCAGGGCCAGCAGGCGGCGCAGCGGCGGCGGTTCGTGCTCCCAGTCGGCCCGCAGCGGGGCGGCATCCGCCTCGCCCTCGGCCAGGGCCAGGGCATGGGCCAGGGGACGCTGGCGCACGGCCTCGGCCACCGGGGCGGCCAGGCCCCAGACCTGGCACAGGGCGCCGCCGAGCGCGGCGTGGCTGACGCCGTAGCGGGCGATCTCGGCCGCGGCGCGCTGCAGCGGCTGGCCGGAGCCCGGCTCGGCATGGCCGAGCGGATCGTGGCGGTGCAGGGCCGCCACGCCGACCTCGGCGAACAGCCCGGTGGTGTGGGCCTGCCAGGGGTCGATGCCGAGCGCCGCTGCGCAGGCGCCCATGGCCCGGCCGCGGCGACCGGCCCGGCTCCACAGGCCTTCGAGCGCGGGGCTGGGCGGGAAGGCGCCCCGCAGGCCGATGGCGTAGGTGAGCGCGCAGACCTCGCGGAAGCCGAGGTGCTGCAGGGCCTCGATCACGGTGCCGACGCGGCGCAGCACCCCGAAATGCGCGCTGTTGACGCTGCGCACGACGGCCGCCGCCAGGGCCATGTCGGCCTCGATCAGGGCCGCCACCCGGGCCAGGGCCACGCCCGGGTCGTCGAGCAGCAGGGCAAGCTCGACCAGGCTGCGCGGGCAGGCCGGCAGTTCGATGTCGAGGCGGCGCAGGGCGGGGGCGATGGGCATCGTCGGACCGTGGGGCGGAGCGGGAAGCGGCTCCGCGGGACGGTGCATGCGCAGGGCGCGCGCGGCCGGCCGGGGAGGGAAGGTCGATCGATGCTAGGCCTGCCGCCCGCCGCCCAGGCCTGCAGCAGCGCGGCTTTCACCCGGCTATTCACCGGCTTTCGCCCGACACCGCCGGACGGCCCGGAAACGACAAAGCCCGCCGGAAGGCGGGCTTTGCATCGGGCGCCGCGGGGGCGGCGCCAGGGCCGGCTCAGCGGGCCGAGACGTACATCGTGATCTCGAAGCCGAAGCGCAGGTCGGTGGCTTGGGGGGCGGTCCACAGCATGGTGAGTCTCCTGGAGGTTGGGGGCTGCGCCGGGTTCCGGAGGCTCCGGCGTCAGCGCATGACCTGAACTGTGCGCGCCGCCGGCCGGAGCGGCCAGCGGCCGGCCATGAATCCGGGCTCATGAAAATCATGAGACGCGTTGGTCCGCGGTCCAGGGCTCGGACGCCGGGGACGGGCTGACCGCCAGGCGCGAGCGCCCGGCACGCTTGGCCTGGTACAGCGCCTCATCGGCGGCCTGCAGCAGCCGGGCGGCCGCGTCGGGGGTGTCGGCGCGCGGGTGGAGCGCCGCGACGCCCAGGCTCAGCGTGACGATGGCGGCCGGGCTGGCCGCATGCGGCAGGCCCAGGGCCTCGACCTCGGCGAGCAGCAGCTCGGCCACATGGGTGGCCCCGGCGGCGTCGGTGGCGGGCAGCAGCAGCGCGAACTCCTCGCCGCCGTAGCGGGCGGCCAGGTCGCCCTCGCGCTGGATGCTGGCGCGCAGGCAGCGCGCAACGGCCTGCAGGCAGCTGTCGCCGGCCGGGTGGCCGTAGTGGTCGTTGTAGCGCTTGAAGTGGTCCAGGTCGACCAGCACCAGGGCCAGCGGCTGGCGGCCGCGCACGGCACGGCGCAGCTCGCGGGCCAGTGCCCGGTCGAACTCGCGCCGGCTGGCCAGGCCGGTCAGGGCATCGTGCGCGACCAGGGTCTTCAGCCGGCTGTTGCTGTGGGCCAGGGCCTGCATCGTGCGGGCCAGCGCGCTCTCGGCCTCCTTGCGGGCGCTGATGTTGTTGCGGATGGCGATGAACTGCTGCGGCCGGCCGGCCGCTCCGAGGAAAGGCACGATGGTGGTCTCCATCCAGTAGCCGACCCCGTCGGAGGCCCGCATCATCATCTCGCCGGTCCAGACCCGACCCGAGGCGAGGGTGCGCCAGAGCTGGCGGTAGAAGGCCGGCGGATGGTGGCCCGAGCGCAGCGCGCGGCAGTCCAGGCCGATCAGCTCGGCCCGCTCGGCGCGGCTGGAGTGGCAGAAGCGGTCGTTGACCTCGACGATGCGGCCGCTGACGTCGGTGACGACCACCTCGGCATGCAGGTCCAGGGCGCGCTTGAGGTCGTGCAGGCGCCGGTTGGCGCGCTGCAGCTCGCCGCCCAGCCGCGCCTGCGTCGCGATGGCGCCCACCAGGCGGTGGCCCAGGGCCAGCAGCAGGGCAATCAGCAGGGCCACGACCGCGGCATGGATGAACGCGCTGCGCTGCCAGGGCTGCAGCACCTCCTGCGGATCGAGCCCGGTGATGACCGCCAGGTGGTGCGCGGGCAACGGCATGGCGCTGTAGAGGCGCGGCACCCCGTCGACCGGCGAGCGTGCCTCGAAGCTGCGACCCTGTCGCGGCAGGTCGCCCAGGCCGTAGTCGGCCGGGTCCACCCGCAGGCCGACCGCCTCGGGGCGGAAGGGCTGGCGCAGCAGCACGCGGCCGTCCTGGGCGACCAGGGCGACGGCCGCCCCCTCCCCGAGCCGCGCGCTGTTGAAGACCTCCTCCAGGGCCGCGAGGTCCAGGGCCGCGACGAGGATGCCGAGGAAGCGGCCGTCGGCCGCCGAGAGGCGGCGGCTCAGGGGCACCACCCAGCGCCCGCTGAGCACGCTGGGCTCGGGCGGGCTCAGCCGCGTCGCGGTGGTCTGGCTGGCGCGGTGGAAGCGAAAGGCCTCCCCGTCACCCACCGGGGGAGGCTGCCGGCCGGTGGGCCCGCCGAGCGTGTGCAGCAGGACGTCGCCGGCCGCATCGTACAGACGCAGCTCGAGCACATGCGGGGCCTCCACGCTCAGGCCCAGGGCCATCTCCATCAGGCGGGCCCGGTGGGCCTGGGGGCCGCCGGGCGCCTCGGCCTCGCGGGCCAGCGTGGCGGTCAGGCTGTCGGCCTGCTGCAGCAGCAGGCCGACATCGCGGGCGGCGGCCTCGGTGCCCAGGCGGGTCAGCTGGCGGGCCCGATCCAGCTCGTGCTGCCGCGACTGGGCCAGGGTGAGCCCGGTCAGCACCAGCAGGATGAAGGCGACGCCGACGATGTAGCCGCGCGCCGCGCGCACCGGGGTGGGCCATCGCGCACGCAAGGGCAACCCAGGATCGGCTTGGAAGGGCATCGACAGGCTCGGACGGACGGAACCTTCGATTGCATGACAGCCCAGGGATCCGCGATCGCGGGAACAGGGCAGCGCCGCCCGGGCTGTTCGCCGCATCGCAGGACGAAGCCGCCATGAAAAAAGCCCGCCGAGGCGGGCCTTCTTCAGCGGGCAGGGTCCGTCTGCGGCCGGATCCTGCCGTGCACCGGCTCAGCGGGCCGAGACGTACATCGTGATCTCGAAGCCGAAACGCAGGTCGGTGGCGCGGGGGGCGGTCCATTGCATGGTGGGTCTCCTGAAAGGGTGGGGGAGGTTCAAGGCGCCGGGCCCAGAACGGTCTCGGCGTGCAGTGGACTGTGCCGGGGACGGGCCCGCGGCATCAGGCCCCGCGGCATGAATCGCGGCTCATGAAAATCATGGCGATGGGCCGCGCGGGCTCAGGCCGCCTGCGCCACCCGGCCGCGCGGCACCGCGCCGAGCAGGCGGCGGGTGTAGTCCTCGCGCGGCGCGGCCATGAGCTGCTCGACCGGCGCCTGCTCGATCACCGCGCCGTCCTTCATCACCAGCACCTCGTCGGCCATGAAGCGCACCACGGCCAGGTCGTGGCTGATGAAGAGGTAGGCCAGGCCGAGTTCGTCCTGCAGGTCCTTGAGCAGGTTGAGCACCTGGGCCTGCACGCTCACGTCGAGCGCGCTGACCGCCTCGTCGAGCACGAGCAGCTCGGGCTCCAGCGTCAGGCAGCGGGCGATGGCGATGCGCTGGCGCTGGCCGCCGGAGAACTCGTGCGGGTAGCGGCCCCAGGCGCTGTCGTCCAGGCCGACGCGCGCCAGCAGCGCGCGGGCGCGGGCCTCGCGGCCGGCCTCGTCGCCATGCAGGCGGTGGATGCGCAGGGGCTCGGTCAGCGTCTGGCCGATGGTGAAGCGCGGGTTCAGCGAGGCATAGGGGTTCTGGAAGACGATCTGGATGCGCCGGCGCATCGGCAGCCAGTCGGCCTTGGACAGGCTCAGCAGCTCCTGCGGCGGCAGGTCGCGGCCGTGGAAGCGGGCGCTGCCGCGGACGGGGCCGCCGCTGGCCTCGTGCAGGCGCAGCAGGGCCAGGCCGGTGGTCGTCTTGCCCGAGCCGCTCTCGCCGACGATGCCCAGGGTGTGGCCGCGGCGCAGCGTGAAGTTCACGCCCTTGACGGCCTCGAAGAGCCTGCGGCCGAAGACGCCCTGCGGCAGCCAGAAGCCTTTGTGCAGGTCCTGCACGTCCAGCACGACGGGCGCGGCCGGGTCCTTGACGCGGTGGGCGCGGTCCGCGGCGGCGGCCTCGCCGCGGGCCTTGGCGGCCTCGGCGGCAAGGTGCTCGTCGATCACCTTCAGCCGGGCCGGCGGGTCGATCAGCGGCGGGCGGCAGGCCAGCAGGGCCTGGGTGTAGGGGTCCTGCGGGGCGCGGAAGATCGTGTCGACGGGGCCCTGCTCGCGCACGCTGCCATGGCGCATGACGACGACCCGGTCGGCGATCTCGCCGACCACGCCGAGGTCGTGGCTGATGAAGAGCATGCTCATGCGCCGCTCGGCCTTGAGCCGGGCCAGCAGCTCCAGGATCTGGCGCTGGATGGTCACGTCGAGCGCGGTGGTGGGCTCGTCGGCGATCAGCAGCTTGGGCTCGCAGGCGATCGCCATGGCGATCATCACCCGCTGCTGCTGGCCCCCGGAGAGTTCGTGCGGATGCGCATCCACCCGGCGCTGCGGCTCGGGCAGGCCGACCTCGGCCAGCAGCTCGACCGCCCGCGCCCGCGCGGCACGGGCCGACAGGCCCAGGTGCAGGCGCAGGGTCTCGACGATCTGCGCGCCCACCGTCATCACCGGGTTCAGCGAGGACATCGGGTCCTGGAAGACGCAGGCGATGTCCCGGCCGCGCAGGGCGCGCAGGGCGGCCGGCGGCGCCTGCAGCAGGTCGCGGCCCTCGAAGAGTACGCGGCCACGGCGCTCGGCGTTGTCGGGCAGCAGGTTCAGCAGGGACATGGCGGTGACGCTCTTGCCCGAGCCGGACTCCCCGACCAGGGCCACCGTGCAGTGCGCCGGCACGTCGAAGGACACGCCCTGGCCGCCGCGGCCGACGGCCTCGGTCCAGCGCAGCGCGTCGCCGCGGCCGAGGCGGAAGCGGACCTGCAGGTCCTGGATCTGCAGCAGGGGGGTGCTCATGTCACTCGGCTCCGCGGAGCTTGGGGTCCAGCGCGTCGCGCAGTGCGTCGGTCATCAGCGAGAAGGCGGTGACGAAGACGGCCATGAAGGCCGTGGCCGCCGCCAGCTGCCACCAGAAGCCGAGCAGCAGCTCGCTCTGCGACTCCGAGAGCATCGTGCCCCAGCTCACCTGGTCGACGCCCACGCCCAGGCCCAGGTAGCTCAGGATCACCTCGGCCTTGATGAAGCCCACCACATGCACGCTGAGCTGCACCAGCACGATGTGGCTGATGTTGGGCAGGATGTGGCGGAACATGCGCGCGCCGGCCGAGGCGCCGATGGCCTCGGCGGAGCGCACGTACTCGCGCACCGCGTGCTTCATGAACTCGGCCCGCACCAGGCGGTAGATGCCGGTCCAGCCGGCCAGGCCGAGGATGAGCACCACCGAGCTGACGCCCCGGCCCACGATGGCCGCGAAGGCGAAGATCAGCAGGATGCCGGGGATGGCGGTGAAGACGTTGTAGACCCACTCCAGCGCATCGTCGACCCGGCCGCGGAAGAAGCCGCCCACGGCGCCCAGCACCGTGCCGATCACGGTGGCGACCAGCGCCGCCGAGAGGCCGACGAAGATGGAGATCTGCGCGCCCTGGACGGCCTTGGCCAGCACGTCGCGGCCCAGGCGGTCGGCGCCGAAGGGCAGGGTCTCGGCCTTGACGGTGTCGGCGGTCTGGTAGGCCTTGGCAGCCTCGGCCCATTCGGCGTAGCGCGGGGCCAGGGGGTCGATGTCGCTGAGGTCCACGTTCGGCCCGGCCGGCTGCGGGATGCCGCTGGCCTCGGCCCGCACGGCGGGCCCCAGGAAGCTGGGCGGCGCATTGGGCACCGCGCGCTCGGCCTGCCAGTCGGCCGCCACCCAGCCGGCCAGCGAGGCGCCGATCAGCAGCAGGAAGGCCAGCACGAGACCCAGGCAGACCAGGCCGACCCGGTCCTGCCGGAAGCGCCGCCAGCCCGCGCCCCAGACGCCTTCGGAGCGGCCCGCGGCCGGGGCCTGGAAAGTCGTGATCGACGGGGAACTCATGCAGCGCGCTCCGGCCAAGCCAAACCCTCCCGGCACGCGTCAGCGGCCGGCCCTCCAGCAGACGCGGGGGAGCCGGCTTGGCCGGTCCCCTCGCGTCGCCCCCCTGGGGGGGAGGCGCGCAGCGCCTTCGGGGGGGCACTCATTTCAGGACCACCCGGGGGTCAACGAGCTTGTAGAGCAGGTCGGTGAGCAGGTTGACCAGCATGGTGATGAAGGCGATGTAGATCGCGAAGGCCTGGATCACCGGGTAGTCGCTGCGGTTGACGGCCAGCAGCACCTCGCGGCCCAGGCCGGGGATGGAGAAGAAGGCCTCGATCAGAAAGCTGCCGACGAAGATGCCGGGCAGGCCCACCGCCACGTTGGTGAGGATGGGGATCATGGCGTTGCGCATCACGTGGCGGCCCAGGATCTGCGGCTCGGCCAGGCCCTTGGCGCGGGCGGTGCGCACATAGTCCTGGCCGATCTCGTCGAGGAAGAAGCTGCGGTAGAGCCGCGTCTGCGGCGCCAGGCTGACGGCCACCGCCAGCAGCACGGGCAGCGGTGCGTACTGCAGCAGGTTGGTGGCCAGGCTGTCGCTCCAGCCCTGGACCGGGAACCAGCCGAGCTTGAAGGCGAACAGGTACTGGCCGACGATCACGTAGACCAGGAAGCTGATCGACAGGGCCACGGTGGTGACGATCAGCACCATGCGGTCGGTCAGCGAGCCGCGCACGTAGGCGATGCCCAGCGCGAAGGGGATGGCCAGCACGGTCTCCAGGATCAGGATGGGCACCATCACCGTCAGCGTGGCCGGCAGGCGGCTGCTGAAGAGCTCGGCCACGGGCTCGCCGGTCGCCCAGCTCTTGCCCCAGTCAAAGGTGGCGATCTGCTTCAGGTACAGGCCGAACTGCACCCACCAGGGCTCGTTGAGGCCCAGCTGCTGGCGGATGGCGTCGACCTGCTCGGCCGTGGCGTTGAGGCCGCCGAGGATCTCGGCCGGGTCGCCGCCGAAGCCCTTGAAGAGCAGGAAGACCAGCAGCACGACGCCGAACAGGGTCGGCACCATCTGCCAGAGTCGCCGGATCAGGTAGGCGGCCATCGCATGCGCAGGGGTCGGGAAGGGGGAGGCACCGGCGCCGCGCAGGGCGCGGGCCGGCCGGGCAAACGCCGCGCGAGTCTAGGGCGCCGGCCCATGCCCCCGCAGCGCACTTGCCCGGGGGCCCTCCTAGACTGCGCGCAGCCTGATCGGCCCCGCCCTCGCCCGACCCGCCCCGCAGCCGCCGACCCGACCATGACCCTGCTGCCCGTCCCCCGCCCGCTGCCGGCCGCGGCCCCTGCCCGGGGGGCCGGCGCCTTGCGGCCCGGATGCCACGCGGGCGCGGGGGCGCGGGGGGCGGCAGGCCTGGCCGCGCGGGGGTTGGCGGCCGCGGTCGCCGTGGCGGTCATGGTGACCGTGGCCGGCCCGGCGGCCCGGGCGGCCGAGCCCGCCGGCCCGGCGCGGGTGCTGCGCTACGCCTTCCCGGTGGCCGAGACGGGCTTCGACCCGGCCCAGGTGGCGGACCTGTACAGCAAGACGGTGGTGGCCAACATCTTCGAGGCGCCGCTGGCCTACGACCCGCTGGCCCGGCCGGCCCGGCTGGTGCCGCAGACGGCGGCGGCAATGCCCGAGGTCTCGGCCGATCACACGCGCTTCGTGGTCACGCTGCAGCCGGGCATCCTCTTCGCGGACGACCCGGCCTTCGGCGGCCGGCCGCGCGAGCTGACGGCCGCCGACTACGTCTACGCGATCAAGCGCCACTACGACCCGCGCTGGAAGAGCCCCAGCCTCTTCCTGTTCGAGAACGCCGGCCTGCTGGGCCTGGACGCGCTGCGCGCCGAGGCCCTGAAGCCCGGCGGCCGCTTCGACTACGACCGGCCGGTGGAGGGCCTGCGCGCGCTCGACCGCCACCGCTTCGAGATCCGCCTGGCGCGGCCGGCGCCGCGCTTCCTCTACACCCTGGCCGACCCCTCGGTCAGCGGCGCGGTGGCACGCGAGGTGGTCGAGCGCCACGGCGACGCGGTGATGGCCCATCCCGTGGGCACCGGGCCCTTCCGGCTGGGCGACTGGCGGCGCAGCTCGCGCATCGTGCTGACGCGCAACCCCGGCTTCCGCACGCAGCACTGGGCCGCGCAGCCGGCCGCCGACGATGCCCAAGGCCAGGCCCTGGCCGCCCGCCTGCGCGGCCGCCGCCTGCCGCTGCTGGACCGGGTGGAGATCAGCATCATCGAGGAGGCCCAGCCGCGCTGGCTGGCCTTCCTGAACGGCGAGCTGGACCTGCTGGAGCGCCTGCCGCCCGAGTTCGTGCCCCTGGCCCTGGCCGGCGAGCGCCTGGCCCCGCACCTGGCGCGGCAGGGCATCGTCCTGCAGCGCGCGCCGGCGGTGGACACCACCTTCGTCTACTTCAACATGGACGATCCGCTGGTTGGCGGCCTGGCGCCGGCGCAGGTGGCGCTGCGCCGCGCGATCGGCCTGGCCTACGACGTGGCAGCCGAGATCGCACTGGTTCGGCAGGGCCAGGCCCAGCCGGCCCAGGGCCTGCTCCCGCCCGGCGTCAGCGGCCACGACGCGGCCCTGCGCAGCGAGATGAGCCTCCACGACCCCGCGCGCGCCCAGGCCCTGCTCGACCTCTACGGCTGGCGCGACCGCGACGGCGACGGCTGGCGCGAGCGACCCGACGGCCGGCCGCTGGTGCTGCAGTTCGCCAGCCAGCCGGACAAGACCTCGCGCCTGATCCGCGAGCTGTGGAAGAAGCGGCTCGACGCGGTCGGCCTGCGGGTGGACTTCCGCATCGCGCAGTGGCCGGAGAACCTCAAAGCCTCGCGCGCCGGCAAGCTGATGATGTGGGGCGTGGCCTGGGGCGCGGCCACGCCGGACGGCGCCTACTTCCTGGACCTGCTCTACGGCCCGAACGCGGGCGAGGCCAACATGGCGCGCTTTCGCCTGCCGGCCTTCGACGCGCTGCAGGCGCGCATCGCCGTGCTGCCCGACGGGCCCGCGCGGGAGCAGCTGATGCGCGAGGCCCAGCGCCTGGCCGTGGCCTACCTGCCCTACAAGGCCAGCAGCCACCGCATCAACACCGCGCTGACACGGCCGGGGCTGATCGGCTACCGTCCGCACCCGTTCGCCAGCGATTTCTGGCGCCACGTCGACCGCGAGCCGGACCCCCCGCGATGAGCCCCGCCCTCCCCCCCGAGCCGCTGCCCTCCTCCGAGCCCGCCGACCCGGGCCGGCGCGCCCTGCTGGGCCAGGCCGGGCAGGCGCTGGCCGCCCTGGCGCTGCCGGCCGGCGGCCTGGGCCTGTCGGCCACGGCCCAGGCCCAGGCCGCCACCGAGAAGGTGCTGCGCCTGGCCTTCAACGCCGGGGAGACCGGCTTCGACCCGGTGCAGGTCTCGGACCTGTACTCGCACACCGTCTGCGCGCACCTCTTCGAAAGCCTCTACGGCTACGACCACCTGGCCCGGCCCTTCAAGGTCCGGCCGCGCACGGCCGAGGCCATGCCGGTGGCCGAGGACGACTTCCGGACCTGGACGGTGCGCATCCGCCCCGGCATCTTCTTCGCCGAGGACGCGGCCTTCGGCGGCAAGCGCCGCGAGCTGACCGCGGCCGACTACGCCTACAGCTTCAAACGCTACTTCGACCCGCGCTGGAAGAGCCCCGGCTACGCCAGCCTGCGGGAGGAAGGCGTGCTCGGCCTGGACGCGCTGCGCGAGCGCGCCATCAAGGACAAGACGCCCTTCGACTACGACGCGCCGGTCGAGGGCCTGCGCGTGCTGGACCGCCACGTGCTGCAGTTCCGCCTGGCCGAGTCGCGGCCGCGCTTCCTCTACACCCTGGGCTTCTTCCCGGGCATGGCGCGCGAAGTGGTCGAGCGCTACGGCGAGGAGCTGGGCGCGCATCCGGTGGGCACGGGGCCCTTCGTGCTGGGGCGCTGGCGGCGCAGCTCGCTGATCGAGCTCAAGCGCAACCCGGGCTTCCGCGAAATGCGCTACACCGCCGAGCCGAATGCCGACGACGCCGAGGGCCAGGCCATCCTGGCCGCCCTCCAGGGCAAGCGCCTGCCCATCGTCGACCGGGTCGAGATCAGCATCATCGAGGAGACCCAGCCGCGCTGGCTGGCCTTCCTCAACGGGCAGCTCGACCTGTCGGGCGTGCCCGGCGAGTTCATCGCCCAGGCCGTGCCCAACGGCGTGCTGGCGCCCAACCTGGCCCGGCGCGGCATGCGCATGCAGCGCAACCTGGGTTCGGACGTGACGATGACCATGTTCAACATGGAGCATCCGCTGGTCGGCGGCACCGCGCCGGAGAAGGTGGCGCTGCGCCGGGCCATCGGGCTGGGCATCGACCTGCGGCGCGAGATCCAGATCGTGCGCCGCGGCCAGGCGGTGCCGGCCCAGGCCGGGCTGGCGCCCAACACCTACGGCTACGACCCGCAGCTCAAGACCGAGAACAGCGACTTCGACCCGGCCCGCGCGCATGCCCTGCTCGACCTGTTCGGCTACCGCCGGGGCAATGACGGCTGGCGCCGCCAGCCCAACGGCCAGGCCCTGACGCTGGAGGTGGCCACGCAGAGCGACGCCATCTCGCGCCAGTTCGACGAGCTGTGGAAGAAGAACATGGACGCGCTGGGCCTGAAGACGGCCTTCCGCATCGGCCAGTGGCCCGAGCAGCTCAAGGCCGCGCGGGCGGGCAACCTGATGATCTGGGGCCTGGGCTCCAGCGCCAGCTCGCCCGACGGGCAGGACGCGCTGGAGCGCGCCTTCGGCCCGGGGGCCGGCGGCAGCAACCTGGCGCGCTTCCGGCTGGACGCCTTCGACGAGGTCTTCCGCAAGATGGGCGCCCTGCCCGACGGCCCCGAGCGCCTGGCCCTGTTCCGCGAGGCCAACCGCCTGCTGCTGGCCTACATGCCCTACAAGTTCAACGTGCACCGCATCGCGACCGACCTCAGTCAGCCCTGGCTGAGCGGCTACAAGCGGCCGACCTTCTGGCTGGACCACTGGCAGAACCTGGACGTGGACATGGCACGCCGCGCGGCCGCCGGCTGAGCCGGCCGGCCGGGGCGACGGCGGCGGCCTCCCTACAATCCGGCGTTTTTCCAGGTTTCGGAAGGTTTCCCATGTCGATGCACGACCGTGACGGCAAGATTTGGATGGACGGCCAGATGGTCGAGTGGCGCGACGCCAAGGTCCACGTCCTCACCCACACCTTGCACTACGGCTGCGGCGCCTTCGAGGGCGTGCGCGCCTACGACACGGTCAACGGCCCGGCCATCTTCCGCCTGCGCGAGCACACCGAGCGCCTGTTCAACAGCGCCAAGATCCTGCGCATGAAGGTGCCCTTCTCGATCGAGCAGGTCGAGCAGGCCCAGCGGGACGTGGTCAAAGCCAACGGCCTGAAGAGCGGCTACATCCGCCCCCTGGTCTGGCTGGGCTCCGAGAAGCTGGGCGTGAACCCGCGCGGCGCGCAGGTGCACCTGATGGTGGCCGCCTGGCACTGGGGCGCCTACCTGGGCGAGGAAGGCCTCAAGCGCGGCATCCGCGTCAAGACCAGCAGCTACACCCGCCACCACGTCAACATCACCATGACGCAGGCCAAGGCGGTGAGCAACTACACCAACTCCATCCTGGCCAACCTGGAAGCGACCGAGGACGGCTACGACGAGGCCCTGCTGCTCGACAGCGCCGGCTTCGTCAGCGAAGGCGCGGGAGAGAACCTCTTCGTCATCAAGAACGGCGTGATCTACACGCCCGACCTGTCGGCCGGCGCGCTCAACGGCATCACCCGCAACACCATCTTCCACATCGCCAAGGATCTGGGCCTGGAGATCGTGCAGAAGCGCATCACGCGCGATGAGGTCTACATCGCCGACGAAGCCTTCTTCACCGGCACCGCCGCCGAGGTGACGCCCATCCGCGAGCTCGACCGCATCGAGATCGGCATCGGCTCGCGCGGCCCGATCACCGAGAAGATCCAGTCGGCCTTCTTCGACATCGTGAACGGCCGCAACCCCAAGTACGCCGAGTGGCTGAGCCCGGTCTGAACCCGGCCGCCGCCCCCTTCCCTCCACCGTCCGAGACGTCCCGATGAGCACCGCCACCTCCACCGACCCGAAGGCCGTCGTCGAAGTCGGCGCGGCCGACCTGCACGGCCCCGGCGTCGTCTTCTGCCCGAACCCGAAGATGCCGCTGTGGAGCAACCACCCGCGCGTCTACCTGGACGTGGCCTCCACCGGCGAGGCGCGCTGCGCCTACTGCGGCACGGTCTACCGGTTGAAGGCCGGCGAGACGCTGCACGGCCATCACTAAACGCGACGGCCGCGCGATGGCAGGCACCGGCCAGCTGCTGAGCGTCAGCCTCGCCAGCGCCGGGCCGCTGCTGGCCGGCGGGCGCAGCGTGCTCAGCGGCATCCGCAAGCGCCCGGTCGAGGGCCGGATCGCGGTGCAGGCCCTGGGCCTGGCCGGCGACGAACAGGCCGACCCCTCCGTGCACGGCGGCCTGTCCAAGGCCGTCTACGCCTACCCGGCCGAGCACTACCCGCTGTGGCAGACGATGCGCGCCCAGGCCGGCGCCGCCGCCTGGGGCGAGCCCCTGCCGCATGGCGCGATGGGCGAGAACCTGACCCTCACCGGCCTGCTGGAGGCCGAGGCCTGCGTCGGCGACCTGCTGCGCTTCCCCGACTGCACGCTGGCGATCAGCGAACCGCGCCAGCCCTGCTTCAAGTTCGAGGCGGTGATGGGCTTCAGGCAGGCCGCCAAGATGATGGTGCAGTCCGGCACCTGCGGCTTCTACCTGGCCGTGCGTGCGCCCGGCACGATCGCCGCGGGCGAGACCTTCGAGATCGTCCCCGGCCCGCGCCAGGTCACGATCCGCGAGCTCTTCCTCGCGGTGCGGATCAAGCACCGATGAGCCGCCTGCCGCGCGGCGCGGCCGCCCTGCTGCCCGGCCTGGCCCTGCTGCTCGCCCTGGCCGGCGGGGCCCAGGCCAGCCGCCTGCCCGCCCTGGCGACCGACTGGCCGCGGGCCGACTGGCTGCTGCTCGGCGAGGAGCATGACGCCCCGGCCCACCAGCAGCTCTCGGCCGAGGTGGTCGAACGCCTGGCCGCGCAGGGCCGGCTCGCGGCGGTCGCCCTGGAAATGGCCGAGGCCGGCCGCAGCACCGCCGGCCTGCCACGCGAGGCCGACGAGGCCCGGGTCCGCGAGGCCCTGGCCTGGAACGACAAGGGCTGGCCCTGGGCCACCTACGGCCGCATCGTGATGGCCGCCGTGCGGGCCGGCGTACCGGTGCATGGCGCCAACCTGCCGCGCAGCCGCATGCGCGAGGCCATGGGCGATGCCACCCTCGACGGCCGCGTGGCCGACAGCCTGCGCGCCCGGCTGCAGGACGACGTGCGCCAGCACCACTGCGACCTGCTGCCCGCCGCCCAGCTGCCCGGCATGACCCGCATCCAGATCGCCCGCGACCTGAGCATGGCCGACACCCTGGCGCGGCTGCGCGAGCCGGGGCGGGTCGTGCTGCTGGTGGCCGGCAACTACCACGTCGACCGCCGCCTCGGCGTGCCGCTGCACCTGCCGCGCGACGGTCGGGCCGAAGCCGTCCGCATGGCCGCCGGCCAGCCGGCCGAGGGCCCGCCGCCCGAGGGCTACGACCGGCTCTGGCCGACCGCGGCCCCCGAGCGGCCGGACGACCCCTGCGCCGAGCTGCGCGCGCCGCGCGGCTGAGCTCCTCCCGCCGTGCGGGCCGGGCCCGCGACCGCGCGGCCCCGCCCTCCGGCCCTTCCCTTTCCGGACCCCGACCATGCTGGCCTACCGTCACGCCTTCCACGCCGGCAACCACGCCGACGTGCTGAAACACCTGGTGCTCGTGCAGGTGCTGCAGTACATGAACCAGAAGCCGCGGCCCTACACCCTGATCGATACGCACGCCGGGGCCGGCGCCTACTCGCTGGGCAGCGCCGAGGCGCGCAAGAAGGGCGAGGCCGAGCTGGGCATCCACCGCGTGCTGGCGCACAAGGCGCGGCACAAGCCGCCCGAGGCGGTCGAGCGCTACCTGGAGCTGCTGCAGGCCTTCAACCCGGGCGGCGGCCTGGGCCGCTACCCCGGCTCGCCCGAGATCGCGCGCATGCTGCTGCGCGAGGACGACCCGCTGATGCTCTACGAGCTGCATCCGACCGACGTCGAATCGCTGGCCCGCCACCAGATCGACCGCCGCCTCACCCGGGTGCACCGGGCCGACGGCTTCGCCGCGCCGCGTGCCCACCTGCCGCCCCCCTCGCGCCGCGCGGTGCTGGTGATGGACCCGTCCTACGAGACCCGCGGCGACTACCCCAAGGTGCTGGCCGCCGTGCGCGAGACCCTGCAGCGCTTCCCGGAGACGGTGATCCTGGTCTGGTACCCGCAGGTGCAGCGGGTCGAGGCGGCCGAGCTGCCGCGGCGGCTGAAGTCCGCCATCGAGGCGCTGGGCAAGGCCGGCGCCGGCGGCAAGCCGCTGGGCTGGCTGCATGCGCGGTTGACCGTGCAGGCGCCGGACGCCCAGGGCTTCGGCCTGGCCGGCAGCGGCGTCTTCCTGGTCAACCCGCCCTGGACCCTGCACGACGAGCTGAAGACCAGCCTGCCCTGGCTGGCCGCGGCCCTGGCGCAGACCGACTCGCCCAGCTACGTGCTGGATCACCGGGCGGTCTGAAGCCGGCGGGCCGGGACCGCTCCGGCACAGCCCGGCCCGGACGCCGGGAATCCCGCGCGCCCAGGGCCCCGGGTCCGGGGGTGGTCAGCCCCCCCGGGCGGGGGAGATGATGGCTGACGTTTTCCTAACGGGGTGCGGCGTCGCGCCGCCACACCCCCCTGCCACCCGAAAGGTCCCCGCCATGTCCAGGATGCTCAAGTTCATGCCCACGGCCTTCCTGGCGGCCGCCCTGGGCAGCGCACACGCCGGGCCGGTGACGGTGAGCAGCGTGACGGCCGGCGGCTTCGGGGCCGACCTCAGCCTGTCTGCCGCGGTGACGGCGCCGCTCGGGCTGGGAGCCGCCACCGTCACGGGCAGCACGCCGACCCCGGCCGGCTACCTCGCGGTCGGCAGCGCAGGCGCTGCGATCCCCCAGGCCGTCAACTCGACCGGCACGCTGGGCCTGTCACTGGGCGCTTCGGGCTCCGGCGTGCTAGGCCTCGTCGGCGCCCTGGACCCGGTCCTCGCCGCGCTCAGCCCGACGCTCAGCACCGGCCTGCTGTTCAACGGGGTGGGCTCCTACACCTTCGGCGCCCCGAGCGCCGGCTTCAACCAGATCGAGGGCTTCGGCAGCGTGCTGGGCAGCTCCTTCAGCATCGCGGGCCTGCTCGACCTGAACCTGAGCGTGATCGCCTCGGCCTCGGAAGTGGTGATCGACCCCAGCAACGGCGACTTCTACAGCTTCGCCGGCTCGGAGCTTGCCGGTGCCACCCTGAGCGTGCTGGGCGGCACGCTGATCGATCTGTCGCTGGTGCCAAGCACCGGGTTGCTGATCGACCTCGGGGCCCTCGGCGCCGTGGAGGTCTTCACCAACGAGCAGACCATCCTGTCGGACGGCGTGCTCGCCGCAGACTGCTCGGCGGCCGTGAGCTCCTGCAGCGTCGAGACGACGGCCCTGCGCCTCTCGCTGGACAAGGTCGGGCTGAGCCTGCTCGGCCTCTCGGTCGAAACGGACCTGGACCTGCGCCTGGGCCAGTCCTTCGCCTCGGCCACGGTGGTCGCGCTGAGCCCGATCCCGGAGCCGTCGAGCTATGCGCTGATGCTGGGCGGTGTGGCTGCGCTGGCTGCCCTCGCTCGCCGACGCAAGCCCGTCCAGGCCTGAACCC
>CAYSQO010000021.1:0-28262 GCA_964433315.1 uncultured Rubrivivax sp.
AGTGGCAGGACAAGGACGGCAACGACCGCTACACCACCGAGATCGTCGGCGAGACCATGCAGCTGCTCGGCGGCCGCGACGGCGGCGGCGATGAAGGCGGTGGCGGCGGGGGCTACAGCCGCGGCAGCAGCGGCGGCGGCTACGGTGGTGGCGACGAGGAGCGCCCGGCCCGCGCCCCGGCCGCCCGGGCGCCCGCGCCCCGCCCGGCCCCGGCGCCCAAGCCGGCGGCCAGCAGCTTCGACGACCTGGAAGACGACATCCCCTTCTGAGCCTGCGGCGCCCCATGCGGCCCGAGGGTCCGGCGCCGGTCTGGCGCGTCGTCTGCCTCTGCGCGGCCTGGTGCCGCGTCTGCGAGGCCTACCAGCCCGGCTTCGCCGCACGCGCGGCCTCGCCCGGCCTGAGCTTCCACTGGCTGGACATCGAGGACGAGGCCGACCACCTCGGCGACCTCGACATCGAGACCTTCCCCAGCCTGCTGGTGCTGCAGGGCGACCGGCCGCGCTTCTTCGGCCCGGTGCTGCCGCAGCCGGAGGCCCTGGACCGCCTGCTGCAGGCGCTGCGCGCCGATCCGGACGGCCCGGCGGCCGTCGTGCCGGCGGGGCTGCCGGCGGCGGTTCAGGCGCGGCTGGCGGGGGCGGTGGGCACCTGAGGTAGCCGTCCGGCCGCCGGGCTTACTTCGCATCCAGCGTCTCCAGCGCCGTCAGCGCCAGCCGCGCGAGCTTGCGCACGTCTGGGTCCGGGTCGTCGGCCACGCCGAGCAGGGCCGGGCGGGCGGCCGGGTCGCCGACCTCGCCCAGCGCGATCACCACCTCCTTGCGAAGGTTCGGCACCGGCCGGTCGAGCTGGGCGATCAGGGCCGGCAGGGCCGGCGCCGCGGCCCGGCCGAGGCGGCCCAGCGCCCGCGCGGCCAGCAGCCGCACCTGCCAGTGGCTGTCCTCCAGCGCGGCCTGCAGGGCGGGCCGCAGCGCCGGCCAGCGCAGCCGCACCAGGGTGGCGGCGGCGGCTTCGCGCAGGCTCCAGTCGGCCTCCTCCCGCAGGCTGCGGGCCAGCACCGCGTCCACCCCCGGCGCATCGGCCGGGGCAAAGGCCAGCGCCGCCAGGGCGGCCCGCCGCACGGCGGGCGCCGCATCGTCCCCGGCCAGCTGGGCCAGGCGGGGCAGGTCCTCGGGCGGCTTCAGCCAGGCGATCAGCTCCACGGCCGCGGCCCGCACCGCCGGCTCGGCATCGTCCAGCAGGCTGCGGGCGGTCGGCAGCGCGGCCGCGCAGCGCAGCGGCCGCAGCGCCTGCAGCAGCTGGGCGCGCACGGCGGCCTGCGGGTGCGCCAGGGCCGGCCGCAGCCAGGCGGCGCTGGCGGGGTCCTGCAGCTCGCCGAGGCTGCGGGCGGCGGCTTCGCGCACGGCCGGCTCGGCGTCGTCGAGCGCGCCGATCAGGGCCTGCACGGTCTCGGCCTGCTCCCAGGCGGCCAGGCCGCGGGCGGCCTCCAGCCGCACGGCGGGGGCGGGGTCGTGCAGGGCCGCGCAGAGTCGCGGCAGGTGGGCCTCGTCCTCGGCCTCGGCCAGTTCGCGCAGCGCAAGGCTGCGCACGACCGGGTCGGCATCGTGCAGGCGGGCGTCCAGGGCCTGGGGCAGGGTCATGGTGGGCTCGGTGCTCCGGCAGGGGTCAGCGCAAGAGGTAGGGGATGGCGACCTGCACGGCGCCGGTCGGGCAGTCCTTGGCGCAGGGCATGCAGTACCAGCATTCGTCGTACTTCATGAAGGCCTTGCCGGTGGCCGGATCGATGGCCAGCAGGTCCATGGGACAGACGTCGATGCAGACGCGGCAGCCCTTGTCGGCAATGCACAGGCCTTCGTCGATGGTGACCGGCGCAGCGCTGCGCTGCTCGATGGTGCGGGGGGTGAAGTTCATGCGGGCTGGGCCGCGGGCGCGGCGGCTGGGGGGATGCGCAGGCGGCCGTAGGCGCCGCGTTCGGCGTCGTCGATGGGGAAGCGGTAGGGCTCCACCGCGACCTTGCGGTGCACGAAGCCGCCGTCCGGGCCGCGGCTGAGGTGGGTGTGGCAGAACCAGTCGGCGTCGTTGCGCTCGGGGTGGTCGACCCGCAGGTGGTAGAGGCCCCAGCGGCTCTCGGTGCGGAACAGCGAGGCCCGCGCGGCCATCTGCGCGCGGTCATGGATGACCGCCACCTCGGCGGCGCGCATCAGCTCGTGCGGGTCGCGGGCGTGCAGGCGGTCCAGGTCCTCGCCGATCTCGGCGAAGCGGTCCAGCGCCAGCTCCATCTTGCGCGTGACCTTGGGCGGCTGCAGGTAGTCGTTGACGAAGCGGCGCAGCTTGTACTCGACCTGCAGCGGCGGCAGGCCGCCGCCGCGTTCGCTGCGTGCCAGCGGCGCGAGGATGCGCGCCTGCTCGCGGGCGATCTGGTCGGCGTCGGGCTCGGCCAGCGCCTGCGTCAGCGCGCGCTCGGCGGCGGCCTCCCCCGCGAACCAGCCGTAGGTGAAGGCGCCGAGCATGTAGTTGTGCGGCACCGCGGCGAGGTCGCCGGCCGCGTAGAGGCCGGGCACCGTGGTCTCGGCCCGGGTGTTGACGGCCACGCCGGAGGCGCTGTGGCCGCTGCACAAGCCGATCTCGGAGATGTGCATCTCCACCATGCGCTGGCGGTAGTCGGTGCCGCGGCCCGCGTGGAAGCTGCCGCGGCTGGGCCGCTCGTTGCTGTGCAGGATGGTCTCGATGGTCTCCTCGGCGAGGTGGTCCATCTTGAGGAAGACCGGGCCCTGGCCGCCCTGCAGCTCGCGCCAGAACTCCAGCATCATCTGGCCCGACCAGTAGTCGCATTCGATGAAGCGCTGGCCCTGCGCGTTGACGGTGTAGCCGCCCAGCGGACCGGTCACGTAGGCGCAGGCCGGGCCGTTGTAGTCCTTGATCAGCGGGTTGATCTGGCGCTGCCGCGGCCGCGCTCGCGCGGCCATGCCGGCTTCGCGGCGACCGAGGAGGTCGTGCTGCAGCGCGTGCTGGGCCATCCGGAGCCGGCGGCCTCCACCCTGCCGCCCGGCTCGCCCTGGGCCGCCGGCCGGCCTGAGCCTGCCGCCGGGCGTGGCCGGCCCCTCCACCCCCTCGGCGGTGTCCTTCGGGGCGCTGCCGCCCGGTGCCGGCCTGCTGCCGACCTCGCCTGCGGTGCCCGCGCAGGCGCTGGCCTCCCTGCCGGCGCGTCTGCCGCATGCCGAGGCGCCCACCGGCGTGCCCGAGCTGGTGCTGACCGCCGCCCCGGCCTACGACGGCCGTCTGGGCGGGCACGCCCTCGGGGTGCCTTCGGCGGGACGTGCGCCGCAGCCCCTCGGTGCGGGCACCGCGCTGCGGGAGCCTGCGGCCGCACTGGAGCCGGCCGCCCTCGGCCTGCGGCCGGCCCCGGCCCTCGAGGCCGGCGCCTCGCCCTTCTACTTCCTCCAGGAGGCCGGCATCCCCGGTCGCGCCCCGGCGTCCCCCTCCGCCGGGACCGCGGTGCCAGCCTTGCCCGGCCGCCACGACGCGCTCCCGCATGCCCTGAGCGATCCGCGCGCTGCGGGGGCTGCGGGGGCTGCGCCTGCCGCGGTCTCGCACGCGCCGCGCCTGCCTCCCGCGCCGGCCCGCGGGGATGCGGCCCCGGGCTTCTACTTCCTCGAACCCGCCCCGGCCGCCGTGCCGCAGCTGCCGTCCAGCGGCCCGCGGCCCTTCGACGTCCACGCCGTGCGGCGCGATTTCCCCATCCTGCGCGAGCGCGTCAACGGCCGGCCGCTGGTCTGGTTCGACAACGCCGCGACCACGCAGAAGCCGCAGTCGGTGATCGACCGGATCGCCTACTTCTACGAACACGAGAACTCCAACATCCACCGCGCCGCGCACGAGCTCGCGGCGCGTGCCACCGACGCCTACGAGGAGGCGCGCGAAACCGTGCGCCGCTTCATCGGCGCCGGCTCGACCGAGGAGATCATCTTCGTGCGCGGCACCACCGAGGCCATCAACCTGGTGGCCAAGAGCTGGGGGGCCAAGCACATCGGCGCGGGCGACGAGATCATCGTCAGCCACCTGGAGCACCACGCCAACATCGTGCCCTGGCAGCAGCTGGCGGCCGAGAAGGGGGCCCGGATCCGCGTGATCCCGGTCGACGACGACGGTCAAGTGCTGCTCGACGACTACCAGAAGCTGCTCAACGACCGCACCAAGATCGTCTCGGTCACCCAGGTCAGCAACGCCCTGGGCACGGTGGTGCCGGTGCAGAAGATCGTCGAGATCGCGCATCGCGCCGGGGTGCGGACGCTGGTCGACGGCGCGCAGTCCATCAGCCACATGAAGGTCGACGTGCGCGCCCTCGACACGGACTTCTTCGTGTTCAGCGGCCACAAGATCTTCGGCCCCACCGGCATCGGCGTGGTCTACGGCAAGCGCGAGATCCTGGAGGACACCCCGCCCTGGCAGGGCGGCGGCAACATGATTGCCGACGTCACCTTCGAGCGCACCGTCTTCCAGCCGCCGCCCAACAAGTTCGAGGCCGGCACCGGGAACATCGCCGATGCGGTGGGGCTGGGTGCGGCGCTGGAGTATGTCGAACGGCTCGGCATTGAAGCCATCGGCCAGTACGAGCATGCCCTGCTGGACTACGCGACCGGCCGCATGCGGCCCATCCCCGGCGTGCGCCTGGTGGGCACCGCGGCCGACAAGGCGAGCGTGCTGTCCTTCGTGCTGCAGGGCTACACGACCGAGGCGGTCGGCAGGGCCCTGAACCAGGAAGGCATCGCCGTGCGCACCGGCCACCACTGCGCCCAGCCCATCCTGCGCCGCTTCGGCCTGGAGACCACCGTGCGGCCCTCGCTGGCCTTCTACAACACCTGCGAGGAAGTCGACCGCATGGTGGCGGTCGTCGAACGCCTGGCCCGCGCACGGCACTGAACGGCCCGGCGACCCCGGCGCACCCGGGGTCGTCGGCCGGTTTCATGCTGAAACCGTGCCCCTTTATGAGGCGTTTTTGCTTGGGCGCCTGGGGGCCTCTCCCTAGGATGACGGCGTGGTGATTCAAGAAGAGGCTGGAGATTCCAAGGCCTCGACCACGTCCCGGGATCCGGCGTGCCGGCACTCCCATTCATCCAAGCAAGGAGATCGCATGACCATTCAAACCCTCTCGGTCCAGGAACCCGAACAAGTCGCCGGCGGCCTGCTGGTTTCGCTCGGCAGCAACCCGATCGTCAATGGCTCGCTGGACGTGACCCCGGGGGGCGTCTTCACCCTGGTGGGCAGCCTGCTCGGCGGCTTGACCGGTCTGCTCAAGGGCCTGCCGCTGCTGGGCGGCCTGCTCGGCGGTCTCGGCAGCTGATCGCTGCCGGCTCCCTCCTTCCGCGCCCATGTCAGGGCGTGGGTGCGGAAGGATCTTGCAGCTCGCGGTGACAAATGCTGATCGTCTGATACTGAATCGGCAGACTGTCACACCTGCTCACAGGTGATCCAAGGGTTGCTCCTCTATATTGGGGCGGCCAGGGGGAAGGTTTGGGAAAGAGTTCTCGAAATTCTCGGCTTGGCGTGCAGGGTCCCGTCAGGCCTTGTTCTGGAAACCCCTCCGACTTCAACCACGAACCAAGGAATCATCATGGCCATCCAGGAACTGAACCGCCGGGAAATCGAACAGGTCGCCGGTGGCATCAGCCTCGGCACCCTGCTGGGTCCCACGAACACCATCATCGGCGGGGTGATCAACACGCTGGGCCAGTTGTTGGGTCCCGCATTGTCTCTGGTCACCAAGCTGCTTGGCGGTCTGCTCGGTGGTCTCAGTCTTGGCTGAGCGGACCCGCGGGGGGCTTCCCAGTGGAGCGCACTGGAGCCCCCGCCGTTCCCTCCTTGCTGGGTTCCAAGCTACTCGGGGTGGTCTGTAGGACGTGTGGATTGTGCAACCTTTGTTAATCATTTTTAGCAACTTCATACAAGTCATGCCCTGTTGCACCTCTACAGTGCGCCTGCCCAGCGAGACGGTCGGGGAGAAATAGGCTCCGACAGAATCGCCTGGGAATGCAGGGTTGCATACCGGCCTTGTATTGATATACCCCCCTTCGAGTTCCAAAACCACGATCCAAGGAATCCAAATGGCCATCCAAGAACTGAACCGTCAAGAAGTTGAACAAGTCGCCGGCGGTCTCGACCTCGGCTCGCTGCTGACCCCGGTCACCAGCATCGTCGGCGGCCTCGTCGGCACCGTCACCGGCCTGCTGTCGCCGGTGCTGTCGATCGTCACCGGTCTGCTGGGCTCGCTGCTCGGCGGCCTGAAGCTGGGCTGAGTCCGGCTGCTGCAACCGGCCTTCCAGCGGAAGGCCGGTTGGCGGATGCGAAGCGCCCGGTCCCGGGCGTTTCGCGTTTCTGGATCGTCCCGAAGCCCGATTCCCACCCCCTTCCCTTCCCGATCTCCGTCCGCCCCGTGTGCCCCGCGCCTTCCTTCCCGACCGAGACCGGCTGCCATGAGCGCTGACGCCCCGATGTACCGCGAGGAGGCCCTGCGCGCGCGCGTGGGGCAGGGCCTGGGCGAGATCGTGCTGGCCCAGCCCCCCGCGACCCGCTGGTGGGTGGCCCTCGGTCTGCTGTGCGGCCTGCTGGTGCTGGGGCTGCTGCTGGGCGGCCAGTACACCCGGCGGGTTGCGGTGGCCGGCCAGCTGCTGCCCAGCGGCGGGGTGATGCGCGTCGCCGCGCCGGCTCCCGGCCTGCTGCAGACCCTGGCCGTGCGCGAGGGCCAGACCGTGCGCCGCGGCGAGCTGCTCGGCACCCTGAGCTTCGAGCGGCGTGCCGAAGGCCGCAGCGTCGAGACCGGCGTGGCCGAGCAGCTGCAGCGTCGCGAGGCCTCCCTCCAGGAGGACCTGGAGCGTGCCGACACCGCCGAGGCCGAGGAGCGCGAGGCCCTGGCCCGCAGCGTGGCGGGCCTGCGCAGCGAGCTGGCCCGGCTCGACGAGGCCCTGGCGCTGCAGAAGCGCCGGGTCGAGCTGTCCGAGGAGTCGAGCGCCCGCTACGAGGCCCTGGTCGGCCCCGGCCATGTCTCGCGCGAGGAGTGGCAGCAGCGCCGTGCCGACGCCCTGGACCAGCGCACCCGCGCCGGCGCGCTGGCCCGCGAGCGCGCTGCGCTGGCCCGCGAGCTGGCCAGCCGCCGCGACGAGCAGGCCCTGCTGGCCGAGCGCCAGCGCAAGCAGCGCGCGGCGCTGGAGCGCGAGCTCGCCCGCGCCGGCCAGGAGCGCGAGGAGGCCGAGGGCCGCCATGTGCTGCAGCTCGTCGCCCCGGCCGATGCCGTGGTCGCGGCCGTGCTGGCCGAGGCCGGCCAGTCGGTCGACGGCGGCCGTACCCTGTTCCGCCTGGTGCCGCCCGACGATCCGCTGCAGGCCGTGCTCTACGCGCCCAGCCGCGCGGCCGGCCCCCTGCGGCCCGGCGACACGGTGCTGCTGCGCTACCAGGCCTTTCCGCACCAGAAGTTCGGCCACCACCGCGGCACGGTGCGCGAGGTCGCGCCGGCGCCGGTCTTCGGCGAAGAGCTGCTGAGCCTGGGCCTGGGCCTGCACCCGCAGCTGCAGCAGGGCGCCGAGCCCTACTTCCGCGTCACGGTCGACCTGCCGGCCCAGGGGCTGGACGGCCCGCGCGGCCCCGCGGTGCTGCGCCCCGGCATGCTGCTGGAGGCCGACCTGCGCGCCGAGCGGCGGCGCCTGATCGAGTGGGTCTTCGAGCCCCTGCTGGGCGTGGCCAGCCGCTGGTGAGCCGTCCCTTCCCTCTCCCGTGCGCCCGCGGCCCGGTGCCGGCGATCCGGACCCTTCCGACATGACGTCTCCCTCCCCGACCCCTCCGCCCGCCGCCGCGACACATGCCCGCTGGCTGGAGCGCCTGCACCTCGGCGGCCGGCGCCGCACCCCCGTGCTGCTGCAGGCCGAGGCCGCCGAATGCGGCCTGGCCTGCCTGGCCATGGTGGCCGGCCACCATGGCCTGCGCATCGACCTGGCCACGTTGCGCCAGCACTTCCAGGTCTCGCTGGCCGGGGCCACCCTGGCCGGGCTGATGGCCCAGGCGGGGGCGCTGCAGCTCGCGACCCGCGCGGTCAAGCTGCAGGTCGAGGACATGAAGGACCTGCGCCTGCCCGCCGTGCTGCACTGGGACTTCAACCACTTCGTGGTGCTGACCGCGGTCGACCGCCGCGGCATCACGATCCACGACCCCAGCCTGGGCCAGCGCCACGTGCCCTGGATCCAGGTCGGCAAGTCCTTCACCGGCGTCGCGCTGGAGGCCTGGCCCAACCCCGGCTTCAAGCCCGCCCGGGTGGAGCGCCGCATCCCGGTCACGCAGCTGCTCGGCCGCATCAGCGGCTGGCTGCCGGCCGGCCTGCAGATCATGGGCCTGGCCCTGGTGCTGGAGCTCTTCGGCCTGCTCTCGCCGCTGATGCTGCAGTGGACGATGGACCATGTGCTGGTCAGCGCCGACCTGGATCTGCTGGTCCTCATCGCCGCCGGCTTTGCCGCGCTGGTCGTGATGCAGCAGCTGATCACCCTGCTGCGCAGCTGGCTGCTGCTGGTGTTGTCGACCACCCTGGCGCTGCAGTGGCGGGCCAATCTCTTCAGCCACCTGCTCAAGCTGCCGGCCGGCTTCTTCGAGGTGCGGCACCTCGGCGACGTGGTGTCGCGCTTCGGCGCGGCCGACACCATCCAGCGCACCCTGACCTCGTCCTTCGTCGAGGCCCTGCTCGACGGCCTGATGTCCGTGCTGGTGCTGGTGATGATGTTCCTCTACAGCCCAGTGCTGGCGGCGGTCGCGCTGGGCACGATGGCGGTCTACGGGGTGATGCGCCTGCTCTGGTACCGGCCGCTGCGCGAGGCCACGGAGGAGCAGATCGTCCACGCCGCGCGCCAGCAGTCGCACTTCCTCGAGACCGTGCGCGGCATCCGCGCCATCCAGCTCTTCGGCCGCGAGCCCCAGCGCCGCGACACCTGGCTGGCGCGCGTCGTCGAGCAGATGAACGCCGAGCTGCGCACGCAGAAGCTGGAGCTGGGCTACCGCCTGGCCAATGGCCTGCTGTTCGGCCTGGAGCGCGTCGGCGTGATCGCCTTCGGGGCCAGCCTGGTGCTCGACGGCGTGTTCACCGCTGGGGCGCTGCTGGCCTTCCTGGCCTACAAGGACCAGTTCGCGCACCGCGTCAGTGTGCTGATCGACCGCCTGTTCGAGCTGCGCATGCTGCGTCTGCATGGCGAGCGCCTGGCCGACATCGCCCTGGCCAAGCCCCAGGACCCGGGTCCCGCCGTGCCGCCGGGCCCGGCGGCCGCGCAGCCGCCCGCCCTGCGGCTGGAGGGCCTGCGCTTCCGCTACGGCGACGGCCTGCCTTGGGTGCTGGACGGCCTGGACCTGGAGGTGCCGGCGGGCAGCTCGCTGGCCATCGTCGGGGCGTCCGGCTCGGGCAAGAGCACGCTGGCGGCCCTGCTGCTCGGCCTGCGCGAGCCGGCCGCCGGCCAGATCCTGCTAGACGGCGTGCCCGGCGATCGCCTGGGCCGCCACGCGATGCGGGCCCTGACCGGGGCCGTCACCCAGGCCGACACCCTGTTCGCCGGCTCCATCGCCGACAACATCACCTTCTTCGACGCCGCGCCCGACCGCGACTGGATGGAAGCCTGCGCCCGCGCGGCCGACATCCATGCCGACATCGCCGCCCTGCCCATGGGCTACCACACCCTGGTCGGCGACATGGGCACCGTGCTGTCCGGCGGCCAGCAGCAGCGCGTCCTGCTGGCGCGCGCGCTGTACAAGCGGCCGCGCCTGCTGGTGCTCGACGAGGCCACCAGCCACCTCGACTTGGCCAGCGAGCAGCGCGTCGGCCAGGCCGTGGCCCGCCTGCAGCTCACCCGCATCCTCATCGCGCACCGGCCGCAGACCATCGCCAGCGCCGACCGCGTCGCGCTGATGCAGGGCGGCCGCATCGTGCGCCTGGCCGGCCCGGCCGAGCTGCCGGACCTGCTGCGTCAGCTGGAGGCCGGTCCGCCGCCCGGCGCGGCGGCATGAGGTGCCGGCCCGCCCCCGCGGGCGGCCTGGCGGCCCTCGGCCTCGGCCTGCTGCTGGCGTTCGCGCCGCCCGGCCCGGTCCGGGCCCAGGCCCCGGCCGGCGACGGCCCCGAGGCCCTGCGCCGCGCCGCGCAGGCCCTGCCCGGGGCGGCCCCGCGCGCCCAGGCCGGCTGCCCGGGTGGCCCGGTCGGGCAGCCGCTGGGCCTGCACGAGGCGGTGGCCCGCAGCCTTTGCCAATCGCCCAAGGCCCGCGGGGCCTGGGCCCTGGCCCGCCAGCGCGCGGCCGAGCTGGGCGTGGTCGAGGCCAGCTACTGGCCCACGCTGCAGGCCGGCGCGATCTACGACGAGACCCGGCAGCGCTACCGCGAGCCGGCCGTCAGCACCTCCACCCAGACCGAGGGCATGAGCCTGCGGCTGAACTGGGTGCTGTTCGACGGCGGCCGCCGCAGCGGTCGCCAGCAGCAGGCCCGCGCCCTGCTGGCTTCGGCCAATGCCACGCAGGACGCCGTCGTCCGCAGCGAGCTGCTGGACGCCCTGCGCGCCTACCACCTGGCCCAGGCCGCCGAGGCCCTGCGCCTGGCGACCGTCGAGATCGAGCAGATCGCGCGCCGCACCGCCGAGCGCGTCAAAGGCCGCCAGGCCGGGGGCGTGTCGGCCAAGGCCGAGCTGCTGCAGGCGCAGGCCGCGCTGAGCCGCGCCACCCTCGGCCGGCTCGATGCCGAGGCCGCCGCCCAGGCCGCCCGCGGCGAGCTGGCCCGCCGCATGGGCCTGTCGGCCACCACCGCGCTCACCGTGCCGGCCCTGCAGCTGCTGCCCAGCGCCCAGGCCCTGCCGGCCGACGCCCAGACCTTGATCGACGAGGCCCTGCAGCAGCACCCCCGCGTGATCGCCGCCCGCGCCGAGGCCGAGGCCGCCCGCGGCCGCCAGGCCGCCGCCCAGGCCGAGGACTGGCCGGTGCTGAGCGTCAGCGCGCAGCAGACCACCCAGCAGCCGCCCAACGGCAGCCTCTTCGTCGTCGACCGCGTGCGCTCGGCCAACGTCCAGCTCTCGGTGCCGATCTTCGAGGGCGGGGCCGGTCCGGCCCGACGCCGGGCCGGTGCCGCCGACGTGCAGCGCGCCGAGGCCTCGGCCGACGAGCTGCGCGACGAGGTCGAGCGCAGCCTGTGGCGCAGCTGGCAGGAGGCGCGTGCCCAGAACCAGCGCATCGAGGCCGTCGACCGCCTGGTGCGCGACACCCGCGAGGCCTCCGACGGCCTGGCCGCCCGCTTCAATGCCGGGGCCGGCGGCCTGTTTGAGTGGCTCTCGGCCCAGCAGGACGCGGCCCGTGCCCGCCGCGAGCAGGTCGAGGCCGTGCTGGCCTGGCATGACGCACGGCTGCGGCTGGCCGCGCAGGTCGGCAGCCTGGGGGCCTGGCTGCTCGCCCAGCCCTGAGTCGCTGACGCGCGCCCCGGCCCAAGGTCTGCCGCGTCCGCGGCGGGGCCCAGCCAGGCCTCATGCGGCCTCGGCATAAGCAAGCGCCGGGAGCTTGTTTGGCGGCTGACGGGAGGCTGGCTATGGTTCGCGCCGTCTCGACGAACCGGGCGATCCCGCCCCTGCGCCATGAGCCTTCTCTCCTTCGGTCACGCCCTGGGCGTGGCCTTCCTGCTTGCCGGTGTCGCCGGCAGTGCTGCGGCCCAGGCCCAGCCCGACCGCGCCGCCCGCCTCTGGACCGCCAGCTGCGCGGCCTGCCACGGCACCGACGGCCGCGGCTCCGGTGCGATCCCGCCGCTGGCCGGCCGCGACGCCGAGACCCTGCTGAACGCGCTGCTGGCCTTCAAGGGCGGTCAGCGCCCGCAGGCCACCGTCATGCACCAGCACGCCAAGGGCTACAGCGACGAGCAGCTCAAGCGCCTGGCGGCCTTCTTCGCGGCCCAGCCCGCCCAACCCTGAGCTGGAAGGATCACCCCATGAGCCTGCAACGACGTTCCTTCCTGGCCGCCGGTCTCGGCGGCCTTGGCGCCACCACGCTCGGCGGCTGCGCCTCGCTCGGCGGCCAGGCCCCGATCGGCCGCGTGGTCGTCATCGGGGGCGGCTTCGGCGGCGCCACCGCGGCCAAGTACATCCGCAAGTGGGCCCCGGGCATCGACGTGACCCTGGTCGAGCGCAACGAGTTCTTCGTCTCCTGCCCGATCAGCAACCTCGTGCTCTCTGGCCACAAGCAGATCGGCGAGCTGACCCTGCCCTACAGCGGCCTGGCCCGCCACGGCGTGAAGGTGGTGCGCGACGAGGCCACCGCCATCGACCTGGACAAGCGCCAGGTGCGCCTGGCCCGCGGCGAGCCGCTGCCCTACGACCGGCTGATCCTCTCGCCCGGCATCGACTTCCAGTTCGACAAGGTCGCCGGCCTCGCCGCCGCCGTCGAGAGCGGCCAGGTCCAGCATGCCTGGAAGGCCGGCCCGCAGACGGTGGCGCTGCGCCGCCAGCTCGAAGCCCTGCCCGACGGGGGCGTGTTCGCGATCAGCATCCCGAAGGCGCCCTACCGCTGCCCGCCCGGACCCTACGAGCGCGCCAGCGTGATCGCCCAGTACTTCAAGCAGCACAAGCCCAAGTCCAAGCTGCTGGTGCTGGACGGCAACCCGGACATCGTCTCGAAGAAGGGCCTGTTCCTGAAGGCCTGGAACGAGCTCTACCCCGGCCTGATCGAGTACCGGCCCAACCACGAGGTGGTCGAGTTCGACGCCCGCGCCCGGGTGGCCCGCACCCAGGTCGAGGACGTGAAGGCCGACCTCTTCAACATCATCCCGCCGCAGCAGGCCGGCAAGGTGGCCGCGCCCTTCATCTCGGTCAACAAGCAGTGGGTGGGGGTGGAGTTCCAGGGCTTCGAGTCCACCGTCGCACCGGGGGTGCACGTGATCGGCGACGCCATCGCGGCCGCGCCCGGCATGCCCAAGTCCGGCTTCCAGGCCAACAACCACGGCAAGGTGGTGGCCGATGCCGTCATCGCCCACCTGACCGGCCAGCCCCTGGTCGAGACGCCCATCATCGCCAACACCTGCTACAGCTTCGTCTCCGACCAGGAGGTGGTGCACGTGGCCTCGGTCCACCGCTACGACGCCGAGAAGAAGACGCTGACCGTGGTCGAGGGCTCGGGCGGCCTGTCCGCCGCCCGCAACGCGCTGGAGGCGCGCTACGCGCTGGACTGGGCCCAGAGCATCTGGGCCGACGCGCTGGCCTGAGGCCGGCGTTCCTCCTGGCCGCGCAGGCCGCGCAGGCTGCGCGGCCGAGCGAGCCTCCCGTCCGGGCCCGCCTCCTGCCTGCCGCCCCGTGGCGAGGCCGGGGGCGGGCTCGGCCTCGTTGCCGAGTCGATCCTCCGGGTCGACCCTCGGGGCCCGCACGCACAAGCCGGCCGCTCGCGCAAGCCGGCGTGCCGGCGCGCGACGGCATATGGATAGGCGAAGAGCTTCGTCGCCAGCGGGGGAGGGCTTGCCTAGATTGCCGTCCGATTCCACCCGCCCCGGACCGACCGTGACCCCTTCCGCCCTTCGCCCCCTCCTGCCCGCCCTGCTCGGCCTGGCCCTGCTGCCCGGCACCGCCCAGGCCACCAACGGCTACTTCGCCCACGGCTACGGGGCCCGCAACCAGGCGCTGGCCGGTGCCGGCATCGCCTTTCCGGAGGACGCGCTGGCCCTCGTCGTGAACCCGGCCGGCATCACCCGGCTCGGCGCGCGCACCGATGTCGGCCTGACCGTCTTCCTGCCGAAGTACGCCAGCCGCATCGAGGGCAGCGCCAACCCCGCGGCCAACGACGCCTACGCCGGCAGCGGCAAGCGGGCCTTCTTCGTGCCCGAGTTCGGCCTGGTGCGGCCGCTCAGCGAGCATCTGCAGTTCGGCCTGGCCGTCTTCGGCAACGGCGGGCTCAACAGCGAGTACCGCCGCAACCCCTTCCAGCGCTATGTGCCGCCCGGCGGGCCGGACCTCGGCACCGCGGGCGTCAACCTCGAACAGCTCTTCATCACGCCGACCGTGGCCTGGCGGCTCAGCGAGCGAGCCTCGCTCGCCGTCGGACTGAACCTGGCCTACCAGCGCTTCGAAGCCACCGGCCTGGGCCTGTTCGGCAGCTTCTCGCAGGCGCCGCAGCAGCTCAGCGACCGGGGCACCGACACCGACCTGGGCGCCGGCCTGCGGCTGGGCTGGCAGGCCGAGCTGGCGCCGGGCTGGGTGCTGGGCGCCACCTGGTCGTCGAAGATCCGCACCCGCTTCGAGAAGTACCGCGGCCTCTTCTCGGACAGCGGCCGCCTCGATGTCCCGGAGAACTACGGCCTCGGCCTGGCCTGGACCCCGCGGGCCGACTGGACCGTGGCGCTGGACGTGCAGCGCATCCTCTACAGCCAGGTGCATGCCATCGGCAACTCGGCGGCCGGCGTCTTCGCCGGCCAGCCGCTGGGCTCGGCCGACGGGCCGGGCTTTGGCTGGCGCGACCAGACCATCGTCAAGCTCGGCGTGGCCCATCGCGTCGACTAGCACCTGACCCTGCGGGCGGGTGCCAGCCACGCGCGCCAGCCGGTGCCGCGCGGCGAGACCTTCTTCAACATCCTGGCCCCGGCGGTCGTCCAGACCCATCTCAGCTTCGGGGCCAGCCTCAAGACCGGCGGCGGCGAGTGGAGTGCCTTCTACACCCAGGCCCTGCGCCACACGGTCAAGGGTCAGGGCTCCATCCCGCCGGCCCTCGGCGGCGGCGAGGCCCAGGTGCAGCTGCGCGAACACATCGTCGGCCTGGCCTACAGCTGGATCTGGTGAACGGCCGGCACCTCATGCGTCGGCCGCATGAGGTGCCGCGGATTCATCGCTTGGGGTACGCAGGCGGGCTGCCTAGAGTGGGCGCTCTCTTCCTCCGAACGCCCCCAGGGCCCTGTCATGAGCATCACCGCCATCAACGTCCGCAACCAGTTCCGTGGCTGCATCAAGGAAATCATCGAGGGCCCGGTGGTCTCCGAGATCGACGTCGAGACGCCCCAGGGCCTGATCGTCACCTCGGTCATCACCACCCGCTCGGTGCGCGACCTGGAACTGGCCGGCCGCGAGGTGATCGCCCTGGTCAAGTCGACCGAGGTTTCGATCGCCGCCCTCTGAGGTCTCGCCCATGTCCGGCAAGCAGCATCATCCGGCTGCCCGGCTGCTGATCGTCCCCGGCCTGCGCGACAGCGGCAGCGGGCACTGGCAGACCTGGCTCGAACGGCAGCATCGCGGCGCGCTGCGCGTGAGCCAGGATGACTGGCTCACGCCCGACCTCGAGCGCTGGGCCCGCCGCATCGGCGAGACCCTGGACGCGGCCGGCGAGGCGCACTGGCTGGTCGCGGCCCACAGCTTCGGCTGCCTGGCGCTGACCCGCTACCTGGCCCTGCGGCCCGATGCCCCGGTGGTGGCCTCGCTGCTGGTGGCTCCCGCGGATCCGGACAAGTTCGGCGTCACCGCCCTGCTGCCGCGCCAGGCCCTGCCGGTGCCCAGCGTGGTGGTGGCCAGCGAGACCGACCCCTGGATGAGCCTGGCCCGCGCCCAGACCTGGGCGGGCCGCTGGGGCAGCCACCTGGTCAACCTCGGCGACGCCGGACACATCAATGCCGAATCCGGCTTCGGCCCGCTGCCGCTGGCGCGCCGCTGGGTCACCGCGATGACGCAGCGCCTGGCACGCAGCCACCGCCTGGCGCGGGCCGACATCAGCGAGTGGTCCTTCGCGGTCTGAAGTCGCACATCGCGAGCGTTCCTGATGCGTGCATCGCATAAGCATGCGCCGAACGATTCGTTTCAAGGGCGGGGCTCGCTTCCTAGCATGAGGCCTCCGCACTGCAAGCCACGGGCTACTCCATGACCCTCTCCCGAACCCTCCGCAGCGGCCTGGCCGCACTGGCCCTCGGCCTCGCGGCCGCTGCCGTCCCGGCCAAGGACATCACCCTGCTCAACGTGTCCTACGATCCGACGCGTGAGCTCTACGCCGACTTCAACAAGGCCTTCGCCAAGCACTGGCAGGCCAAGACCGGCGACACCGTCACCATCAAGCAGTCGCATGGCGGCTCGGGCAAGCAGGCCCGCTCGGTGATCGACGGCCTCGAAGCCGATGTCGTCACCCTGGCCCTGGCCTACGACGTCGACGAACTCCACGACAAGGCCAAGCTGATCCCGGCCGACTGGCAGAAGCGCCTCAAGCACAACAGCGCGCCCTACACCTCGACCATCGTCTTCCTGGTGCGCAAGGGCAACCCCAAGGGCATCAAGGACTGGGACGACCTGGTCAAGCCCGGCATCGGCGTGATCACCCCCAACCCCAAGACCTCCGGCGGCGCGCGCTGGAACTACCTGGCGGCCTGGGGCTTCGCGCTCAAGAAGTTCGGCGGCGACGAGAAGAAGGCCCAGGCCTTCGTCGGCCAGATCCTGGCCAACGTGCCGGTGCTCGACACCGGCGCCCGCGGCTCGACCACCACCTTCGTCGAGCGCGGCATCGGCGACGTCCTGCTCGCCTGGGAGAACGAGGCCCTGCTGGCGCTGAAGGAACTCGGCCCGGAGAAGTTCGACATCGTCGCGCCCAGCCTGTCCATCCTGGCCGAGCCGCCGGTGACCGTGGTCGACAAGGTCGTCGACAAGAAGGGCACCCGCGAAATCGCCACCGCCTACCTCGAATACCTGTATTCGCCGGAAGGCCAGGACCTGGCGGGCCAGAACTACTACCGCCCGATCGACCCGAAGGCCGCGGCCAAGTACGCCAAGCAATTCCCGGCGGTGAAGCTCTTCACCATCGATGAAGTCTTCGGCGGCTGGGCCAAGGCGCAGAAGACCCACTTCTCGGACGGCGGGACCTTCGATCAGGTCTACACCAAGAAGTAAGCCCCGTTGCGACCCTCCCAGGAGCGAGGGCCTGGACGCGACAAATCGTATCGCGCCAGCTGCAAGTAAGCTTCGGCTCAGTGGTCTTGCCGATAGTTGAAGGAACCGTTCAGGGCCGAGGCCCCGGGATGTTGAAACCATCCCGGGGCTTTCTCTTTGGACGGTCCCTTCCGATAACGATCAGTCCAGGGAATCTCATGATCAAGACCACGGCACGTATTGCCTTGCTTGCGACCGTCCTCGGTGCGGCGGGCTGCGCTTCCATCCTCAACGAACCCACCCAGCTCGTGAATGTCTCGGCCTCCAACGGTCGGGAAGTTCAAGGCACGCTCGATGGCATTCCCTTCAAGGCTCCGGGCCCCGTGGCCTTCAAGCGAGCCAAGGGCAGCCGAGTCCTCACCGCCGACACCGAAGGCTGCGCAAAGACCACGATGGTCGAAAGCACGGTGGACCCCAAGTTCTTCATCAACATCCTCAGCGGCGGTGTCTTTGGCTCCAGCACCGATTACGGCACCGAGAAGATGTGGAAGTACGCTGACAACGTGGTGGTCTCCTGCGCGCAGTGAGGCTTTGATGCGTTTCGAGAGCGGCCTGCGGGCCGCTTTTTTCTGCCTGCTCTTGAGTTGGGTCGTCGGGTCGGGTGCGCGCGCAGCCCCGCATGAATCCCCTGTCCTCTCGCCCCAGGACCTGGAAGGCCGAGCCGCAGATCCGGTCTGGCAGGCTTTGCTGCACATGGATGCGGGACGGCCTCGCGTGCTTGATCCTGGCTTCCTGCTGGCCGCCGGTCCGGGCTGGAGTCCGTACCGCGAGCTGTTGGCGACTCGCGAGCTGCTGGCCCGTGACCCGCAGGCGCACTGCCGCTTTCCTGCCCGCGCCCAATGGCTGCAAGACCAGGGACTCGCGCCGTCGGCTGGCTGGTCGGCTTGCGAAGCCATCCAGGAGTTCCTGCGCCGCGCACCGGCTGAACGCATCGACCTGGTCTTCGCCGCCGAGAACGTCCGTCAGCCGGCCAGCATCATGGGCCATCTCTTCCTGAGGTTGTCGGGGCACCTTGCGACAGACGGCCGGCCGGTTGCGCATGCCGTCTCGTTCTTTACCGATGCCGATTCGCTGAACCTGCCCCGCCTGCTCTACGAGAGCCTGGTCACGGGCAAGCCGGGCTTCTTCACCTTGTCGCCCTATGCCGAGGCTGAGCAGCAGTATCTGCACCGTGAAATGCGCAGCCTCTGGATCTACCGGCTGCAACTCGACCCGGCCGATCGGACGCTGCTGCTGCTGCATCTGCATGAACTTCGGCTGACTCGGCTGACCTACTTTTTTCAGGGCTACAACTGCGCAACGCTTCTGAAGCATGTTTTGGCCGTGGTCCGGCCCGGCGTGCTGGCCCGCGAAGATCCCTGGACTACACCGAAGGACGTGCTCAAGCATGCCGACGCGGTGGGGCTGATCGCCCATGTCGAGACCCTCGCGCCACCTGATCGGCGCATCCGCGAACTGGTTGATGCCTTGCCGGCGGATCGGGTGGGGCGCGCTCGGCGGGCGATTGCGACAGGTCAGATATCGATCGATGACTCGGCCGGGGATGGGGCGCCGTCGGCTCGAGCCTTCTTGAACTTGCAGTTGCAGCGGGCCTATGTCGAGGCCCTGCGCGAGACCGGGCCGGCACCCTTGGCCCGTGAGGCCCAGGCGGCAGAACTGGAGCGCGTCCTGCAGACCCGCTACGCGGGGTACCGCCTTGACCTGGCTGCGGCCAAGGATCCGCGCGCTGCTCCGGGTGACACCCAATACGGTCTGGGTCTGGCGCATGGACCGCAGGGCCTGGAGTTGCGGGTGGATGTCCTGCCGGTCTCGCATCGACTCGTCGACTTCCAGCCGGGGGCATCGGTCGAGACAGGCCTCGCCTTGCTGGAACTCGGCCTGCGGCAGCCGCTCGACCGACGCCACGGGCCGCGGCTGCGTCGCCTCGGCCTGTACGCCATGGAGTCGCTGATTCCCCATGATCCTTTGGTCGGAGGGTTCTCCGGACGGTTTCAGATCGCCCTGGACGACGAGGATCCCGCGGTCGACACGCCCCGTCTGCATGGCGTGCTGGGTGGAGCGATCGGCCTCAGCCATCGCTTGCACCGCGATCTGGATGTCTATGGCCTGGTCGGTCTGGACCTGATGGCACGGGCGGGTCTGCAACTCCGTCCCCTACAGGAACTGGGCCTGCTGATCCGCGGGGCCTATCGCATGAAGACCGTGCTCGGGATGAGCTTCCACCAGGGGCTGTACGAGGGGGGAGGGCAGGCGCGGGTACTGCGCTGGCGGCAGTCCTGGGTCCTGGGGCCGGAATGGACGCTGGACCTTCAGGCACGCCAGACGATCAGCGGCTCGGCACGCTGGAGTCAGACGGTCCTGCAGCTGAGACGCATCTTTTGAGTTCTGATGAATTGATGCGCTTAACGCATAAGCAAGCGCGTTTTGCTTCGTAGTCCCGGACGGCCACGCTGCCTAGCATGCGTGGCCGTTCTGTTTCTGCGCTTTCACCGGACGTTTCCTCATGTCGCTTCCCCTCGCCTCGCGGCCGCGCCGCGCGCTCCTGCAACTGAGTCTTGCCCTGGCCGCGGCATGGGTCGGGGCCGCCCAGGCCGCCGAGGGGGTCTCGCTGCTCAACGTCAGCTACGACGTCTCGCGCGAGTTCTACAAGGACTACAACGCCGCCTTCGCCGCGCACTGGCAGAAGACGAGCGGCGAGGTGCTGACGCTCAAGCAGTCGCACGGCGGCAGCAGCAAGCAGGCGCGCAGCGTGGCCGAGGGCCTGGAGGCCGATGTCATCACGATGAACCAGGCCAATGACATCGACATCCTGCACGACCGCGGCGGCCTGATTCCGGCCGACTGGGCCAGGCGCCTGCCGGACAACAGCGCGCCGACGACCTCGGTGTCGGTGATCCTGGTGCGCAAGGGCAATCCGCTCAAGATCAGCGACTGGACCGACCTGGGCCGCGCCGGGGTCTCGGTGATCATTCCCAACCCCAAGACCTCGGGCAACGGCCGCTACACCTATCTGGCGGCCTGGGGCGCGGCGCTGAAGAACGGCGTGTCGCCGGCGGCGGCACAGGCCCTGGCCGAGCGCATCTTCCGCAATGTGCCGGTGCTCGACGGTGGCGGCCGCGGGGCGACGACGACCTTCGCGCAGCGCAAGATCGGCGATGCGCTGGTGACCTTCGAGAGCGAGGTGCCGCTGATCCAGCGCGAGTTCGGCGACGACTTCGACGTGATCTACCCGCGCTGGACGGTGCTGGCCGAGAACCCGGTGTCGGTAGTCGACAAGGTCATCGACAAGCGCGGCACCCGCAAGCAGGCCGAGGCCTACCTGCGCTACCTGTGGTCGCCCGAGGGCCAGGCGATTGCCGCGAAGCATGCGCTGCGCCCGCGCGATCCGAAGGTGCTGGCCGCCCACGCCAAGACCTTCCCCAAGGTGGGCACCTTCACGATCGACGAGGTCTTCGGCGGCTGGAAGAAGGCGCAGAAGGATCACTTCGACGACGGGGGCCTGTACGACCAGGTGATCCTGCGCGCCAAGCAGAAGTGAGCGCCGGATGATCTTCTCGCGCACCCTGCTCAAGCGGCACACCGTGCTGCCCGGCTTCGACCTGGCGCTGGGCTTCACCGTGCTGTACCTGAGCTTCATCGTCCTGATTCCGCTGAGCGCGGCCTTCCTGAAGACCGCGACCCTGAGCTGGCCAGCCTTCTGGGACACCGTCAGCTCGCCGCGGGTGGTGGCGTCCTACAAGCTCACCTTCGGCGCCTCGCTGGCGGGGGCGCTGCTCAATGCCTTCTTCGGCCTGATCGTGGCCTGGGTGCTGGTGCGCTACGAGTTCCCGCTCAAGCGCATCGTCGATGCCCTGGTGGACCTGCCCTTCGCCCTGCCGACTGCGGTGGCCGGCATCGCGCTGACCGCGCTGTACGCGGAGAACGGCTGGATCGGCCAGTGGCTGCCCTTCAAGGTCAGCTTCACGCCGCTGGGCGTGTTCGTGGCGCTGACCTTCATCGGCCTGCCCTTCGTCGTGCGCACGCTGCAGCCGGTGCTGGAGGACCTGAGCCGCGAGCTGGAGGAGGCGGCGGCCACGCTCGGGGCCAACCGCTGGCAGACCTTCCGCCTGGTGATCCTGCCGATCCTCAGCCCGGCCCTGCTGACCGGCTTCGCGCTGGCCTTCGCCCGCGCGCTGGGCGAGTACGGCAGCGTGATCTTCATCGCCGGCAACATGCCGCTGGTCAGCGAGATCACGCCCCTGCTGATCATCACCAAGCTGGAGCAGTACGACTACGCCGGCGCCACCGCCATCGCGGTGGTGATGCTGGTCACCGCCTTCACGCTGCTGCTGGCCATCAACGGCCTGCAGGCCTGGACCCGCGCCCGCCAGGGCCGCTGACTCCGGCGCGCGCCCGGCGCGGCCCGAGCCGCGCCTCCCCACCCCGGGGCAGGGCCCGCGGTCCGGCCCGACCGGCTCCGCGGCGTCTGCTGCACGAACACCGGACCCTCACCATGACGGCCACCCCCTCCTCGCACGACCCTCGCCCGATCCGCCGGGCCACCACCGAATCGACCGGGGTGCGCCTGCTCCTCATCGGCTCGGCCCTGGCCTTCCTCACCTTCTTCCTCTTCATTCCGCTGGCCATCGTCTTCTTCGAGGCCTTCAAGAAGGGCATCGAGGTCTACCTGGCGTCCGTGACCGAGCCCGATGCCCTGTCGGCCATCCGCCTCACGCTGCTGGCCGCGGCGATCAGCGTGCCGCTGAACCTGGTGTTCGGCGTGGCCGCGGCCTGGTGCGTCGCCAAGTTCGACTTCCGCGGCAAGAACCTGCTGCTGACGCTGATCGACCTGCCCTTCAGCGTGAGCCCGGTGATCTCGGGCCTGATCTACGTGCTGGTCTTCGGCCTGCAGGGCTGGTTCGGCGAGTGGCTGCGCGACCACGACCTCAAGGTCATCTTCGCCGTGCCCGGCATCGTGCTGGCCACCACCTTCGTGACCTTCCCCTTCATCGCCCGCGAGCTGATCCCGCTGATGCAGGCCCAGGGCATCGAGCAGGAGGAGGCCGCCCGCGTGCTGGGCGCCAACGGCTGGCAGATCTTCTGGCGCGTGACGCTGCCCAACGTGAAGTGGGCGCTGCTCTACGGCGTCATCCTGTGCAACGCCCGCGCGATGGGCGAGTTCGGCGCGGTCAGCGTGGTCTCGGGCCACATCCGCGGCGAGACCAACACCCTGCCGCTGCACATCGAGATCCTCTACAACGAGTACCAGTTCGCGGCCTCGTTCGCGGTCGCGTCGCTGCTGGCCGGCCTGGCCCTGGTGACCCTGGTGCTCAAGTACGTCGTCGAGCAGCGGGTCAAGGCCGAGGTTCGCGGGGCCGGGCAGCTCGCCCCGGAGCCCGTCGCCTCCACCGCCCAGCCCGCACCGTCCCCCGCATCGCCCCGCCCGACCCGCGTGCCGGGTGTCCATGGAGTCTGAGATGAGCATCGAGATCCGCCAGCTGCGCAAGGCCTTTGGCAAGACCGTCGTCTGCGACGACCTGAACCTGGACATCCCCTCCGGCGAACTGGTGGCCTTGCTCGGCCCCTCGGGCTCGGGCAAGACGACGCTGCTGCGCATCATCGCGGGCCTGGAGGTGCCGGACGCCGGCAGCGTGCGCTTCCACGGCCAGGACACCACCCACACCGATGTGCGCGAGCGCCAGGTCGGCTTCGTGTTCCAGCACTACGCGCTGTTCGGCCACATGAGCATCTTCGAGAACGTGGCCTTCGGCCTGCGCGTACGGCCCAAGGCCACGCGGCCCAGCGAAGCGGCCATCCGCAAGAAGGTGACCGAGCTGCTCAAGCTGGTGCAGCTCGACTGGATCGCCGACCGCTACCCGCACCAGCTCTCCGGCGGCCAGCGCCAGCGCATCGCCCTGGCCCGTGCGCTCGCGGTGGAGCCCAAGGTCCTGCTGCTCGACGAGCCCTTTGGCGCCCTGGACGCCAAGGTGCGCAAGGAGCTGCGCCGCTGGCTGCGCCGCCTGCATGACGAGGTGCATGTCACCAGCGTCTTCGTCACCCATGACCAGGAAGAGGCCATGGAGGTGGCCGACCGCGTCGTGGTGATGAACGAGGGCCGCATCGAGCAGCAGGGCACGCCCGACCAGGTCTACGACCATCCGGCCTCGCCCTTCGTGCTGAACTTCCTCGGCGACGTGAACCTCTTCCACGGCCGGCTCGGCCATGGTCCGGGGGCGCCCGCGGGCGAGGTCAGCTACGTGCGCCCGCACGAGCTGCAGATCCTGGCCCAGCCGGAGGAGGGCAGCCTGCCGGTGGTGCTTGGTCAGGTGCTGACCGTCGGTCCGAACACCCGCCTGGAGTTCCGCCGCCGTGACGATGCCGGCTATGTCGACGTCGAACTGCCGCGCAGCGAATACCAGACCCTGCGCGACAGCCTGGGCCTGGGCCTGGGCTCCGAGGTGCACCTGCGGCCGCGTCGTATCACGCGCTTCGCGGACCATCCCGCGGCCTGAGCGGCCGGCACGTCCGCCGGTGCCGGCCGCAGGGGGCCGCGTCGCGGCCCAGGCTCAGCTGAAGAGCTTGAGCGTGGACTTCGGGAAGCTGCCCAGGTTGGGGAACACCGTGTTCATCGATGCGGCCGGCACGCCCATCCACCGGGCGACCTCGGCCAGCAGGTGCTCGGTCGGGGTGCTGGGCAGCAGGATGCCGCGCGACTCCACCATGTCCGGGCCGTTGAGTCGCAGGTCCGGCTGCTTGCCGTGCAGGCCGCCGATCACCGGGCCGATCAGCAGGGCATGGCTGCCCCAGCCGTGGTCGGTGCCGCTGCCGTTGGGCACCAGGCTGCGGCCGAACTCGGAATAGACCAGCATCGAGACCTCGTCCTGGATGCCCAGAGCCTGGGCCGAGGTCCAGAAGGCGCCGATGCCCTGGTCCAGCGCCGTCAGGTTCTTGTTGAGGGTCGCAGCCTGGTCTGCATGGGTGTCGTAGCCTCCCTGCACCGAGAAGTGCACCGAGCGCGGCCGGCCGTTGGAGGCATCCGACTTGAAAAGCCGCGCCACGGTCTGTAGCTCGGGCAGGCCGGTGTAGGCGGTGCTGTCGCTCACGGCATTCAGCGCGGCCTGCACGACACCGGTGTTGGCGGCCGATCGGGCCTGGGCCTCCGCGAACTCTGCCGCCAGCGGATGGCTGAAGCGCCCGCCCTGGGCCATCACGCCCTCCATCATGCGGACGACATCCGGCATCACATGGTTGGCATGGCGGACCACCACTCCGCCGGGCCCTAGGCCCAGCGCACGGACGCCCGGGGCCACGAAGCCCGGCTGCGGGCCGGCCATGCTGGTGATCTGCGAGAACGCTCCGCCGCGCAAGTGGCCGGGCAGGGCCGCGATCATGCGGCCGATCCAGCCGGAGTTGCCGGCGGTGTCGGTGGCGTCACCGATCTGCCAAGTGCGGTTCTGGTCGCTGTGGCTGTTGAGGGCCAGCGGCAGCTGGACCGAGCGGCTCTCGTACTGAGCCCGCGTGGTCGGTGCGGCCAGCGGACCGGTGTTCATCACCGCGGCGACGCGGCCCTGGCGATACAGAGCGGCCAGCTGGCTCATGGCGGGGTGCCACTGCCAGTCGGCATTCAGGGCCTGGGCCGGCAGGTCGGCGGCGGCCAGGCTGCCGCGGGCGGCTGCATAAGCCGTGCGGTTGCTGCCGCGGCGCGGGGCGATCAGGGCATGCGCGTCCAGGCCGCCCCCGAGGTAGACGATCAGCAGTTTGCGGCTCATGACAGCACCATGTTCTGCGGGTGGATGAGGAGGGTCCAGAGCATGGCGCTCAGCACATTGCGCTGCCAGCCAGCCTGGGTTCGCGGGTAGCCGCGGATCGCGCTCAGCAGCGCGCTGCGCTCGCTGTCGGGTAGGACGCGGCCGCTGAGTCGGCGGCTGAGTTCGTCGAGGAGATCTGCGTCATTGGCCGAGGAGGCCAGCTTCAGGCTCAGGTAGGGCGTCAGCGTCGCGTTGCGGGTCAGCTGGCCCAGGCCGTTGAAGACGGTGGTGGCGCCGTCCTCGTCGTAGTTCTCCAGCTCGGCGCCGACCAGGCCGCGAGCCTTCAGCTCGGGCGTCGCGTAGTCGGGCTTGTTGAAGTTGAAGACCGTCGGTGCAGTGAAGGGCCGCTGCGAGCCGAGCGTTTTGTGCAACCAGGGGTTGATCGGTCGCTGGGTGCCCAGGCTGTCGAAGCTGCCGAGGCGGCGCACGGCGCCCATGGTGTAGACGTAGCGCGGCACCAGCATGCCGAAGTTGGGCGTGCCGGGCGTGAGCAGGTCGGGGTCGAGGAAGATCGCGCGCAGCACGGCCTTCATGTCGCCGCGCACCCCGCTGCCGTTGTTGACGAAGGCACGGCTGACGCGGCTGACGTAGCCCGGCGAGGGGTTCGAGCAGGTGAGGCGCCGGATCAGGTTGAGCGCGACGAAGGGCGGGCAGCTGGGATGCTGGAAGAGCGCGTCGAGCGTGGCCCGGATGGCGTTGGCGCCCGGGGTGCCGGCGGCGATGTTCACGCGGCCGCCCAGTGCGCGCACGGCCTCGGGCGAGTGCTGGCTGGCATCGATGGCCATGCGCCGGCTCCAGGTCTCGGCGGTGAAAGCGCCGGGGCTGGCATCGCCGAAGCGGGTGGCACGGCCGCCGTTGCGCAGGTTTCCGCTTGCATAGAGCCCGGTGAACACCCGGGCCAGCTGCACGATGTCGCTCTGCTGGTAGGTGGGGATGGGCTGGCCCTTGCCGTCGAGCTTGCGGCTGCCGTCCTCATTGAGCTCCCACAGGCCGATGGTGAAGAGCTGCATCAGCTCGCGGGCGTAGTTCTCGTCGGGCTGGCGACCGGTGGCGGCATCGGCCTTGCGGCTGTTGAGGTAGGTCAGGTAGAAGCCCATGTCCAGGCTGTACGTGACGTCCTCGATCAGCGTGCGGAAGTTGCCGAAGGCATTGCGGTTGAGCAGGTCCCAGAAGGCGCTGTAGGCCTCGGGCACCACGGCGCGGTCGGTTCCGGCTTCCGAGATGACGAAGACGTTGGACAGGGCGTAGGTGACGCGCTGGCGCAGCGGGTCGGCCGCGTAGACGCATTTCCAGTCGATGGCCTGGATGCGGGTGTCGTGATACGGCGACTGGTTCGGATCCTCGAAACCCGGGGGACCCTTCAGACGGACCCAGTCCGCCACCGAGCGGCTCTGAGGCAGCAGCATCTGCGTTTCCAGCCAGGCGCCGTAGCCGCGGGTGGCGACGTCGAGGATCTCGCTGTCCAGGGGGGCGAAGGTGGTGAAGCGCAGCCAGCGGGCGGCGGCGTCGACCGACAGCGGCGTGGCCGCCGCCAGGGCCTGGGCCAGGGCGGTCTGCGGGAAGCCGGCGGCCAGGGCGGCGGCACCGGCACAGGCCATGGCGCCCTGGCGAAGGAAGCGGCGCCGGGTGCTCGGCGCAGCCGGTGCCTTCAGGGTGGAGATGGGAAACATGGCTACCTCACCGAAGCGACGGGGTTCGTCGCGATGTCTTCACTTCGGTGGGTAACCCCCTTGTTTGAGGGGAATAGTGTTTCCAGTCGTATCGGTCGTGCGGTCCCGCACGCGGGCCGGGTTCAGCAGCGTGCCCGCATCGCGCGGCGCGCCTGCACGAACTCGAAGGCCTGACGCACGGTCTGCTGCTGCAGCGCGGCCAGGTCCTCGCGTTCGCGCTCGGACTGGTAGAAGGCCAGGTCCACGCCGTGGCGGATGTAGCGCGGCGGCAGCCGGTTCAGCGCCACGCAGGCCACGTCGGGCAGCAGCTCGGTGGCGACGGCCGGGTACTCGTCCTGCAGGGCCTGGACGGCGGCGACGACGGCGGCCTCGTGGATGTTGTGGATGGATTCAAAGCTGGCTTGCATCGGGGCCTCGCGGGGAGCGGGCTGCCGCCTGGCAGCCGGTGGGCCCCGGTCGCACACGGTGTGCTCCGGGGCGCAGCCGTGCAGTCTGCGGGGAGCCGGCGTGGATGCGCCAGGCGCCGCGCCGCGGCCGCCTGCCCGGCCCGTGCGGTCCTGCACGGCCGGCGCCTTTCCGCGGGGCGGGGCCCCCGGGCCTCAGATCTCGACGGGCTCGCCGGCCAGTGCGCGCTCGACCAGGCTGCGGGTCAGCGTGGGCGCGAAGGATTCGATGAAGTCGTAGACGAAGCCGCGCAGCCAGCTGCCGCGGCGCACGGCCAGCCGGGTCAGGTTGACCTCGAAGAGATGGCGCGCGTCGACCGCCCGCAGCGTGCGGTCGCGGTCTTCGTCGAAGGCGATCGAGGCGACGATGCCCACCCCCAGGCCCAGCTCGACGTAGGTCTTGATCACGTCGGCATCCATCGCGGTCAGCACGATGTCGGGCTGCATGCCGGCCTTGCGGAAGGCGTCGTCGATGTGCGCCCGGCCGGTGTAGCCCGGCTCGTAGGTGATGATCGGGAAGGAGGCCAGCTGCTCCAGCGTGACCGGCCCCTCGCCCTGGAGCAGCGGGTGTCCGGGCGGCACGATCAGGCTGTGGGTCCAGCGGTAGCAGGGCAGGGCGACGAGCTGCTCGTACTGCGCCAGGGCCTCGGTGGCCACGCCGACATCGGCCTCGCCGGACAGCAGCATCTCGGCGACCTGCTTCGGCGAGCCCTGGTGCAGGTTCAGCGTGACTTGCGGGTAGAGGTTGCGGAAGTCCCGCACGACCGTGGGCAGCGCGTAGCGGGCCTGCGAGTGGGTCGCGGCAATCGACAGGCGGCCGGAGGTCACGGCAGTGAAATCCTCGGCCACGCGCTTGAGGTTCTCGGCCTCCAGCAGCAGCCGTTCGACGACCGGCAGCAGGGCCTCGCCCGGCGGGGTGAGCTTGGTCAGCCGCTTGCCGGCGCGGACGAAGATCTCGAAGCCCAGCTCGTCCTCCAGGTCGCGGATCTGGCGGCTGATGCCGGGCTGCGACAGGTGCAGCAGCTGGGCCACCTCGGTGAGGTTGTAGCCGGAGCGGGCGGTCTCGCGGACGGCCCGCAGTTGTTGGAAGTTCATCGGCGGTGCAGGGCTCGGAAGCGTGCGCTTCCCGGCCGGGCATTCTTGAGGTCCCCCGTTCGAATCCGAACCAATATCTGCGCCTTAGCTCCATCCAAAAACGCATAAAGCGCGGGGGCGGGCGGGGCCGCCGACAATCGCGGGATGACTTCTCCACGCCGCGCGCAGGCGCCCAGCTTCGACACGCGCGAGTTCCGGCAGGCGCTGGGTCGCTTCGCCACCGGGGTGACCATCGTGACGGCCCGCAGTGCCGACGGCTCGCCGATTGGCCTGACCGCGAACTCCTTCAACTCCGTCTCGCTCGATCCGCCGCTGGTGCTGTGGAGCCTGTCGCTCAAGGCCAGCTCGATGGCG
>CAYSQO010000022.1:0-28112 GCA_964433315.1 uncultured Rubrivivax sp.
AGCAGGGAGAAGCGACGGATGGTGGACATGGGGGTGGCCCTCGGGCAGGTGGTACCCCCACCATGCAGACCGCAGGCCCGGGAGACAGGCCTGATGAATCAAGCACTTGGCGACGGCACGCCCCGCGTGCCCAGCCCCACCGGGGCAAATCCCCCGCCGTCGCCTGGGGGATTTGGCCCAGGCCCGCCCGCTTCAGCCGGGGCCGCGGCGGGCCAGGGCGGCCGCGTACAGGGCCTTGCGCGGCAGGCCATGGGCCTCGGCGCTGAGCGCGGCGGCCTGCTTGAGCGGCAGCTCGCGCAGGAGCAGGTCCAGCAGGCGCAGGGCCTCGGCGGGCAGCGCATCGGCAGCGGCCTCGGCCGCGGGCTCGGCATGCAGCACCAGCACGAACTCGCCCCGCAGGCGGTTCGCATCGGCCGCCAGCCAGGCCGGCAGCTCGGCCAGCGGCCCGGTCACCAGGGTCTCGAACTGCTTGCTCAGCTCGCGGGCCAGGGTCAGGCGGCGGGCCGGCAGGGCCGCCGCCAGGGCGGCCACCAGGGCCTCGATGCGGTGCGGCGCCTCAAAGAACACCTGCGCCTCGTCGGCCACGGCGGCCAGGGCCTGGATCTCGCGGTCACGGGCCTGGGCCTTGGGCGAGAGGAAACCAAGGAAGCGGAAGCCGCGCGCCTGGGTGTCGCCCGCGGCGCTGAGGGCCGTCAGCACGGCACTCGGCCCGGGCAGGGGCATGACGCGCAGTCCGGCGGCCTGCACGGCCGCGACCAGGCGGGCGCCCGGGTCGCTGACGGCCGGCGTGCCGGCGTCGCTGGCGTAGGCGATGCGCTCGCCGGCCTGCAGGCGCTGCACGATCTGCGCCGCGGCCTGGACCTCGTTGTGCTCGTGCACGGCGATCAGCGGCCGCTCCAGGCCCAGGTGATGCAGCAGGCCGGCGGTGACGCGGGTGTCCTCGCAGGCCACGGCATCGACGCGGCCGAGCAGGTGGATGGCCCGCAGGCTGAGATCGGCCAGGTTGCCGATGGGCGTGGCCACCACGTACAGGGTGGCCGGCGGATACTGCTGGGCACCGGCCGCCTCGGCGGCGGCCTGCTGGATCAGGAGAGGGTTCACGCAGGCGGCACCGGCCGGAGGGAGGGGAGAAGGCGATGAGCACACCCACCGGGGGCCCCACGCGCCAGCAGCTCGGCGCGGCCGCGGAGGACCGCGCCCTGGCCCATCTGCAGGCCGCCGGCCTGCGGCTGCTGGCGCGGAATTATCGAGTCGCCGCCGGCCCGCGAGCGCGCGGCGGCGAGATCGACCTGATCCTGCGCGCGCGGGACGGCACGGTCGTCTTCGTCGAGGTCCGCCAGCGGGCCGACGCCCGCCACGGCGGCGCCGCGGCCAGCGTCGGCCCGGGCAAGCAGGCGCGGCTGATCTTCGCGGCCCGCCACTGGCTGCAGCGCCAGCCCGGCGCCCTGCCGCCCTGCCGCTTCGACGTGGTCGCGATCGATGGCGAGGCCCTGCAGTGGCTGCCGGCCGCCTTCGATGCCTCCTGAGGCGCCGGCGTCCCGCCTGGATCGGCGCGAAGCCGAGCAAAAGTGAGCGCACGCCCACGGCATGCAGCCGGGCGGCCGACACGCCCGGGCAGGGAACCGGCGCGTCACGGGCCGGCTCGTATGATCCCGCCCATGCTTGAACAACGTATCCAGCGCCAGTTCTTCGACAGCGCCGACCTGAAGTACCAGGCGGCCGAGGCCCTGTCGCGCCCGATCGCCGACGCCGCCCAGGCCCTGCTGGGTAGCCTCACCGCAGGCGGCAAGGTCCTGATCTGCGGCAATGGCGGCTCGGCCGCCGACGCGCAGCACTTCGCGGCCGAGTTCGTCGGCCGCTTCGAGCGCGAGCGCCCGGGCCTGGCCGCCCTGGCGCTGACCACCGACAGCTCCATCCTCACCGCCATCGCCAACGACTACGCCTACGAGCAGGTCTACGCCAAGCAGGTGCAGGCGCTGGGCCAGCCCGGCGACGTGCTGATCGCCCTCAGCACCAGCGGCAACTCGGCCAATGTGCTGGCTGCGGTGCGCGCGGCCCACGAGCGCGAGCTGACCGTGGTCGCACTGACCGGCCGCGGCGGCGGCGCGCTGGCCGGCGCGCTGGCCGACACCGACGTCCACATCTGCGTACCCCACGAACGCACCGCCCGCATCCAGGAGGTCCACCTGCTGGCCCTGCACTGCCTTTGCGACGCGGTCGACCATCAATTGCTAGGCGAACAGGATCCCGCATGAACCCCCGTCTCCGATCGCTTCTCCTCACCGCCCTGGGCGCGGCCACCCTGGTCACCGGCCTGTCGGCCTGCGTGCCGCTGATGGTTGGCGGCGCCGTCGGGACCGCCCTGGTCGCCACCGACCGCCGCACCTCCGGCGCCCAGCTGGAGGACCAGGGCATCGAGCTCAAGGGCGGCCAGCGCCTGCGCGAGATCCTCGGCGACCGCGGCCACGTCAACCTGACCAGCTTCAACCGCACGGTGCTGATCACCGGCGAAGTGCCCACGGCCGAGGACAAGGCCGCGGTCGAGCGCGCGGTCGGCCAGCTCGACAACGTCAAGGGCGTGGTCAACGACCTGGGCATCGGCCCGGTCAGCTCGATCGGCGCGCGCTCCAACGACGGGCTGATCACGACCAAGGTCAAGGGCCGCTTCGTGGAATCGCAGGACCTGCTGTCGAACGCGGTCAAGGTGGTGACCGAGCGCAGCGTCGTCTACCTGATGGGCCGCGTGACCGAGCGTGAGGCCAAGCGCGCCACCGACCTGGCCCGCGGCACCACCGGCGTGCTGAAGGTCGTGACCGTCTTCGACCTGATCAGCGAGGAGGAGCTGGCCCGCATCAGCGCCCCGGCGCCGAGCTCGGCCGCCACGCCGACCAAGCCCTGAGCCCGGCCGGCGGCGGCACGGCCGCCCCGCGCGCAAGGGCCCGCTCCGGCGGGCCCTTGGCCTTTCAGCGCAGGCGCTGGATCAGGCTGGAGGTGTCCCGGCGGCCGCCGCCCTGGGCCTGCACATCGCCGTAGAACTGGTCGACCAGGGCCGTCACCGGCAGGCGCACGCCCTGGCGGCGGGCCTCGTCCAGCACCAGGCCCAGGTCCTTGCGCATCCAGTCGACGGCGAAGCCGAAGTCGAAGCGGCCCTCGACCATGGTCGGGCCGCGGTTGTCCATCTGCCAGCTCTGCGCCGCGCCCTTGCCGATCACGCCCAGCACCGCCTTCATGTCGAGGCCGGTCTTCTCGCCGAAGGCGATCGCCTCGGCCAGGCCCTGCACCAGGCCGGCGATCGCGATCTGGTTGACCATCTTGGCAAGCTGGCCCGAGCCGGCCGGGCCCAGCAGGGTCACGGCCTTCGCGAAGGCCAGGGCCACCGGCTGGATGCGGGCGAAGGCTTCGGGCGCGCCGCCGCACATCACCGTCAGCGCGCCGTTGATCGCGCCCAGGTTGCCGCCCGAGACGGGCGCGTCGACGAAGCCCAGGCCGCGGGCCGTGGCCGCGGCGTCCAGCTCGCGGGCGATGTCGGCCGAGGCGGTGGTGTGGTCGACGAAGACCGCGCCCGGCGCCATGCCGTGGAAGGCGCCGTGCTCGCCCAGCGTGACCTCGCGCAGGTCGGCATCGTTGCCCACGCAGGCGAAGACGATGTCGGCGCCGGCCGCCGCCTCGCGCGGCGTGGCGGCACTCGCGCCGCCGTAGGCCGTCACCCATTCCGCCGCCTTGGCCGCGGTGCGGTTGTAGACCGTGACCGCATGGCCGGCCCGGGCGAGGTGGCCCGCCATCGGATGGCCCATGACGCCCAGGCCGAGGAAGGCGACCCGGCGGGCGGGGGTGGCGTCGTAGGTCTTGGCAGCGGCAGGCGGGAAGCTCATGGTCGATCGTCAGGCGGGAGGCGGGGCCTCGGACCTTACATGATCGTCAGATGCTCGGTGCCTGCGGCGAGGTCGGGATTGCGCGCCTGCGCGCTGTGCAGCTTGATCTGCAGCCGCAGGTCATTGAGCGAGTCGGCATGGCGCAGCGCGTCCTCGTAGCTGATCTGCTGCGCCTCGTGCAGGTCGAAGAGGGCCTGGTCGAAGGTCTGCATGCCGGCCTCGCGCGAGCGCTTCATCAGCTCCTTGAGCGCGGCCACCTCGCCCTTGAAGATCAGGTCGGCCGCCAGCGGCGTGTTCAGCAGGATCTCGACCGCCGCGGCCCGGCCGCCGCCGGCCCGCGGCAGCAGGCGCTGCGAGACCATGGCGCGCAGGTTCAGCGACAGGTCCATCAGCAGCTGCGCATGGCGCTCCTGCGGGAAGAAGTTCAGCACCCGGTCCAGGGCCTGGTTGGCGCTGTTGGCGTGCAGGGTGGCCATGCAGAGGTGGCCGGTCTCGGCGAAGGCGATGGCGTGGTCCATGGTCTCGCGGTCGCGGATCTCGCCCATCAGGATCACGTCGGGCGCCTGGCGCAGGGTGTTCTTCAGCGCGGCCTCCCAGCTGTCGGTGTCCAGGCCCACCTCGCGCTGCGTGACGATGCAGTTCTTGTGCGGATGCACGAACTCGATCGGGTCCTCCACCGTCACGATGTGGCCGTGGCTGTGCGTGTTGCGGTGGTCGACCATGGCGGCCAGCGTCGTGCTCTTGCCCGAGCCCGTCGCGCCCACCACGATCACCAGGCCGCGCTTGCTCAGCGTGATGTCCTTGAGCACCGTCGGCAGGCCCAGGCCCTCGAGCGTCGGCAGGGTGCCGGGAATGGTCCGCAGCACCAGCCCCACCTGGCCCTGCTGCAGGAAGGCGTTGGCGCGGAAGCGGCCGATGTCCCGGGGCGCGATCGCGAAGTTGCACTCCTTGGTCTTCTCGAACTCCGCGGCCTGGCGGTCGTTCATCACCGCGCGGGCCAGGGCCAGGGTGTGCTGGCCGCTCAGCGGCTGGGCCGAGACCTTGGTCATCACGCCGTCGATCTTCATCGCCGGCGGGAAGTCGGCGGTCAGGAAGAGGTCCGAGCCCTTGCGGGCGACCAGCATCCGCAGCAGGTCGGCGATGAACCGGGCGGCAGCGTCACGTTCCATGCGGCGGCTCCTGGGGGCGGGCGGCGCCCCGCCTCACAGCGGAAAGCTCTCGGGCGAGCGGGCCTTGCCGCGCGCCTCGGGCAGGCTGATCTGCTTGCGCCGCACCAGGTCGGCCAGGGCCTGGTCCAGGGTGACCATGCCCTGGCCGGCGCCGGTCTGCATGGCGCTGTACATCTGCGCGATCTTGTTCTCGCGGATCAGGTTCCGGATGGCCGGCGTACCGAGCATGATCTCGTGCGCCGCGACGCGGCCCTGGCCGTCGAGCGTCTTGCACAGCGTCTGCGAGATCACCGCCACCAGCGATTCCGACAGCATGGTGCGCACCATGTCCTTCTCCGCGGCGGGAAAGACATCGACGATGCGGTCCACCGTCTTGGCCGCGCTGCTGGTGTGCAGGGTGCCGAAGACGAGGTGGCCGGTCTCGGCCGCGGTCAGCGCCAGGCGGATGGTCTCCAGGTCGCGCATCTCGCCGACCAGGATGGCGTCCGGGTCCTCGCGCAGCGCCGAGCGCAGCGCATTCGCGAAGCTCTGCGTGTGCGCGCCGACCTCGCGCTGGTTGACCAGGCACTGCTTGCTCTCGTGCACGAACTCGATCGGGTCCTCCACCGTCAGGATGTGGCCATGCTCGTGCTCGTTGAGGTGGTTGACCATGGCCGCCAGCGTCGTGCTCTTGCCCGAGCCGGTCGGGCCGGTCACCAGCACCAGGCCGCGCGGCTTGAGGGCCAGCTCGCCGAAGATCTTCGGCGCGTTCAGCTGCTCCAGCGTCAGCAGGGTGCTGGGGATGGTGCGCAGCACCGCGCCCGGGCCGCGCTGCTGGTTGTAGGCGTTCACGCGGAAGCGCGCCAGGCCCTGCAGCTCGAAGGAGAAGTCGATCTCCAGCCGCTCCTCGAAGACCTTGCGCTGGGCATCGTTCATGATGTCGTAGACCATCGCGTGGACGGCCTTCGCATCGAGCGCGTCCATGCTGATCCGGCGCACGTCCCCGTGCACGCGGATCATCGGCGGCAGCCCCGCCGACAGGTGCAGGTCCGACGCCTTGTTCCTGACCGCGAAGGCCAGCAGTTGGGTGATGTCCATGGTCCATGGGCCCGGCTGCTTGGCGCCGACCCCTGTCGACCCCTTCTTCCCAGGCACCGTACCGTGATCGACCGCAAGCGACAAGAACTGAAGGCCCGCATCGCCGCCGCCTGCCGCCGTGCCGGCCGCCCCGAGGACAGCGTCACGCTGCTGGCCGTCAGCAAGACCCAGCCGGCCGAGGCCGTGGCCGCCGCGCTCGCCGCCGGCCAGCAGGCCTTCGGCGAGAACTATGTGCAGGAAGCGCTCGACAAGATCGACGCCCTGATCGCCCATCGCGCGCGCCTGCAGTGGCATCTGATCGGCCCGCTGCAGAGCAACAAGACCCGCGTGGTGGCCGAGGCCTTCGACTGGGTGCACAGCCTCGACCGGCTGAAGATCGCCGAGCGCCTGTCCGCCCAGCGCCCGGCCGGCCTGCCGCCGCTGGACGTGTGCCTGCAGGTCAATGTCAGCGGCGAAGCCAGCAAGAGCGGCGTCCCGCCCGCCGAGCTGCCGGCCCTGGCCCATGCCGTGGCCGCCCTGCCGCGGCTGCGGCTGCGCGGCCTGATGAGCATCCCCGAGCCGGCCGAGGACCTGGCCGCGCAGCGCGCCCCGCATGCCCGGCTGCGCGTGCTCTTCGAGCAGCTGCGCGCCGAGGGCCTGGCGCTGGACACCCTCTCCATGGGCATGAGCGCCGACCTGGAGGCCGCCGTGCTGGAAGGCGCGACGATGGTGCGCATTGGCACCGCCCTGTTCGGCGCCCGCGCGCCCAGGGCGGGCACGGACGCCGCGGCCGGCTGAGACGGCCGGCACCCCGCCGGCCGCCGCCGCTCCACGGGCCCGCGTCGGGTCCCTCACCCCGGGGTGCCTGGGCCCCGGCAGGTCGCCGCGCATGGCGATTGCTGGAACGCCGGGGCGCAGCACCGCATCCCATGTGCTCAGCCGCCCGGCCTGCCGACCGGGCCCGCGCCCTGGAGGGACCGTCCATGCCCACCCCGCTTCCGGACCGCCTGCCCCACCCGCAAGGCGACACCCAGGCCGCGCGCGAGGCGCTGCGCGCCCGGCTCGGCCCCCTGCCCGATCGCGAGGCCCTGCGTGCCCGCGCCCGCGGCTGGATCGACGCCCTGCGCGCCGCCCCGCCCGCCCCCTGGGCCGTGGAGACCCTGCTGCGCGAGTTCCCGCTCAGCCGGCCCGAGGGCCAGGCCCTGCTGCGCGTGCCCGATGCCGCCACCGCCCTGGCCCTGACCGCCGACCAGCTGGGCGGGGCGGACTTCGCCACGGCCCCGGGGCCCGACGCGCCGGCCGCTGCGCGCCTGGCCGCCCAGGCCCTGCAGCTGGCGCAGGCCCTGCTGCCCGCGGGCGAGCCGGCGGGCGCACCGCTGTGGCAGCGCCTGGGCGGGGCCGGCGTGGTGGCCGCGGCGCTGCGCGGCGTGCAGCTGCTGGGCCGGCAGTTCGTGCTCGGCCGCACCCTGGACGAGGCCCTGGCCGAGGCCGCCCGCCTGCGGCGCCGCCATCCCGCCGGCGCCGCGCCGCTGCGCTTCAGCTTCGACATGCTCGGCGAAGGCGCGCGCGGCGAGGCCGACGCCCGCCGCCACGCCCAGGCCTACCAGGCCGCGGCCCGGCGCCTGGCCGAGGGTGCGGACCCGGGTCGGGGGCCGGGCGGCGCGGCCAGGCGCGACAGCCTGTCGGTCAAGCTCAGCGCCCTGCACCCGCGCTTCGAGGCCCTGCAGGGCAGCCGGGTCGTGGGCGAGCTGGTCGGGCGCCTGCGGCCCCTGCTGGACACCCTGGCCCGCGCCGGCCTGGGCCTGACGATCGACGCCGAGGAAAGCGAGCGCCTCGAAGGCCAGCTGGCCGTGCTCGAAGCCCTGGCGGACCATGCCGCCCGCCATCACCCCGGCTGGGACGGCCTGGGCCTGGCCGTGCAGGCCTACCAGACCCGGGTGCTGGCCACCGTCGACGAGGTGGCGCGCCTGGCCCGGCTGGCGCCCGCGCCGGGCGGGCTGCGGCTGGCGCTGCGCCTGGTCAAGGGTGCCTACTGGGACGCCGAGATCGGCCGCGCCCAGGCCCTGGGCCTGGCCGACTTCCCGGTCTGGTCGCGCAAGGCCGACACCGACCTGGCCTACCTGGCCGCCGCCCGCGCCCTGCTCGGGCACGCCCCGCGGCTGCAGCCGCAGTTCGCCACCCACAACGCGCTCAGCCTGGCCGCTGTCGCCGCCTTGGCCGCCGAGGCGGGCCTGGCCCCGGCCGAGCTGGAGCTGCAGCGCCTGCACGGCATGGGCGAAGCCCTGCACCGCCTGCGCCAGGCCGAGGCGGATGCGCCGCCGCTGCGGGTCTACGCCCCGGTCGGCGGGCACCGCGAGTTGCTGGCGTACTTAGTGCGGCGCCTGCTGGAGAACGGCGCCAACGCCGCCTTCGTCCACCAGCTGGGCGACCCGGCGGTGGCGGTGGACACGCTGCTGCGCCTGCCCGACGAGATCCCGCCCGCGGACGAGCCCCAACCCCCGCCGCGCCGCGGGCCCGAGCTGCTGCTGGGCCCCGGCCCCACGCCGCGCCGCAACGCCCGCGGGCTGGACCTGGCCGTGGCGGCCGAGCTCGCGCCCCTGCTCGCCCGCTTCCAGCAGGCCCATGCGCGGCAGGCCGACGGCCGCCCCACCCTGCCCCCGGCCCCGCCCGACACCCCCTGGCCCGCGGCCGACACCACGCTGGCCGCCCTGCAGGCCGCGCAGCCGGCCTGGGATGCCCTGCCGGTGGCGCGCCGCGCCGACGTGCTCGACGCCCTGGCCGATGCGCTGGAGGCCGACCCCGCCCCCTGGTGCGCCCTGCTCGTCGCCGAGGCCGGCAAGACCTGGCCCGACGCGCTGGCGGAGTGGCGCGAGACCATCGACTTCGCCCGCCACGACGCGGCCAGCGCGCGCCAGCTCTTCCTGCCGCAGGCCCTGCCCGGCCCAAGCGGCGAGCGCAACACCCTCAGCCTGCACGGCCGCGGCGTCTGGCTGTGCATCAGCCCCTGGAACTTCCCGCTGGCGATCCTGGCCGGCCAGCTGCTGGCTGCCCTGGTGGCCGGCAACACCGTGGCCGCCAAGCCGGCCGAGGCCACGCCGCGCCTGGCCCGGGCCCTGGTCGACACCCTGCACGGCGTGCTGCGCGCCCAGGGCCTGCCGACCGCGGTGGTGGCCCTGCTGCCCGGCCCCGGCGCCACGCTGGGCGCGGCGCTGGCGGCCGATGCACGGGTGGCCGGGGTGGCCTTCACCGGCTCCACCGCCACGGCCAAGGCCCTGCAGCGCGGCCTGGCCGCACGGCCCGGGCCGATCGTGCCGCTGATCGCGGAGACCGGCGGCGTCAACGCCATGGTGGTCGACAGCAGCGCCCTGCCCGAGCAGGTGATCGACGCGGTGCTGCACAGCAGCTTCCGATCGGCCGGGCAGCGCTGCTCGGCGCTGCGCCTGCTGTGCCTGCAGGCCGAGATCGCCGAGGACCTGCTCGCCCGGCTGGAAGACGCCATGCGCAGCCTGCGCCTGGGCCCGCCCGAGGACCCGGCCACCGATGTCGGCCCGGTGATCGACGCCCGCGCCGCCGCGCGCCTGGCCGCGCAGGCCGCGCGGCTCGACACCCTGGGCCGCTGCCGGCTGCGGCTGCCGCGGTCCGCGGGCAGCCCGGCCGAGTGGGTGGCCCCCGGCCTGTGGGAGCTACCGCGCGTGGCCGACCTGCAGGAGGAGATCTTCGGCCCCCTGCTGGCCGTGACCCGCTGGGGCCCCGGCACGCAGGCACCCACCCTGGACGCCCTGCTCGACCAGATCCAGGCCCTGGGCTGGGGCCTGACCCTGGGCGTGCAGAGCCGCCTCGACGGCCGGGCCGCCCACATCGCGCAGCGCATGCGGGTCGGCAATGTCTACGTCAACCGGCCCATGACGGGCGCCGTGGTGGGCGTTCAGCCCTTCGGCGGCGAGGGCCTGAGCGGCACCGGCCCCAAGGCCGGCGGCCCCCACAGCCTGCTGCGCTACGCCAGCGAGCGGGTGCTGACCGTGAACCGGGCCGCGGCCGGCGGCGACCTGGGCCTGCTGGCCGGCGGCTGAGCGCCGGTCGGCCCCGGACGGCGCGGCCCCAGGCTCAGGCCGGCGGGCCGATCTGCAGGCGCAGCGTGGCCAGGCCCGCGATGCCGGCCTCGACCTGGTCGCCCGGTTGCAGCGGGCCGACGCCGGCCGGGGTGCCGGTGAAGATCAGGTCGCCCGGCGCCAGCCGCACCAGGCGCGAGAGGTGGGCGATCACCTCGGGCACCGACCAGATCATCTGCGCCAGGTCGCCGGTCTGGCGCCGCTGGCCGTTCACGTCCAGCCAGATGGCGCCAGCCGCCGGCAGGGGCCCGCCGGCCCGGGGGCGCAGCGGCGTGCAGGGGGCGGAGGCGTCGAAGCCCTTGGCCATGTCCCAGGGCCGGCCGCTGCGCTTGGCCTGCTCCTGCAGGTCGCGGCGGGTCAGGTCCAGGCCCCAGACGCAGGCCTGCGCCGCGGCCGCGTCCAGGTCGGCGCCGCCGGCGCCCAGGGCCACCACCAGCTCCACCTCGTGATGCAGCTGCGCCGTCTGCGGCGGGTAGGGCAGGACGCCCTCGGCCGGCACCACGGCATCGGCCGGCTTGGCGAAGAAGAAGGGCGGTTCGCGGTCCGGGTCGCTGCCCATCTCGCGCGCGTGGTCGGCGTAGTTGCGGCCGACGCAGAAGACGCGGCGGATCGGGAAGCGCTGCGCGCTGCCGGCGATCGCCAGGCTGGGCGGCGTGGGCGGGGCGAGGACGAAATCGACCATGGAGGCGCTCCGAGGCGTGGGGAGAAGGCCGGGCGGCAGCCCATGCTAGCGCCGGCCCCGGCCGGCCCGGGCGCGCGGCTTGCCTAGACTCGCGGCCTTGCCCCCTTCGTGCCCGAGCCGCGCCATGTCCTCCTCCCCCTTCCCGACCATCGCCTTCATCGGCGGCGGCAACATGGCCAGCGCGCTGATCGGCGGCCTGCGCCGCCAGGGCCACCCGGCCGAGGCCCTGATCGTCATCGAGCCCCACGCGCCGCAGCGCGAGCGCCTGGCGGCCGAGCACGGCCTGCAGCCCCTGGCCGCGCCGGGCCCGGTGCTGGCCGCGGCGCAGACCGTGGTCTGGGCGGTCAAGCCCCAGGTCTTTGCCGAGGCCGCCGCGCCCTGCCGCGCGCAGGTGGCCGGCGCCCTGCAGCTCAGCGTGATGGCCGGCATCCGCAGCGAGACCCTGGTCGCCGCCACCGGCAGCGAGCGCGTGGTGCGCGCCATGCCCAACACCCCGGCCCTGATCGGCCAGGGCATGGCCGGGCTCTATGCGCGGCCGGCGGTCAGCGCGGCCGAGCGCGCCGCCATCGAGGCGCTGCTGGCGCCGACCGGCCAGACGCTGTGGGTGGCGCAGGAGGCGCAGCTCGACGCGGTGACCGCGCTGAGCGGCTCGGGGCCGGCCTATGTCTTCCTGATCCTGGAGGCGCTGATCGCCGGCGGCGAAGCCGTGGGCCTGGACGCCGCCCAGGCCCGCACCCTGGCCCTGCAGACCCTGGCCGGCGCCACCGCCCTGGCGGCGCAGTCGGACGAGTCGCCCGCGGTGCTGCGCGAGCGCGTCACCTCCAAGGGCGGCACCACCTTCGCCGCGCTGGAGGTGATGCGCGCCGAGGGCCTGCCCGCGACCCTGGTGCGCGCCGTGCAGGCCGCCGCTGCGCGGGCCGAGGAACTCGGCCGGCCCGCGGCCTGAACCCGGCGCGTGCTGCCATGTGCCAGTTGCTCGGCATGAGCGGCCGCCGGCCGACCGACATCCAGTTCAGCTTCACCGGCTTCGCGACCCGCGCCGAGGAGCACAAGGACGGCTTCGGCATCGCCTTCTTCGAGGGCCGCGGCCTGCGCTGCTTCGTCGACCCCCACAGCGCCGCCGACTCGCCGGTGGCCGCCCTGGTGCGGCAGTACCCGATCAAGAGCCGTGCCGTGCTGGCCCACATCCGCAAGGCCACCCAGGGCCAGGTGGCCGTGGAGAACACCCACCCCTTCGTGCGCGAGCTCTGGGGCCGCCACTGGGCCTTCGCGCACAACGGCCACCTGGTCGACTTCCAGCCCAAGCTGCATGCCGCCTTCCGGCCGGTCGGCGAGACCGACAGCGAGCGCGCCTTCTGCTGGCTGATGCAGGAGCTGGCCAAGTCCCACGCCAGCCTGCCCACCGTGCCGGCGCTGACCGAGACCCTGCGCGAGCTGGCCCCGCAGATCGCCCGCCACGGGAGCTTCAACTTCCTGCTCAGCCAGGGCGACGCGCTGTGGGCGCATGCCAGCACGCACCTGCACTGGGTGGTGCGCCAGCCGCCCTTCGGCGCGGCGCGGCTGCAGGACGCCGACCTGACGGTGGACTTCGCGCAGCTGACCACGGCCGAGGACCGCGTCGCCCTGATCGCCACCCAGCCCCTGACCTGCGACGAGACCTGGACCGCCTTCCGGCCTGGCGAACTGCGCGCCTTCGTGGACGGAGCCCCCCTGCCGCTGGCGCCGGCCGGCTGACCGCCGCCGACCCCGGCCCACCGGGCTTGCAGCAGGCCGACGGTCATGCTGTCGCAAGGCCCGTGTGCATCATGGGCGCCATGCTTGAACGCCTCGTCTACGAGTCACGGGCCACCGAAGACTTCGGCTCGCTGCACCTCTTCCACCTGCTGACCCACTCCCAGGGCCGCAACGAACGGATGCAGATCACCGGCCACCTGCTGTACCTGAACGGGCAGTTCACCCAGTGCATCGAGGGCCCGCCCGACCGGGTGGAGACCCTCTGGCAGGCCCTGCAACGCGATCCGCGGCACCACTCGCTGGAGCTGCTGATGCGCCGGCCGATCACGGAGCGCGTGTTCACGGAATGGAGCATGGCCTTCTCGACCCACGCCTCCTACTATGTCCACGGCATGCGGGGCTTCTTCCCGGTCGAGGAAGAAGGCCCCTCGCCCCTGATCGCGCTGTGCAACACCTGAGCCCCCGGGCCGCGGCGCCCATCCCCTTGCAGCTGTAAGGCGGGGCGGGCACAGGCGACGGATCGGGGCCCTGTACACGCCCCTGGTCCCCTTGCCCCTGGAGTTCCGCATGCCCGCCTGGTCCCCTCGCCGCACAACACCCTTCGTCGTCCTGCTGGCCTGCACCCTGGGCCTGGCCCCCGCCGCCCAGGCGATGGAGCTGAGCGGCAGCAAGACCCTGTCCGCACTCACGGCCGACGGCGCCCGGGTGGAGCTGGGCACGGTGCAGTTCACCCCGGCCGCCGGCGGCGCGGTGAACTTCAAGGTCGAGATGAGGCACGAGGCGCTGAGCGACCACTTCCTCTCGATGCGCGAGTTCAAGTGCCTGCCCGGCGAGCGAGAGATCAGCTGCCACGTGCCCTACCCCTACCGCCAGCCGGGCCAGGTTCGTCCGGGCGAGCTGGCTTGGCTGGAGCACAGCCTGCTGTTCTTCTACAAGACCCCGGCCGACTTCGGCGCCAAGCTGTGGAACGGGCTGTACTTCGAGTTCAAGGACACCGGGACGGCCCTGGTGGGCGAGCCGAAGGCGGTGGACCTGAACCAGATTGGGGCCCCACCGGTGCAGATGGACAAACCGCCCTACACGCCCTCGGAGCGCCACACCATCCCCGAGGGCTCGCGCTGGATACGGCGTCTGATCCTCGAGTGAGGCGGCAGAACGCCGCCCCAGTCTCAGACGATGGCCCGCAGGTAGGGCGTACGGCGCATCACGTAGGTCAACACGGCCGCACCAAACAGCCCCCCGAGGACCCGCACGAGCAGCGTGAGATCCGGCGTGAGCCCGAGATAGACCGAGACCTTGTCGGCCAGGCGGAAACACAGGGGGTGTGCGAGGTAGACGCCGAGCGTCAGCACCGACAGGCGCATCACCCAGGCGGAACGCTGGACCGGCACGGTACAGAACAGGATGATCACGGCGCCCAGCAGGTAGGCCACTGCAACGTGATCCGCGAGCCCCGCCCCCCAGGCGATCAGGGCAGAAATGGCCATGGCCACCGACACCGCGATGAAGCGTCGCCGCCGGCCTTCCCCCTTGTAGCGCAGGGCGTACGAGTAGGCGAGACCGAATCCTGCCGAGGGCACGGCGTAGACCAGGATCGGCTTGCTGGGCACGATGGTGGCCGCCAGCGGCACCATCGTCATCAGCAGCAGGCCGACCAGGCCGCCAATGGCCCAGCGCCAACCCAGAGGCACCCTGCGGACAAAAGGCCGGATGGACAACATGGCCGCGGTGGTGACGACGATGAAGGGCAGGTACCACAGATGCGGCGCGGGCCAATCCAGGACCGCCCAGATCGAATCCCGCGAGAGCAGGCGCTCGAAGCCCTTGTCCATCCACACGCGAATGGCAGCGTAAATAGACCACCAGCCTACCCAGGGAAGCACCAGCCGCAGGCTGCGGCGCAACAGGAAAACCTTGAGGGAAATCGGTTGGGCGAGTTGCTGGAAGGACAGCAACAGGAACACGCCCAGGCAGGTCGAGCCGATGTACTCAGCCGGTTGGCCAACCGCGTGGTAGACCACGATGCCGATGGCTGCAACGACCCGCAAGTAGTCGGCCGCGGGCATCAACGCGGGGGGGGCAGACAACTCCCCCTCGCGCGACCAGCGCCGCCAGAGGTTAGGTTCTCCCGCAGGAGCAGGACTGCTGGTTCCGCTCAACAACTCGCGAAGTCTGGCAAGACCGGCCATCACGCGCTTGATCATGGATAGTTCGATAAGGTACTTCTTGCCTACCCAACGCAGCAAACATCGGCACTTGGATGGCTTGGATGTCGTGGCCTTGAGCTTCGAGGCGCGGTGCCACAACCGCTCACACAAACCGCGGAATCGATTTTGCCCTGAACCTCTGTGGCGACTTGCGCGAACAGGCTGACTGAAGCCGTGCTTACGAAAAAATCGGGGGGAAGTGGCCCTTGGCGTGGCACTCGCAGCACATGTCGTGCCAAATCCTGGTGGCTGGAACGCGCAGACAAGGCCCGAAAGCCCCCTGTTTCCATCCGCTCAAGCCAAGCATCCGGTGTAGCGGGCCGTAACGCGTCACCCAAGATCAGGGTGCGAGATGATGCGCGCCCCTGCATCTCCGAGATCGAAACGATGCGCACACTGAGCGTCCTCATTCCTGACCTGAGCTGCGGCCACTGCGTCCGCGCCGTGACCGCCGCCCTGCTGAGCCTCGACCCGCAGGCCCAGGTCCGGGCCGACCCCGCGAGCAAACGGGTGGACGTAAGCAGCTCCGCCGAGCCGGCCGCCGTGCTTGCCGCACTGGAGGCCGCCGGCTATCCGCCGCAGCGGCTGGGCTGAGCGGATGCGGACATCACTGTCGGCCCGGCTGCCGCTGTGGCTGGACCTGATCCGCTGGGATCGCCCGGCCGGCTGGCTGCTGCTGCTGTGGCCGACGCTGGCTGCGCTGTGGCTGGCCGCGGGCGGCTGGCCGGGCGGGCATCTGCTCACGGTCTTCGTCGCCGGCACGGTGCTGATGCGCAGCGCCGGCTGCTGCGTCAACGACGTGGCCGACCGCGACTTCGACCGCCACGTCAAGCGCACGGCCAGGCGGCCGGTGACCAGCGGCAGGGTGTCGGTGAAGGAGGCGCTGGCCGTCGGCGCCGGCCTGGCGCTGCTGGCCTTCGCGCTGGTGCTGACGACCACGCCGGCGGCGGTGGCCTGGTCCTTCGTCGCGCTGGCGGTGACAGTGGCCTACCCCTTCGCCAAGCGCTTCGTCGCCATGCCGCAGGCGGTGCTGGGGGTGGCCTTCAGCCTGGGGATGCCGATGGCCTTCGCGGCCGTACGGGGCGGCCAGCCGGACGCCGGCCCGTGGTGGGCCCTGATGCCGGCCTGGGGCTGGGCCCTGTGGGCCGGCAACCTGGCCTGGGTGCTGGCCTACGACACCGAGTACGCCATGGTCGACCGCGACGACGACCTGAAGCTCGGCATCCGCACCTCCGCCCTCACCCTGGGCCGCGCGGATGTGGCGGCGGTGATGGGCTTCTACGGCGTCTTCCTGGCGCTGTGGGGGGCGGTCGGCTGGCAACTCGGCCTGGGCCCGGCCTATGCGGCGGGCTGGCTGGGCGCGGGGCTTCAGGTGCTCTGGCATCACCGGCTGATCCGCGAGCGCACGCGCGAAGGCTGCTTTGCCGCCTTCCGCGCCAACCACTGGGTCGGGGCCAGCCTGTTCGGCGGCCTGGCCCTGGACCTGCGGGCAGCCTGAAGCCGGTCGCTTCAAAGCCGTACCGTGCGGCCGACGTAGAGGATGGGGCCGGTCGGCCGGCCGATGGGTGAGCCGGCCTCGGGCTCCAGCGTCAGCTCGAAGAGCTGGCGGGCGCCCAGGGTGGGCATGCGCTCGACCGGCAGCTCGACCACCTGGCCGGGCCGCACCAGGCCGAGCGAGGTGGGCCCGGCCGCCCCCTCGGCCTTGGTCCAGAACTGCAGGGCCTTGCCGGCCGGCACCGACTCGGCCGGCACGATGGGCACCAGGCGCAGGCGGCCGCCCGCGGTGGCCTCGACCACCCAGCCGTTGCGCCGGTCGTCCGGCGCCTCCAGCACGGCCAGGTAGCGCGGGGCGACGGTGCTGCGTTCGGCCAGCTCGACCTGCTCGTTCAGCATCACGCCCATCACCAGCGCGGCCGCGGTGGCCAGGGCGCTCACGCCCTGCCACAGGCGCAGGCGGCGCCACAGCGGGTCGTTGGCAGCCTCGACGACCCGCGTCGGCAGGCGGGCCTCGATGCGGGCCCACAGGCCGGGCTCTGGGCTCGCCGTGCCGACCTGGTGGACCAGGGGCAGCAGGCGGTCCTGCCAGTAGGCCAGCTCGGCCTGCAGGCCGGTGTCGGTGGCCAGCGCGGTCTCGAAGGCCAGGCGTTCCTCGGCCGACAGGGTGCCCAGCACGTACTCGCCAGCCGAGGCCGTGCGCTCGTCTCGATCGGTGAGGTTCACGACAGGCACTCCTTCAGCGAGACCAGACCGCGGCGGATCCAGCTTTTGACCGTCCCCACCGGCGTGGCCAGCTGCTGGGCGATCTGTTCATGGGTATGGCCTTCGACGAAGGCCCGGACGATGCATTCACGGCGCCTTTCCTCCAGCCCGGCCAGGCAGCGCTCGAGCGCGCGCAGCTCGCCGGGCAGGCGTTCGGGCGGCTCGTCGTGCAGGACGGGCAGCGCGTCGGCAAGGCCCTCGACCTCGTCGCCGACGCTGATCTCGCGGCCGGCCTTGCGCTGCACGTCCAGGGCGCGGTGGCGCACGACGGTGTAGATCCAGCCGCGCGCCGAGCCCAGCGCGCGCTGGTAGCTGCCGGCCCGCTGCCAGATCTGCAGGAAGGCGTCCTGCAGCACGTCGTGCGCGGTGTCGCGGTCGCGCACGATGCGCAGGGCCACGCCGAGCAGCCAGCGCGATTCGCGCTCGTAGATCTGCCGCAGCGCGAAGCGCTCGCCGCGGGCGCAGGCTTCCAGGGCGGCGGCGTGATCGAAATCGTCCGGTGGGGCGGTGGCCGTCATGGGGGCGTCCGGGGGAGGGGTCGAGGGCCGGACGGCCGCGGCAGCGGACCCGTCCGGGAAGGGGCTACGCGAGGGACTCGATGGCGGATGCAGGACCGCCCCGGCTCAGAGCCCCACGCAGGCCTGGGGATCGTGGCCCTCGGCCTCGCCGCGGTGGCTGTGACCGCGCGCCATGCACACCACGCGGGTGCGGCCGGCGGGGCCATGGTCCACCGTGTAGTCGTGGCGGCAGTGCAGGTGGCCGTGGATCCAGAGCGCCGCGGCCGGCAGCAGGGCGTCGTCCGCGTTGCAGAAGCTGGCGGTGGCGGGCTGGGCGCCGTAGCGCGGGTCGGCGCTCTTGAGGCTGGGGGCGAAGTGCGTCATCACCACCGTGCTGTGCCAGTGGCCGGGGTCGGCCGGATCGGCGGGCGGGTCCTGGCGCAGGGCGGCGGCCAGCCAGGCGCGGCTGTCGAGGGCCTCCTCGCGCACGGCCGCCGCATCGAAGGGCAGGCCGTTGCGGGTGCTGCGCATCACGTCGACGAAGTAGCGCGCAGCGCGCAGGGCCTTGTCGCGGCGCGAGGGGCCGAAGAGATCGAAGTCGCTCCAGCGCGTGCAGCCCAGCAGGCGGTGGCGGCGGCCGTCGGCGCCCTGCAGCAGCACGGCCTCCTTCTCCAGCAGCCGGATGCCCAGGCCCTGCAGGTGCGCGCGCAGGGCGGGCCAGGCCTCGTTCCACTCGCGGTGGTCGAACTCGTGGTTGCCGGCGATGGCATAGACCGGCACCGGCCAGCCGGCGAAGTGGCGGTAGCCGTCCCAGCGCGCGTCGATGTCGCCGGCCAGCAGCAGGGCCTCCGCGCCCGGCGCAGGCTCGGGCGTGAAGGTCTCGGTCTCCAGGTGCAGGTCGGAGAGGATCTGCAGGCGCATGGCGCATCGGCCCTCAGCCGGCGTCCGCCGGGCTCAGCGGCCGTGGCACTGCTTGAACTTGCGGCCGCTGCCGCAGGGGCAGGGGTCGTTGCGGCCGACCTTGGGCTCGGTGCGGCGCACGGTGTCGACCTTCAGGCGCTCGCCGCGCGCGATGTCGGCAATGGCCACGACGTTGTCGATCAGGTCCTCGATGGCGGCGTCCAGGCTCTTGAGCGGGTGCTCCGCGTTCAGGGCCTTCACCACCTCGAGCAGCTCGCCCTCGGGCTCGGGCAGGTGGCGGTGGATGCAGTCCAGCAGGTCCGGCAGGTCCTCGTGCCCCAGCTGCTCGAGCATCGGGAAGTGGTTCAGCGCATGCTCGAAGCCCACCGCCCAGGGCGCGAGCGCCGGGCCGATGGCGGCGACGCCCTTCAGGGGCTTGCCGTCCTCGCCCTCGGGCTCCATCACCAGGGGGTCGAAGAAGGCGTCCTCGCGCAGCTGGCGCTCCAGCGCATCGTGGTGGCGCAGGATCAGGGCGACCAGGCGCTCGTGCTTGGCGGCATGCCAGCCCGGCGCCTCGGGGCCCAGGGGCTCCTGGGTGCTGGGGTCGACCGGGGCGCCGTCTTCGCCGGGGTCGCCGAAGCGCCAGTCGAAGATGGGCGGCAGCCAGGCCTCGGGCGACAGCAGCACCGGCTGGGCCAGCACGCCGCAGAGGTAGCCGTCGAGCATGACCACGTCCAGCGCCTCGCGCGGCGCAGGGATGGCGGCCAGGAGGTCGTCCAGTTCGCGGATCTCGGCGTCGTCGAGCGGGGTTTCGGGGCGCAGATCCGGCGCGGCGGGCGGGGGGGTCTTGGGGGCGGACATCGGGGCATTGTCGGCCAGCGGCCCGGCTTAGCATCGGCCCACCATGTCCGCCCTGCCCGAACTCGTCCGCCGTCTGGCGCTGGCCCCCTGGTGGGCGCTGGAACTGGCCAGCTCGGCCAAGTCCTTCATCGACAACCCGCTGCTCGGCTCGGCCCGGCTGAACCGCCTGGGCCTGCACCGCGCACGGCTGCGTGCGGCGCATGCGCTCAGCGCCCGGCGCCGCGACCGCCTGGCGGCGGCGCTGCCGCCGGCGGCGCGCGAAGCCTTCGCGCGCGACGGCTACCTCGTCTGCTCCGAGCTGCTGCCGGCCGCCGACTTCACCGCCCTGCGCGACGCCCTGCTGGCCCGGCCCGCCGCGGCGCGCGAGATGCTGCAGGGCGACACCCTGACCCGGCGCATCGCGCTGGACCCGGGCTTCCGCCGCGACGTGCCTGCGCTGCAGGGACTGATCGAGCATCCGCTGTTCCGTGCCGCCACCCGCCACGTGGCGGCCTACGACCGCGAGCCCTGGCTCTACCTGCAGACCATCCTCAGCCAGGTGCGTGCGGCGGCCCCCGACCCGCAGACCCATCTGCACGCCGACACCTTCCACCCGACGATGAAGGCCTGGTACTTCCTCGGCGACGTCGCGGCCGATGAAGGGCCCTTCACCTACGTGCCCGGCTCGCACCGCCTGACGCCGGAGCGCCTGGCCTGGGAGAGCCGGCGCGCCGAGACGGCCGCCCGCGCGCCCTGCCGCATGAGCGCGCGCGGCTCGCTGCGCATCGAGGCCGAAGAGCTGCCGGCCCTCGGCCTGCCCCCGCCCCGCGCCCTGGCCGTGCCGGCCAACACCCTGGTGGTGGCCGACACCTTCGGCTTCCATGCGCGCGGGCCCAGCCTGCGGCCCGGCCTGCGCCTGGAGGTCTGGGCCTACGACCGCCGCAACCCCTTCTGGCCGGCCAGCACCGATGCCCCGCTGGCCTGGCTGGGCCTGCTGCCGCGCCGTGCGCCGCTCTACTGGGCCGCGCTGGATGCCCTCGAACGCGTCGGCGGCCGGCGCAACCCCTGGCGTGCCGCCGGGCTCAAGCGGGCGGGGGATCCGGCGGCCTGAGCAGCCGGCGCGCGTGCGCCGCGCCTCAGGTTCAGGCACAGGCTCAGTCCATGAGCCTGTGCTTGGATCACTTGCCGATGCAGAAGCGGCCGAAGATCTCGCCGAGCAGCTCGTCGGCCGTGGTGTGGCCGGTGATGACGCCCAGGGCGTCGTGGGCAGCGCGCAGCTCCTCGGCCAGCAGCTCCAGCGGCGCCTCGGCGGCTTCGATCAGCGTGCGCGCCGCGGCCAGGTGGCCGGCGGTGGCGGCCAGGGCGTCCAGGTGGCGCGCGCGGGCGATGAAGCTGCCCTCGCCCGCCGGCTGCGCCCCGGCGGCCTCCAGCAGACGCTGGCGCAGGGTCTCCAGGCCGGCGCCGCTGCGCGCCGAGAGGCTGAGGCCGCCCTCGGCGGGCGGACCATCGCACAGGTCGACCTTGTTCCAGACTTCCAGCACGGTGGCAGCCCCGGCCTCGACCAGGCCCGCCGCGATGCGGGCATCGGCCGCGTCGTAGCCGGGCTCGCCGCGGCGGCTGAGATCACGCAGGAAGATCACCGCGTCGGCCTCGGCGATGGCCGCCCAGCTGCGGGCGATGCCCAGGCGCTCGACCTCGTCGGCCGTGTCTTCGTCGCGGCGCAGGCCGGCGGTGTCGGTGATGTGCAGCGGCACGCCCGCGATCTGCAGCGATTCGGAAATGCGGTCGCGCGTGGTGCCGGGGATGGGCGTCACGATGGCCAGCTCGGCGCCGGCCAGCGCATTCAGCAGCGAGCTCTTGCCCACGTTCGGCTGCCCGGCCAGCACGACCCGCAGGCCGTCGCGCAGCAGCACGCCCTGGCGGGCCCGCGCGCGCAGCGCGCCGAGCTCGGCCTCCAGCGCAGCCAGACGCGGACGGGCGCGGGCCTGTTCGAGGAAGTCGATGTCCTCTTCGGGGAAGTCGAGCGTGGCCTCCACCAGGGCGCGCAGCTCGACCAGGCGATCCCGCAGCGCGGCGATGCCCTGCGAGAAGGCGCCGGCCAGCGCCCGGCTGGCGCTGCGGGCCGCGGCCTCGGTGCTGGCCTCGATCAGGTCGGCCACCGCCTCGGCCTGGGCCAAGTCCAGCTTGCCGTGCAGCCAGGCGCGGCGGGTGAACTCGCCCGGGTCGGCCAGGCGCAGCCGCGGCAGCCCGGCCGGGCCGCCGGCGGGGCCGGCCGCCGCCTGCAGGCAGCGCGCGAGCAGCAGCTCCAGCAGCACCGGGCCGCCGTGGGCCTGCAGCTCCAGCACGTGTTCGCCGGTCGCGCTGTGCGGGGCGGGAAAGTGCAGGGCCAGGCCCTGGTCGAGCAGCTGTCCTTCCGCGTCGCGGAAGGGCAGGTAGTGCGCGTGGCGCGGCTGCAGGGGCTGGCCGAACAGGGCCAGGATCAGTGCGTCCAGCGGCTGCGGCGAGGAGAGTCGGACGATGCCGATGGCCCCGCGCCCGGGCGCGGTGGCCAGGGCCAGGATGGGGTCGTCCAGGGCGGCCAGGGGGTTCATGCGTGGATTCTGAGGGGCCGGAAACGGCGACGCCCCGGGGCCGGGGCCGCGGGGCGTCGCTGGGTGGGGCGGCGGCGGATCAGCTCACGCCGAGCTTGCGGTTGATCACCCACTGCTGCGCGATCGACAGCAGGTTGTTGGTGATCCAGTACAGCACCAGGCCGGCCGGGAAGAAGAAGAACATCACCGAGAACATGAGCGGCATGATCCACATCATCTTGGCCTGCATCGGGTCCGGCGGGGTCGGGTTCAGCCAGGTCTGCAGCAGGGTGGAGGCGGTCATCACCACCGGCAGGATGAAGTAGGGATCCTTGATGGACAGGTCGGCGATCCAGCCGATCCAGGGCGCGCCACGCATCTCGACGCTCGACAGCAGCACCCAGTACAGGGCGATGAAGACCGGGATCTGGATGAGGATGGGCAGGCAGCCGCCGAGCGGGTTGACCTTCTCCTCCCGGTACAGCTTCATCATCTCCTGCTGCATCTCCTGGGGCTTGTCCTTCAGGCGCTCGCGCATCGCCATCACCCGCGGGCTGATGGCCTTCATCTTGGCCATGGAGCGGTAGGCGCTGGCGTTGAGCCAGTAGAAGGCCGCCTTCAGCAGCACCACCAGGGCGACGATGGCCCAGCCCCAGTTGCCGATCAGGCCGTGCAGCTTGTCGAGCAGCCAGAACAGCGGCTTGGCCAGGATGGTGACCCAGCCGTAGTCCTTCACCAGCTCCAGGCCGGGGGCCAGGGCGGCGAGCTTGTTCTCTTCCTGCGGGCCGACGAAGAGCTGGCTGTCGAAGCGCAGGCTGGCACCGGGCGCCACCTCACCCAGCGGGAAGATCTGGCCGACGGCGTACAGGTTGGTGTCGACCTTCTTCGTGTAGAACTCGCGCGGCATCGCTTCCTGGTGCAGCCAGGCGCTCGCGAAGTAGTGCTGGACCATGGCGATCCAGCCGTCGCCCGCGGTCTTGGGGTGCTCGGCCTTGCCCTTCTCGATGTCCTCGAAGTGGACCTTCTTGAACTTGTCCTGCTCGGTGTAGACCGCCGGGCCGGTGAAGGTCTGATAGAAGCTCGACTCCCCGGGGGGCGGGTTGCCGTCGCGGACCAGCTGCTGGTAGAGCTGGGGGCGCAGAGCCGCGGCGCCGTCGTTCTGCAGCTCATGGCGCACGGCCACCACGAAGCTGCCACGGCTGAAGCGCAGCGTCTTGCGCAGCTTCAGGCCGCTGGCCGACTCGGCCGTGAAGACCAGCTCCAGCGCGTCGGCGCCGTCCGCCAGCTCGGTGGGACCGGGCTGCAGCTGGAAGGTGCTGAGGTGGGTCGGCAGGTCTGGCGCGCCGACCAGGCCGGTCTGCGCGAGGTAGACGCGCTCGGCCGAGCGGTCGAGCAGCACGATGTTCTGGCCGGGCTTCTGCGCGTCGTGGTAGCCACGCAGCTCGACCCGGACGATGTCCGCGCCGCGGTGATCCACCGTGACCTTCAGCGTGTCCGTCGTGACGGTGACGGTCGGCGTGGTGCTGCCTGCAGCCGCCCCCGCGGCCGGGGGCGCCACGGCCGCGGCACCGCCCAGTGCGCTGGGCGCGGGCAGGGCGGCCGCCGAGCTGCCCGGCGCGGGCGGCTTGGCCGCGGCAGCGGCCTGCTGCGTCGGGGTCGGCATGCCGAAGAGGGTGGGCTGGCCGGTGTGGCGGTTCCACGCGTCCCACAGCAGGACCAGCGACATCAGGAAGACCACCCAGAGGATGGTGCGGCGCATATCGGTCATGGCGTGATTTCAGACGATGAAGATGACGGGGCCGGGTCGCTGCGGCGACGCAGCAGCCAGCCCGGTGCGAGCTGGCGCGGCACCGGGTCGCAGCCGCCGGCACAGCCCGGATGGCAGCGCAGCAGGCGGCCGGCGGTCAGCAGGCTGCCGCGGGCGGCGCCATGGCGTTCGAGGGCTTCGAGTCCGTAGACCGAACAGCTCGGCGTGAAACGGCAGGCACTGCCGATCCAGGGGCTGAGCAGCAGGCGGTAGCCCTTCAGGAGGCCACGCAGGATGCGGGCCGGCCAGGAGAGGGGTGGCCGGCTCACCGCTTGCGTCCCGCGGCGGCGTCGCCGAAGAGGGCCTGGATTTCGGCGCGCACGACGTCGCGCAGCGCACGCGAGGCGGCGCTGGGAAAGGTCGAGCGCTCGTAGCCCGTGCGCAACCTCAGCACCCAGTCCCCGGGCGGGAGCTGGGCGGCAGCCGCCGCGAAACAGACCTTGGCCTGGCGGCGGATGAGGTTGCGCGTCACCGCGCGGCGTGCCTGCTTCTTGGGCAGGATCAGGCCGATGCGATGGCTTTCGTCCACAGCCCCCGGACGCGGCAGGCCCGGGCCTGTTGACAAGTCGCCCGCGGCAGGCACCGCGGCAGGCTGGTGGTGGAGCACGAAGTGCGCACTCCGCGCACGGGGATGCGTCGCGAGCACGGCCTGGAAGGCCGGGGCCCCGCTCAGGCTGGCGTGACGGGATCGCAGGTCGGGCGACCCGGGATCGCCGGACGACACGTCCGTGCGAGCCCGTCGGATCAGACGGCCAGGCGCTTGCGACCCTTGGCGCGGCGGGCCTTGATCACGGCACGGCCGCCACGGGTCTTCATGCGGACGAGGAAGCCGTGGGTGCGGGCACGACGGGTCTTGGACGGTTGGTAGGTACGCTTCATGATGGTCCTCGGGCGCCGGCAGGTCGCAAACCCGGGCGCATCGTTCGACAGGGAACAGGAATGTGGACCGGCCCGAGCGGCAGGCCGCGCGTCACCGCCACGGCATGCCGGCCGGGTCCGGCCGGATCTCCCCCGCAAGGCGAAGGCCCGAGGCCGGGCCCCCGCATCACGCGGAAAACCCGCAATTACAACACAGGCGCGGCCCCTGGCGGAATGCCCGCCGCGCAGCTGCCGGGGCGAAGGCAGCTTCCGGGCGTGCTGTCAACCCACAACTTGTTCTTCAGAGGCTGTGGATAAGTCATGCCGAATCCGGGGGTGGACGTCTAGAATCCGGCCGCTCCAAGGCCCCTTGTCCACAAGCGATCCGATGGGTGAAACCACTTCGCGCAACCCCCTGTGGCAACTTGGCTGCGAGCGACTCGCCGCCGAATTGCCCGAGCAGCAGTTCAACACCTGGATCCGCCCGCTGCCGCCGGCCGAGCTGAGCGAAGCCGCCGAGGGCGGACTGGTCGTGACGCTCAAGGTGCCCAACCGCTTCAAGATGGACTGGATCCGCAGCCAGTACGGCGCGCGCATCGAGGCCCTGCTGACCGAACTCAGCGGGCAGAGCGTGCGGGTTGAGCTGCAGCTGGCAGCGCGCGAGCCGAGCCCGGTCCGGCTCAGCCCGCCCCAGCCCGCCCAGGCCAGCCTGCCGATCGGCGACGGCGCCCCGGCAGCGCGCCCCAGCGACCCGCCGGCCCTGGCCACGCATCGGCTGAACGCCTCGCTGACCTTCGAGAACCTGGTGCCCGGCCGGGCCAACCAGATGGCGCGCACCGCCGCCCTGCACGTCGCCGGGGCCCCGGGGGTCATGTACAACCCGCTGTTCATCTATGGCGGCGTCGGCCTCGGCAAGACCCACCTGATCCATGCGGTGGGCAACGCCCTGCTGCGCGACAAGCCCGACGCCCGCATCCTTTACCTGCACGCCGAGCAGTTCATCTCGGACGTGGTCAAGAACTACCAGCGCAAGACCTTCGACGAGCTCAAGGCCAAGTACCACTCGCTGGACCTGCTGCTCATCGACGACGTGCAGTTCTTCGCCGGCAAGGAGCGCACCCAGGAGGAGTTCTTCAACGCCTTCGAAGCCCTGCTGGCCAAGCGGGCGCACATCATCATGACCAGCGACACCTACCCCAAGGGGCTGGCCGACATCGATGAGCGCCTGACCAGCCGCTTCGACGCCGGCCTGACAGTGGCCATCGAGCCGCCGGAGCTGGAGATGCGGGTCGCGATCCTGCTGAAGAAGGCCGAGTCCGAAGGCGCCCCCATGCCCGAGGACGTCGCCTTCTTCGTGGCCAAGAACGTGCGCGCCAACGTGCGCGAGCTCGAGGGCGCGCTGCGCAAGGTGCTGGCCTACGCGCGCTTCAGCCACAAGGACATCAACATCGGCCTGGCGCGGGAAGCGCTGAAGGATCTGCTGTCCATCCAGAACCGGCAGATCAGCGTCGAGAACATCCAGAAGACCGTGGCCGACTTCTACAAGATCAAGGTCGCGGACATGTACAGCAAGAAGCGGCCGGCCAGCATCGCGCGGCCGCGCCAGATCGCGATGTACCTGGCCAAGGAACTGACCCAGAAGAGCCTGCCCGAGATCGGCGAACTCTTCGGCGGCCGCGACCACACCACCGTGCTGCACGCGGTGCGCAAGATCGGCGGCGAGCGCCAGAAGAACAGCGAGCTCAACCAGCAGCTGCATGTGCTGGAGCAGACGCTCAAGGGCTGAGACCCGCCCCCGCTGACCCGCCGCCGACCCCTGGGACAGGGCGCCGGCGCCTTCTAAACCTGTTGAAAACCGGCGTCAAAGCACAAAGCTGTGGACAGTTCGCGAACAACTTCCGGCTTATCCACAGGCCCGGACGGGCCGGCCGACTTGTTCATCGCGGCGAGACATCGACGACCGTCCGCGTCCACAGACCTTCGCAGGCGCTAAACCCGCGCCGAAACGGGCGAAAATCGCCTTGTCCACAGGCTGACGCCGCCTCTACGACCACGACCATCTTGAGGAATCCATGATTGTGTTGAAAGCACCGCAGGACAAGCTGCTCGCTACGCTGCAAACCGTGGCCGGCATCGTCGAAAGGCGACACACGCTGCCCGTGCTCGCCAACGTCCTGCTGCGCAAGCACAATGGCCAGATCGAACTGACCACCAGCGACCTCGAGATCCAGATCCGCACCCGGGCCAGCTTCGACGGCGACGCGGAAGACACCGCCACCACCGTCGGCGCCAAGAAGCTGATCGACATCCTTCGCTCGCTGCCCAGCGACCAGACCGTCAGCCTCAAGGCCGAGCAGAACAAGCTGGTCCTTAGCGGCGGCAAGAGCCGCTTCAGCCTGCAGACCCTGCCGCCCGAGGACTTCCCCCTCGTCCAGGAAGCGGCCGACTTCGGTCCCGCCTTCGCTGTGCCCCAGAAGGTGCTGAAGGATCTGATCGCCCAAGTGCACTTCGCCATGGCGGTGCACGACATCCGCTACTACCTCAACGGCATCCTCTTCGTGGCCGAAGGCCAGTCGCTCACCCTGGTCGCCACCGACGGCCACCGCCTGGCCCTGGCGCGTGCCACCCTGGAGACCGACTGCCCCAAGCAGGAAGTCATCCTCCCGCGCAAGACCGTGCTCGAGCTGCAGCGCCTGCTGAAGGATGACGACAAGCCCATCGAGATGCGCTTCGCCGGCAACCAGGCGCGCTTCGACTTCAGCGGCCTGGAGTTCGTCACCAAGCTGGTCGAAGGCAAGTTCCCCGACTACCAGCGTGTCATCCCCAAGGGCCACCGCAACCTGATCACGCTGGGCCGCGCCCCGCTGCTCGCCGCCCTGCAGCGCGCGGCCATCCTGACCAGCGAGAAGTTCAAGGGCGTGCGCCTGAACCTCGAGCCCGGTCTGCTGCGCATCGCCTCCAGCAATGCCGAGCAGGAAGAAGCCAAGGAAGAGCTGGAGATCGACTACGCCGGCGACGCCATCGAGATCGGCTTCAACGTCGGCTACCTCATGGACGTGCTGGCCAACATGGATCAGGAGATGGTGACCCTGGCCCTGCAGGACGCGAACAGCTCGGTGCTGATCACCGAGCCCGGCGGCGAGGACTTCAAGTACGTCGTGATGCCCATGCGCATCTGAGGCCCACGGGCCCGTCCCCTGGCGGGACGGCGCCTGCGGCGTGAAGCGGGCCCGGTGCCCGCTTGTGTTTTTCTTGGGTGGCGCGCCCGCGTGCCGTCCGGCTGTGAATCCCCATGAGCGATCTTCCCGAACAAGCCCCCGCCCTGCCCTCCTCCGCACCGCAGCCGCTGACCGGTGACGGGGCCAGCGCAGCCTACGGCTCCGATTCGATCCAGATCCTCGAAGGGCTGGAGGCCGTGCGCAAGCGGCCCGGCATGTACATCGGCGACACCTCCGACGGCACCGGCCTGCACCACCTGGTCTTCGAGGTCGTCGACAACTCCATCGACGAAGCCCTGGCCGGCCACTGCGACGACATCGTCGTCACCATCCA
>CAYSQO010000023.1:0-26684 GCA_964433315.1 uncultured Rubrivivax sp.
GGGGGGGGGCGGGGGCGTCGGGGGGCAAGGTCTTCACGGGCGCCGGATTATCCCGGCCGGGCCCGGCCCGGCCGCCCGGGCGGCGCAACCCCCTGCGGCACAATCCCCGCAGCCTGTCGCTGCCCCCCAATGGACCTCGTCTTTCCCCACACCTTCGTCCCCTGGTTCCGCTCCGTTGCGCCCTACATCCACGCGCACCGCGGCAAGACCTTCGTGGTGGCTATCGCCGGGGAGCTGATCGCGGCCGGCAAGCTCGCCACCTTCGCCCAGGACCTCGCCCTGCTGCAGGCCATGGGCGTGCGCGTGGTGCTGGTGCACGGCTTCCGTCCGCAGGTGGAGGAGCAGCTCCGGGCCAAGGGCCACCCCTCGCGCTTCAGCCACGGCATGCGGGTGACCGACGCGGTGGCGCTGGACTGCGCGCAGGAAGCCGCCGGCCAGCTGCGCTACGAGATCGAGGCAGCCTTCTCCCAGGGCCTGCCGAACACGCCGATGGCGGGCTCCTCGGTGCGGGTGGTGTCGGGCAACTTCATCACGGCCCGGCCGGTCGGCATCGTCGACGGGCTGGACTTCATGCACACCGGCTTCGTGCGCAAGATCGACGCGGCCGGCATCCGCCGGGTGATCGACTTCGGCTCGATGGTGCTGCTGTCGCCCTTCGGCTTCTCGCCGACCGGCGAGGCCTTCAACCTGAGCATGGAGGACGTGGCCACCAGCGCCGCGATCGCCCTGCAGGCCGACAAGCTGCTCTTCGTGACCGAGGTGCGCGGCATCCCGCAGCTGATCGGCCGCGGCCCGGCGGCGGTGGCCATCCAGGCCGGCCATGCCGTGGCGGCCGCCGACGACACGGAGATCGACCAGGAACTGGCCCTGGCCGACGCCGAGAAGCTGCTCGCCGCCCTGCCCAACCCGGTGCAGCCGACCGACACCGCCTTCTACCTGCAGCACGCCGTCAAGGCTTGCCGGCATGGGGTGGAGCGCGTGCACATCCTGCCCTTTGCGGTGGATGGGGCGCTGCTGATGGAGGTTTTCACCCACGACGGGGTGGGCACCATGATCGTCGACGAAAAACTCGAGAGCCTGCGCGAGGCGCATGCCGACGACCTCGGCGGCATTCTCCAGCTCATCGAGCCCTACGAGCGCGAGGGCACCCTCGTCAAGCGCGACCGCACGGAAATCGAACGCGACATCGGCCATTACACGGTGATCGAGCACGACGGCGTCATCTTCGGCTGCGCCGCCCTCTACCCCTACCCCGAGCGCAACACCGGGGAAATGGCCGCGCTGACCGTGAGCGACCACGTGCAGGGCCAGGGCGACGGTGAACGCATCCTCAAGCGCATTGAGCAGCGCGCCCGCGCGATGGACCTGGCCAGTATCTTTGTGCTGACCACCCGGACCATGCACTGGTTCATCAAGCGGGGTTTCGTGCCGGTCGACCCCGACTGGCTGCCCGAGGCCCGCAAGCGCAAGTACAACTGGGACCGCCGCTCGCAGGTGCTGGTCAAGCCGCTCAAGTGAACCCGGCCGCGCGCCGGACACCGCATCCGCCGCGCCGCCTTTTCCCCCGAACCCTAGCCCCCCCGGAGAGATAACGATGGCCCGCACCGTCCACTGTGTGCTGCTCAAGAAAGAGGCTGAAGGCCTGGATTACGCGCCCTACCCCGGCGAGCTCGGCGCGCGGCTCTATGCCGGCGTCAGCAAGGAAGCCTGGGCGCAGTGGCTCAAGCACCAGACCATGCTGGTCAATGAAAACCGGCTGAATCTGGCCGATGCGCGGGCCCGCCAGTACCTGGCGCGGCAGATGGAACGCTATTTCTTCGGCGAAGGGGCGGACCAGCCGGCCGGCTTCGTGCCGCCGAGCGCCTGAAGCCGCGGGCGCGGGGCCGCCCCGGCCCTGCGCTATGGTGGCCCGGGAGGGCGATAGACGCGAATCATTCTTGTTTGGCTCTACAATCCGGATCCTCTGATCCGACCCGGAGTCTTCATGTCCCCTTCTCCCCGCGCCCTGGTCCGCCGCCTGGCCCTCGCCCTGCTCGCCTCGGTGGCCGCCCCGGCCTTCGCGCAGCAGGCGCAGCTCAATCTCTATTCCGCCCGGCATTACCAGACCGACGAAGCGCTCTACAGCGACTTCGAACGCAGCACCGGCATCAAGATCAACCGCATCGACGCCGACGACGCCGGCATCCTGGCACGGCTCAAGAGCGAGGGCGCGGCCAGCCCGGCCGACGTGATCCTGCTGGTCGATGCCGCCCGCCTGGCCCGTGCCGAGGCCGAGGGCCTCTTCCAGCCCGTGCAATCCGCCCTGCTGACCCAGCGCATTCCCGCCAAGCTGCGGGGCGGCGACAGCGGCCAGGGCTCGGCCTGGTTCGGCTTCTCGACCCGGGCCCGCATCGTCGTCTACAGCAAGACGGCGGTGAACCGCGACGATGTCGACACCTACGAGGAACTCGGCGAGCCGAAGAACAAGGGACGGCTCTGCACCCGCTCGGGCTCGCACCCCTACAACCTCTCGCTGTTCGGCGCGATGCTGGACCACCTGGGCCCCGAGAAGACCGAGGCCTGGCTCAAGGGCCTGGTGGGCAATATGGCCCGCGACCCCAAGGGCGGCGACACCGACCAGATCAAGGCCGTGGCCAGCGGCGAATGCGGCGTGGCGCTGACCAACAGCTACTACCTGGCCCGGCTGATGCGCTCGAACAAGCCGGAGGACCGCGCCGTGGTCGAGAAGATCGGCGTCGTCTTCCCGAACCAAGCCAGCTGGGGCACCCACGTCAACATCGCCGGCGGCGCGGTGGCCAGGCACGCGAAGAACCGCGAAGCCGCGGTCAAGTTCCTCGAGTACCTCGCCAGCGATTCGGCCCAGGTCTATTTCGCCAATGGCAACAATGAGTACCCGGTGGTTGCCGGCGTAAAGGCCAACAACCCGGCGCTGGAGGCCCTGGGGCCCTTCAAGCAGGAACTTCTGCCGATCGCCGTGATCGGTCGCAACTCGATCACCGTGCAGCAGATGCTGGACCGGGTGGGCTACAAGTGATGGACTGAGCGCGGTTTGCGCTGAATCCCTCCGACAACCCGGCTGCGGCCGGGTTGTTTCGTTGGGCGGGGGATACGCGATTCATGGGATTTGTCACGGCTTCACCGGGCCTTCGGGAACAACACGCTTAGAATCCCGCGCAGCCGTGTTGGGCGGCGAATAAAAATGGCCAGACGAACTTTAGGAGTCAGACGATGAGCAGCGTTCAGGATCTTGTCCGCCAGCGGGACGAACTTGCCCGGCAACAGCAGGAACTCAATCAGCAGATCGAGGCCGCCCGCCGCAGCGAACGTGCCGGCGTGATTGCCCAGATCAAGGCCCTGATGGCCGAGCATGGCGTGACGGTGGCCGAACTGGGCAGCAGCAAGCCGGTCCGCGGCAGCGCCAAGGCCACCGGCTCGGCGGGTGGCAAAGTCGCCCCGAAGTATCGTCACCCCGACAGCGGCGAAACCTGGAGCGGCCGCGGCCTGAAGCCGAAGTGGCTGCAGGCGGAAATCGCCGGCGGCAAGTCGCTGGACGATTTCAAGCTCTGAGCGAAACGCACCGCTTCATGTGCACGACGGGCCCTGCGGGGCCCGTTGTTCATGGTGCAGCCGGAATCTGCCGCGGGCGCGCTCAGCCGCGGGCGCGGATCTGCGATTCGTAGAAGCAGATGGCGGCGGCCGCCGCGACATTGAGCGACTCCTCCCCACCCGGCTGGGGAATGCGCAGGGTGAGCGCGCAGGCCTGCAGCAGGGCGGGCTGCACGCCCTGACCCTCGTGCCCCAGCACCCAGGCCAGGGGCCGCGGCAGCGGCGTGCGGCCGAGCACGGCCTCGGCGTGGGGACTGGTGGCCAGCAGGGGCAGCCTGAGCTCGAGCAGGGCCTCGACCGCCAGGCCCTCGACCAGACGCAGGCCGAAATGCGCGCCCTGCCCCGCCCGCAGCACCTTGGGCGACCACAGCGCCGCCGTGCCCTTGAGGGCCAGCACCTGGGCGATGCCCAGGGCCGCCGCGCTGCGCAGCATGCTGCCGACGTTGCCGGCGTCCTGGACGCGGTCGATCACCAGGGTGTCCAGGTCCTCGCGCGGCACGGCAGCAGGCGGCGTGGCGAACAGCATGCCGAGGGCCGCAGGCGACTCCAGGCTGCTGAGCTGGGCGAAGAGGCTGTCCTCGACGATCGCGCAGCGCGGCGCGGCCTCGGCCAGGGCCCGCAGGGCCGGTCGGCCGGCCCAGGCACTGCGGGCGATGACCGCCTGCTGCGCCTGGCCGCCGCGGACCAGCAGGGCGCTGCACAGGTGTTCGCCTTCCAGCCAGACCTGGCCGAGCTTGCGGTAGGCCCCCGGGTCCTGGGTGAGCCGGCGCAGGCGCTGGATCAGCGGGTTGTCGCGGGCCTGGATCTCGACCGGAGGGCTCATGGCAGGCCCTCCAAGCCGTCGTCAGGCCCCGACGGCACCGGCGCGGACGCGATCTCCAGGACCTCACGCACCGGAGCGAAGCTGCGGCGGTGGGCCGCGCAGGGCCCATGGGCCTGCAGCGCGGCCAGGTGGCCGGGGGTGGGGTAGCCCTTGTGGACGGCAAAGCCGTAGGCCGGGTGGGCGGCGTCCAGCGCCAGGCAGAGCCGGTCGCGATGCACCTTGGCCAGGATGGAGGCGGCAGAGATCTCGGGCACCTTGGCGTCGCCCTTGACGATGGCCTGGGCCGGCATGTTCAGCCGTGGCAGGCGGTTGCCGTCGACCTGCACGCGCGCGGGCTTGAGCCGCAGGCCGGCCACGGCGCGCTGCATGGCCAGCAGGGTGGCCTGCAGGATGTTGAGCCGGTCGATCTCCTCGACGCTGGCCTCGGCGATGCAGCAGCTCAGGGCCTGGCCGCGGATCTGGTCGAACAGGGCTTCGCGGCGGGCCGGCGAGAGCACCTTGGAGTCGCCCAGGCCGGCGATGGGCGACTCGGGGTCGAGGATGACGGCGGCGGCCACCACCGGCCCGGCCAGCGGGCCGCGACCGGCCTCGTCGACGCCGGCCAGCAGGCCGTGGGTGATCCAGGGAAAGTCGAGCTGCGCCGGGGCGGGCACAGCGGGCGTGGCGCGGGGGCGGCGGGTGGCCATGGTCCGGGGGAGCGGGTCAGGCGCCGAGCAGCGCACCCAGCGCGCCGGCCGCGGCGCGCGCGGTGTCGCGGCGCAGGCTGAGGTGCAGCTCGGTGAAGCGTTCGGTCAGGCGGGCGCAGGCGGCGGGCTCGTCCAGCCAGCGCAGGGTCGCGGCGGCCAGGGCCTCGGGCGTCATGGCCTGCTGGAGCAGCTCGGGCACCAGGAACTCGCCGGCCAGGATGTTGGGCAGGCCGACCCAGGGCTGGTAGGCCATGCGCTTCATCAGCGCCCAGTTCAGGCCGGCCATGCGGTAGCCGATGACCATGGGCCGCTTGAAGAGCGCGGCCTCCAGGGTGGCGGTGCCGCTGGCGATGACGAGGCTGTCGCTGGCGGCCATCACCTCGTGCGAGCGGCCGTCGAGCAGTTGCACCGCGCCCGTGGCGCCGGCGGCGGCCAGGGCCTCGTCGACCAGGGCACGCAGGCCGGGGGCCACCGGCAGCAGCAGCTTCAGGCCCGGGCGGGCGGCCTGCAGGCGCAGGCCGGCGGCGGCGAAGGCGGCGGCATTGAAGCGAACCTCGCTGCGCCGGCTGCCGGGCAGCAGGCCGACCACGGTGTCGGCCGCGGTCAGGCCCAGGGCCGCGCGGGCGGCCGCCTTGGGCGGATCGAGCGGCAGCGCATCGGCCAGGGGATGGCCGACGTAGCTGGCCGCGATGCCGGACTTCGCCAACAGGGCCGGCTCGAAGGGGAAGAGGCACAGCACATGGTCGGCCGCCGCCGCGATGGCCTTGACGCGGCCGCCGCGCCAGGCCCAGATCGAGGGGCAAACGAAGTGCACGGTCGGCAGGCCGGCCTGCTTGAGGCGGGTCTCCAGGCCGAGGTTGAAGTCGGGCGCGTCGATGCCGATGAAGGCCGCGGGCCGCGCATCGAGCAGGCGCTCGCCCAGCTCGCGGCGCATCCTCACCAGGGGCAGGTAGACCTTGAGCGCATCGACGAAGCCGTGCACCGCCAGTCGCTCGGCCGGCCACCAGCTCTGCAGGCCCTCGGCCTGCAGCCGCGGGCCGCCGATGCCGACGGCGGACAGCGCCGGCCAGCGCGCGCGCAGGCCCTGCATCAGCAGGCCGCCGAGCAGGTCGCCCGAGGCCTCGCCGGCCACCATGCCGAGCTTCATCGGGCGGGGATCGTCAGGACGAGAAGGGGGCGCGCGCCGTGGCTCAGCGCACGATGCCGCGGCTGGAGCTGGCCAGGAAGGCCAGCATGGCCTCGACCTCGGCGTCGCCGCCCTCGACCGCGCCGCGCAGGGTGCCGATCTCGGCCATGGCATCGGCCAGGCTCAGGCCCTTGCGGTAGAGGATGCGGTGGATCTGCTTGAGCTGGGCCAGGCGCTCGGGGCTGTAGCCGCGGCGGCGCGGGCCTTCCAGATGGGGGCTCTGCGCCTCGGCCGGGTTGCCGGCCGCGACGATGAAGGGCGGAAGATCCTGCGACAGCCGGGTCTGGAAGCCGACCATGGCGAAGTCGCCGATGCGCACGAACTGGTGGATGCCGCTCAGGCCGCCGATCAGGGTGGCGTTACCGACCTCGACATGGCCGGCGAACTGCACCGAGTTCGCGATCACGTTGTCGTCGCCCAGGCGGCAGTCGTGCGCGAGGTGCACGTAGGCCATGATCCAGTTGCGGTGGCCGACCTGGGTCAGCCCGCCCGCCCCGACCACGCCGAGGTTGATGGTGCAGAACTCGCGGATGGTGTTGCCGTCGCCGATGCGCAGCTCGGTGGGCTCGCCGGCGTACTTCTTGTCCTGCGGCACCGCGCCGAGCGAGCAGAACTGGAAGATGCGGTTGTCGCGGCCGATCGTGGTGTGGCCCTCGATCACGCAGTGCGGGCCGATCGTCGTGCCTTCGCCGACGACCACATGGGGGCCGACGATCGTGTAGGGCCCGACGCTGACCGAGGGGTGCAGCGTGGCCGCCGGGTCGACGATTGCGGTGGGATGGATCTGCGCCATGCCGAAGCTCTGCGGTCCGGGGTTCAGGCGATGCTGCGCATCGTGCACATCAGCTCGGCCTCGACGGCGAGCTCGCCGTCGACCAAACCGCGGGCCTTGAACTTGTGGATGCCGGCACGCACGCGATCGACCTCGACCTCCAGGATCAGCTGGTCGCCCGGCTCGACGGGCCGCTTGAAGCGCGCGCCATCGATGCCCACGAAGTAGATGACCTTGTCGTCGCCCGCACCTTCGCCCTCGCCCGAGAAGCTCAGCAGGGCCGCGGCCTGGGCAAGGGCTTCGAGCATCAGCACCCCGGGCATGACCGGGCGGTGCGGGAAGTGGCCGAGGAAGAAGGGCTCGTTGATCGAGACGTTCTTGAGCGCCTTGATGCGCTTGCCGACCTCGACTTCCAGCACGCGATCGACCAGCAGGATCGGGTAGCGGTGCGGGAGTTTCTTCAGGATGGTGTGGATGTCCATCGTCATGATGCTTCGGGTGCCGGGGGCGGCACCGTGGGGGTCGGGGAGGAAAGGGATGCCGGCTCGCCGGGCCGCGCCTCGAGGGCACGGACCCGCTCGCGCAGGCGGTGGAGCTGGCGCAGGGTGACCGCGTTCTTCTCCCAGCTGCGATTGTCATCGAGGGGGAAGAAGCCGGTGTAGTGGCCCGGGGTGTCGATGGAGCGGCTGACGGTGCTCTGCGCCGAGACGTGCACGCCGTCGGCCAGGCGCAGGTGCCCGAGGATGCCCGCCCCGCCACCGATGGTGCAGCGCGCGCCGATCACCGTGCTGCCCGCCACGGCCGAGCAGCCGGCCATGGCCGTGTGCTCGCCGATCTGCACGTTGTGGGCGATCTGGATCAGGTTGTCGAGCTTCACGCCGTGGCCGATCACGGTGTCGCCGAGGGCGCCACGGTCGATGCAGGTGTTCGCGCCGATCTCGACCCGGTCGCCGATGCGGACCGCGCCGAGCTGCTCGATCTTGACGTAGCCCTGCGCGCTGGGGGCCAGGCCGAAGCCATCGGCCCCGACCACCACGCCGCTGTGCAGCAGGCCGTCGGCACCGATGACGCAGTCGAAGCCCACCACCACCTGCGGTGCCAGCCGTGTGCGGGGGCCGATGCGGACCTTGCGGCCGATGTGGCACTGGGCCCCGATGACGGCGTGCTCGCCGATCTCGGCCCCGGCCTCGATCACCGCCAGCGGACCGACCGTGACCCCCGCCCCCAGACGGGCCGAGGGATCGACCACGGCGCGCGGATGCACGCCCGGCGGCGCCGACGGCCGCGTGCGCGCCGCCCACCACTGCGTGAGGTGCGCGAAGGCGAGGTAGGGATCGGGCGTGAGCAGGGCCACGCAGTCCGCGGGCAGGGCGTCGCGCGCGGCGGGCGCGAGGATCACGGCCCCGGCCCGGCTGCGGCCCAGCTGACTGCGGTAGCGGGGGTTGGACAGGAAGCTGACCGCCTCCGGGCCGGCCTGGTCCAGCGGGGCCAGGCGGCGCAGCAGGCGCTGGCCGTCGCCTTCGAGCTGCAGGGTCTGCGGCCCGCCCAGGGCGGCGCGCAGGGCCTCGGCCAGCTCGGCGGCGGTGAACGCCGGGCCGTCCTCCTGCGCGGAGGCGGCTTCGGAGCCGGGGGCCGCGCTCATCGTCCGATCGCGCCCGTCTGCCGGGCGCGGATCACTTGCTCGCGCCGCCGTTGAGCGACTTGATGACCTTGTCGGTGATGTCGATGCGCGGACCGGCGAAGACGGCTTCCTGCAGGATCAGGTCGTACTTCTCGGTCTCGAAGATCTGCTTGATGACCTTGTTCGCGCGGTCGACGACCTGGGCCAGCTCCTCGTTCTTGCGCTGGTTGAGGTCTTCCTGGAACTCGCGGCGCTTGCGGGCGAAGTCGCGGTCCTGCTCCTGCAGCTCGCGCTGGCGGCGCGAGCGCTCGGTCTCGCTGAGCGTCGGGGCGTCCTTCTCGAGCTTCTCGGACGCGGTCTTGAGGCGCGCGGCCGTGTCGGCCAGTTCCTTCTCGCGGCGGCTGAACTCGGTTTCCAGCTTGGACTGCGCGGCCTTGGCCGGGGCAGCCTCGCGCAGCACGCGCTCGCTGTTGACGTAGCCGATCTTCAGTTCCTGGGCTGCGCAGACTTGCAGGCTCGCCGCGAAGGCGGCCGCGGCAACGAGCGTGCGGGGGAGATTCATCTTCATCAGAACGCAGTCCCGATCTGGAATTGGAAGCGCTGGATTCTATCTTGGGGGAACTTGCGGATCGGCACGCCCATGCTGACCTTCAGCGGACCGACCGGCGAGATCCAGGACAGGCCCACACCGGCTGCCGCGCGCAGCGAGCTGAAGTCCAGCGACTCGTCCGCGGCCCAGACGTTGCCCGCATCGACCCAGCTGAAGATACGCAGGGTGCGGTCGTTGCCGGAGCCCGGCACCGGCACGTAGAACTCGCTGTTGAGGTTGAGGCGCCGCGTGCCGCCGGTGTAGGCCCCGGTCACGTCGATCGGGCCGAGCGAGCCCTGGTCGAAACCGCGCACCGAGCCGAGGCCGCCACCGAAGAAGTTCTTGAACACCGGGAAGGGCTTGCCGCCCAGGCCCTTGCCGTAGCCGAACTCGGCGTTCAGGCCCAGGGTGTACTGCTTGCCGAAGGGCACCCACTGCTGGAACTGGTAGTTGCTGCGCAGGTAGTTGGTGTCGAGGGCGACGCCCCACTCGGCATTGAAGCGCTGGTAGCGCCCCTTGCTGGGCACCAGGGCCGAGTCGCGCCCGTCGCGCTGCCAGCCCAGGGTCAGCGGCAGGCTGGCGCTGGTCTGGCCGAACTGCTCGCGGTAGAGGAGGTAGCTGTTGGGCAGCAGCAGGCCGGCCTCGATGGTCGTGCGCTCGGCCCCGATGCCGAAGAACACGGTGTCCAGCTCGGTGAAGGGCACCCCGAAGCGCACCGCCCCGCCCTGGGTGATGAAGCGGTAGGACTCGCCCTGGCTGTTGATTGGCCGCTGCGTGCGGTGATACAAGTCGATGGCCCGCGACACGCCGTCGACCGTGAAGTAGGGGTCGACCGTGCTCAGCACGATGGTGCGGTTGAACTTGCCGGTGTTGAGCTCCAGGCCCAGGTAGTTGCCGGTGCCGAAGATGTTGTCCTGGCGGATGCCGAAGGTGAAGGTCACCTTCTCGGCGCTGGAGAAGCCGGCACCGAGCTGGATGTTGCCGGTGGCCTTCTCGGTGACCTTGGCGGTGAGGTCCACCTGGTCGGGCGAACCCGGCACCTCGGCGGTGTCGACCTCGACCTGGCTGAAGTAGCCGAGACGGTCGATGCGGTCGCGCGAGAGCTTGATCTTGCGGCCGTCGTACCAGGACGACTCGAACTGCCGGAACTCGCGGCGGATGACCTCGTCGCGGGTGCGCTCGTTGCCGGCCACATTCACGCGGCGCACGTAGACGCGCTGCGAGGGCTGGCCACCGATGACCACGGCGACGCGGCCGGCGACGCGGTCGATCTCGGTGCGCGGTTCGATGCGCGCGAAGGCGTAGCCGAAGTTGCCGTAGAGCTCGCTGAAGCGGCGGCCGGTCTCGGCCACGTCCTCGGCGCGGTAGGGCGTGCCGGGCTTGATCGTCACGCGCTGCCGGAACTCCTCGTCGCGCCCGAGGAAGTCGCCCTCCAGCCGCACGCCGGTCACGGTGTAGGGCTGGCCTTCGCTGACGTTGATGGTGATCGAGATGCGCTGCTTGTCCGGCGTGATCGCGACCTGGGTGGAGTCGACGCTGAACTCCAGGTAGCCGCGGTTCAGGTAGTAGGCGCGCAGCGCCTCCAGGTCGGCATTGAGCTTGACGCGCGAGTAGCGGTCGCTCTTGGTGTACCAGGTCAGCCAGCCGCTGGTGGTGGACTCGATCTGCTTGAGCAGGTCCTTCTCGGAGAAGGCCTTGCTGCCGAGGATGCGGATCTCGCCGATCTGGGCGACCTCGCCCTCGACCACGTTGAAGCTGACGTTGACGCGGTTGCGCTCGACCGGGGTGATGGTGGTGATGACCTCGGCACCGTAGAGGCTGCGGGTCAGGTACTGGCGCTTGAGCTCCTGCTCGGCGCGGTCGGCGAGGGCACGGTCGAAGGGCCGGCCCTCGCCGATGCCGACATCGCGCAGCGACTTGAGCAGCGCGTCCTTGTCGAATTCCTTGAGGCCGGTGAAGTCGACCGCGGCGATCAGCGGCCGCTCCTCGACGATGACCACGACCACGTCCTTCTCGACCTCCAGGCGCACGTCCTTGAACAGGCCGGTGGCGAAGAGCGCGCGCAGCGCGGCCGCGCCCTTCTCGTCGTTGTAGACATCGCCGATGCGGAAGGGCAGCGCGCCGAAGACGGTGCCGGCATCGGCCCGCTGCAGGCCCTCGACGCGGATGTCGCGCAGCGCGAAGGGATCGACGGCCAGGGCCGGCGTGGCCACCAGCGACCAGGCCACCGCCATGGCCGCCAGGAGGGGACGCGGACGGAGGGCGGAGCGGCTTGCGCGCGGAACCGCAAGCCCACGCTGCGGCGCGAGGAAGACTGACATGCGTGAGGAGGGGTCAGGACTGGCCCAGCAGGCGGGCCAGATCGTTGTAGAGGGCGAGGGACATCATCAGCACCATGATGGCCAGCCCGCCGCGCTGCAGCCGGTCCAGCCACGCTTCGGAGATCGGCCGGCCGGTGAGGCCCTCGACAATGTAATACACGAGGTGCCCGCCATCGAGCATCGGCAGCGGCAGCAGATTCAGCACGCCCAGGCTGACGCTGACGAGGGCAAGGAAACCGAGGAAGGGGATGAGGCCCGAGCGGGCGGTCTGCCCCGCCGCGTCGGCGATGGTCAGCGGACCGCTGAGGTTCTTCAGCGAAGCCTCGCCGATCAGCATGCGGCCGAGCATGCGCAGGCTGAGGCCGGCCACCTCGACCGTGCGGTCGATGCCCTTGCGTAGGGCCTCGACCGGCCCCTGGCGCAGCGTCACCTGCTCAGGCAGACCACCGACCAGGGCCTCGATGCGCGGCACCGGCGGGCCGCTGTCGGCCCCCAGGCGCGGCAGCACGCGCAGATCGAGCTCGCGGCCCTCGCGTTCGATCCGGAAGTTCAGCGCACGCGGCACGCCGCCCTCGCCCGCCGAGGCGCGGATGCGCTCGCGCAGCTGCACGGCGTCGGCCACGGGCTGGCCGTCGAGGGCCAGCACCCGGTCGCCTTCGCGCAGGCCGGCCTGCGCCGCCGGGCCCTCGGGCCGCGGGGTGCCGATGCGGGCTGCGCTGAAGGGCCCGGACAGGCCGATGCGGCGGCCCAGGCCGGCGTCGACCTCGGCCGCGTCCAGCTGCGACAGCGGCAGCGCCAGCTCGCGCGTGCCGGCCGGGCCCTGCACGCGCAGGCGCAGGTCGACCCCGTCCAGGGTGGCCTGGGTCAGCTGCCAGCGCAGCTCGGCGTAGCTGGGCACGGCCTGCCAGTCGCGGTCCTCGGTCCGGGCGGCGGGCGGATCGGCACGGCGCAGCGCCAGCACGCGGTCCCCGGCCTGCAGGCCGGCTTCGGCCGCCAGGCTGCCCGCCTGCGGGCTGCCGAGCACGGGCAGCGCCTCCTCGACGCCGATCAGATGCATCGCCGCGTACAGCAGCACGGCCAGCAGCAGGTTGACGGCGGGTCCGGCCGCCACCACGAAGGCGCGCTGCCGCAGCGGCTTGCGGTTGAAGGCGCGACCGTGCTCGGCCGGATCGACCGGGCCCTCGCGCTCGTCGAGCATCTTCACGTAGCCGCCCAGCGGCAGCAGGGCCAGCACGAACTCGGTCTCGCCCCGCTGCCAGCGCAGCAGCGGCCTGCCGAAGCCGATGGAAAAGCGCAGCACCTTCACGCCGCAGGCCAGGGCCGCACGGTAGTGGCCCCACTCATGGACGGTCACCAGCAGACCGATGGTGAAGAGAAAGGCGAGAACGGTGCTCATGGCGGGGCAGTGTCGCTCAGCCGTGCAGCGCGGCGATCTGCCGGTCCGCGGCCCGGCGGGCCCGGGCATCCAGGGCCAGCAGGCCCTCGAGGCTGTCGGTGTCGCCGGCCGCCGGCGCGCAGGCCTGCAGCGTGCCGGCATTGACGGCGTGGATCTGGTCGAAGCGGATGCGACGGTCGAGGAAGGCCGCGACCGCCACCTCGTTGGCGGCATTCAGCACGGCGGTGCTGCCCTCGGCGCCGGCCAGCGTGTCCCAGGCCAGCTGCAGGCCGGGGAAGCGGGCGGCGTCCACGGGCTCGAAGCTCAGTGCCGCGGCGCGGCTCAGGTCCAGCGCGGGTGCGCCGCAGGCCACCCGTTCCGGCCAGGCCAGGCCGTAGGCGATGGGGCCGCGCATGTCCGGCGTGCCCAGCTGCGCCAGCACCTGGCCGTCGCGGCAGACCACCATCGAGTGCACGATGCTCTGCGGATGGATCAGCACGCGGATGCGCTCGGGCGGCAGGCCGAAGAGCCAGCGCGCCTCGATCACCTCCAGCGCCTTGTTCATCATGGTGGCCGAGTCCACCGAGATCTTGCGGCCCATCACCCAGTTGGGATGGGCCACCGCCTGCTCGGGCGTGACCTCGGCCAGGGTCGCCGGATCGCGCTGGCGGAAGGGCCCGCCCGAGGCCGTCAGCACGATGTGGTCGATGTGGGCATCCCAGTGCCCGCGGTCCTGCGGCAGGCACTGGAAGACGGCGGAATGCTCGCTGTCGATGGGCAGCAGGGTGGCCCCGCCCTCGGCCACCGCGCGCATGAACAGCGCCCCGCCGACGACCAGCGCCTCCTTGTTGGCCAGCAGCAGGCGCTTGCCGGCACGGGCCGCGGCCAGGCAGGGCGCCAGGCCGGCCGCACCGACGATGGCGGCCATGACGGTGTCGACCTCGGGCAGCGCGGCGATGCGCGCCAGCGCGTCCTCGCCGCCCAGCACCTCCGTGCCCGGCAGGTCGGCAAGCTGGACGCGCAGGGCTTCGGCCTGCGCCGCCCCCGGCATCACCGCATAGGCCGGCCGCCAGCGGCGGCATTGCGCGGCCAGCGCATCGACCCGGGTGGCGGCACTGAGGGCGACGACCTGGAAGCGTTCGGGATGGCGGGCGATCACGTCGAGCGTGTTCTCGCCGATGGACCCGGTCGAACCGAGGATGCAGACGCGCTGGAGGCTCATGCCGTGAGACAGGAAGGAGAGTCGGCTCAGGCCACCAGGGCCATGGCCACCGGCAGCACCGGCAGCAGGGCATCGATGCGGTCGAGCACGCCGCCGTGGCCGGGCAGCAGGCCGCTGGAGTCCTTGACCCCCGCGCTGCGCTTGACCAGGGATTCGAAGAGGTCGCCGCTCACGCTGAGCGCGGTCAGCAGCGCCAGGGCCAGCACCAGCACCAGCGGGCCGTGGCGCTGGAGCAGCACGGTGTAGTAGCTCGGGGCCGCCGGGCCGAGCAGGCGGTCGGCGGCGATCCAGGCCGCGGCCAGCAGGGCCACGCCGAGGGCGCCGCTCCAGACCCCTTCCCAGCTCTTGCCCGGGCTGATGGCCGGCGCCAGCTTGCGGCGGCCGAAACGGCGGCCGCCGAAGTAGGCCGCGATGTCGGCGGCCCAGACCAGGGCCAGCAGCGACACGAGGAAGGCCAGGCCCTGGGCCCGGGCGGTCAGCAGGGCCAGGCCGGCGGCCCACAGCATGGGCGCGCCCAGCAGCAGACGCAGGCCGCGCGGCCAGGCCGGCCAGCGCGCCACGCCGCCGGCCAGCACCTGGACCAGGCCCAGCACCCAGGCCCCGGCCAGGCCCCACCAGAGCGCGGCGGGGGCAGCGGGCAGCGGGGCCGTGCCATCGAGGTGCGCAGCCTGCCAGCCCAGGCCGGCGGCCGCCAGGGCCGCGCCCAGCAGCACCAGCGCCACGCCAGCCAGCAGCGGCTGACGGCCACCGTTGAGACGGGCCCACTCCCAGCCGCCGGCGCCGACGATGGCCGCAGAGATCAGGGCCAGGGGCCACAGGCTGTGGGCGGCCATGGCCGGCAGCAGCACGGCCAGCAGCAGCACCGCGGTGATCACACGCTGGCGCAGCATCGCGGCCTCCGGTTCAACGCGAAAGGGCCGAGGACGGGCGCGCCGGCGGCGCCGCCGGCGCCTCGGGCGCGGTGGCCGTCACGCGGCCGAAACGGCGCTCGCGGCGGGCATAGGCCTGCAGCGCGCGGTCGAGCTCCTCGGCATCGAAATCGGGCCACAGGCAATCGCTGAAATGCAGCTCGGCGTAGGCGCTCTGCCAGAGCAGGAAGTTGGACAGGCGCAGCTCGCCGCCGGTGCGGATGAAGAGGTCGGGGTCCGGCGCCTCGTGCATGACCAGGTGGCGGGCCAGGCGGGCCTCGTCGATCTCGGACGGATCCACGCCCTCGGCCAGCAGGCGCCTGCAGGCCTGCACGATGTCCCAGCGGCCGCCGTAGTTGAAGGCCACGTAGAGCTCGATGCGCTGGTTGTGCGCGGTGGCCGCCTCGATCGTGTCCCAGGACGCGATGACGCCGGCCGAGATGCCGCTGCGGTCGCCGACGATGCGCACCCGCACGCCCTCGTCGCGCAGCGCGGCCATGTGCTTGGCCACGGCGTTCATCATCAGCGCCATCAGGCCGGAGACTTCCTCCTCCGGCCGCTTCCAGTTCTCGCTGGAGAAGGCGAACACGGTGAGGTGGCGCACGCCGCGATCGGCGCAGGCGCGCACCGTGCGCACCAGGGCGTCGACCCCGGCCTTGTGGCCGACGACGCGCGGCATCAGCCGCTTGCGGGCCCAGCGGCCGTTGCCGTCCATGACGATGGCGACGTGCCGGGGGATCGACGGGGATTCGGCTTCGCGCATCGGGATGTCGTCATGCCGCCCGGCGCGGGGCCGGGCCGAAAGTCCGGCCGGGGGGGCCGGCTCAGACCGCCAGGATCTCGGCTTCCTTGCCCTGGACCAGCTTGTCGATCTCGGCGATGGTCCGGTCGGTCAGCTTCTGGATGTCTTCGCCCGAACGACGCTCGTCGTCCTCGGGGATCAGCTTGTCCTTGAGCATCTTCTTGGCCTGCTCGTTGGCGTCGCGGCGCAGGTTGCGCACGGCCACCTTGGCGTCCTCGCCGGCATTGCGCACGACCTTGGTCAGCTCCTTGCGGCGCTCCTCGGTCAGCGGCGGCATGGGCACGCGGATGAGGTCGCCCTGGCTGGCCGGGTTCAGGCCGAGGTCGCTCTCGCGGATGGCCTTCTCGATCTTCTGGCCGAGGCCCTTCTCCCAGGGCTGCACGCTGATCGTGCGCGCGTCGAGCAGGCTGACGTTGGCCACCTGGCTGATCGGCACCATCGAGCCGTAGTACTCGACCAGCACCTGGTCGAGGATGCCCGGGTGGGCGCGGCCGGTGCGGATCTTGGTCAGCTCGTGCTTGAAGGCCTCGATGGACTTGGCGCTCTTCTGCTCGAAGCTCTTCTTGATGTCGGCAATGCTCATGGCGGGGAACCTCGGGAGGTCAGACGTGGACCAGCGTGCCCTCGTCCTCGCCCTGCACCACGCGCTGCAGCGCACCGGGCTTGAGGATGGAGAACACGCGGATCGGCAGCTTCTGGTCACGGCACAGCGCGAAGGCCGTGGCATCCATCACCTGCAGGTTGCGGGCGATGGCTTCATCGAAGCTGATGGAGGCGTAGCGGGTCGCGCTCGAGTCCTTGGCCGGATCGGCGGTGTAGACGCCGTCGACCTTGGTGGCCTTGAGCACGACCTCGGCACCGATCTCCGCGCCGCGCAGCGCGGCGGCGGTGTCGGTGGTGAAGAAGGGGTTGCCGGTGCCCGCGGCGAAGACCACGACCTTGCCCTCTTCGAGGTACTGCAGGGCCTTGGGGCGCACATAGGGCTCGACCACCTGGTCGATCGCGATGGCGGACATCACCCGGGCCGTCAGGCCGTCCTGGCGCATGGCATCGGCCAGGGCCAGCGAGTTCATCACGGTGGCCAGCATGCCCATGTAGTCGGCGGTCGCGCGGTCCATACCGACCGAGCCGCCGGCCACGCCGCGGAAGATGTTGCCGCCGCCAATGACCACCGCCACCTCGCAGCCCAGCTTCGTGACGGCGTGCACCTCGGCGACCATGCGCGCGATGGTGGCGCGGTTGATGCCGTAGGCGTCGTCGCCCATCAGGGCTTCGCCGGAAAGTTTGAGCAGGATGCGTCGGTACGCGGGCATGCAGGAGACTCCTCGGGACGATGGGCCGCCCGGGCCCAAGGCGGGGGACGGCAGGGGATGGCGCCGTTCAGTTTAGGGGGAAACCTGGGGGTTTGCCCCGGTCCGGACCGGCCCGGCGGGGCCGGCCAGCCCCCAGGCCGGAGCTCGCCCGCAGGGCGGCTCCGGCACGGGCCTCAGGCGCCCTTGGCGGCCGCGACCTGCGCGGCCACTTCGGCGGCGAAGTCGTCCTGCTTCTTCTCGATGCCTTCGCCGACCACGTAGAGCGTGAAGGCCTTCACGGTGGTGTTGGCGGCCTTCAGGTAGGCGGCGACGGTCTGCTTGCCGTCGGCGGCCTTCACGAAGACCTGGTCGAGCAGCGAGACCTCCTTGAGGTACTTCTGCACCGAGCCTTCGACCATCTTGGCGACGATCTCGGCCGGCTTGCCCGACTCGGCAGCCTTCTCGGCGGCGATCTTGCGCTCCTTCTCGACCAGCTCGGCCGGGACTTCGGCGCTCGACAGCGCGGCGGGCTTCATCGCGGCCACGTGCATGGCCACGTCCTTGGCGGCCACGTCGCTGCCCTCGAACTCCACGACCACGCCGATGCGGGTGCCGTGCAGGTAGTGGGCCAGCTGGGCGCCCGAGGCGTAGCGCTGGAAGCGGCGGATCGACATGTTCTCGCCGATCTTGCCGATCAGGCCCTTGCGCACGTCTTCGAGCGTCGGGCCGAAGCCGTCCTGCTCGTAGGCCAGGGCCGACAGCGCGGCCACGTCGGCCGGGTTGGCTTCGGCCACCAGGCGGGCGGCGGCGCTGGTGAAGGCCAGGAAGCTGTCGTTCTTGGAGACGAAGTCGGTCTCGCAGTTGATCTCGATCAGCGCGCCGACCGTGCCGCTGATGGACGCGGCGATCACGCCTTCGGCGGTGATGCGCGAGGCGGCCTTGCCGGCCTTGTTGCCGAGCTTGACGCGCAGGATCTCCTCCGCGCGGGCCAGGTCGCCATCGGCCTCGGTCAGGGCCTTCTTGCACTCCATCATCGGCGCGTCGGTCTTGGCGCGCAGTTCGGCGACCATCGAGGCGGTGATTGCGGGCATGGTGTCACTCCGTGTTGGATCGTCCCGCCGGTGCGGGACCGCGGCGCGCAAGGCGCCACAGGGGGCATGGGACCGGCCGGGCGGCGGGCCGCCGCGGGCGGCCGGTCGAAGGAACAGGGCTCAAGAAAAAGGGGCTGAGACAGCCCCTGGTCCTGGCTGGCGTCGCGGGATCAGACCGCGTCGCTGACCTCGACGAACTCATCGCCGTCCTGGGCCGCGGCAACCACTTCGTTGATCGCGTTGGCCTTGCCGGCCAGCACGGCCTCGGCCACCGACTTGGCGTACAGCGCCACGGCCTTGGCCGAGTCGTCGTTGCCGGGGATGACGTAGTCGATGCCGTCCGGGTTGTGGTTGGTGTCGACGACGCCGATGACCGGGATGCCCAGCTTCTTGGCTTCGGCAATCGCGATCTTGTGGTAGCCGACGTCGATCACGAAGATGGCATCGGGCAGCGCGGCCATGTCGGCGATGCCGCCGATGTCCTTCTGCAGCTTGTCCAGCTCGCGCTGGAACAGCAGGCCTTCCTTCTTGCTCATCGACTCGAGGCCGGCTTCCGCCTGGGCCTGCATGTCCTTGAGCTTCTTGATCGAACCCTTGACCGTCTTGAAGTTGGTCAGCATGCCGCCCAGCCAGCGCTGGTCGACGTAGGGGATGCCGGCGCGCTGGGCTTCCTGCGCCACCACTTCACGGGCCTGGCGCTTGGTGCCCACCAGCAGGATCGAGCCGCGACGGGCCGACAGCTGGCGGATGAACTTCATCGCTTCCTCGTAGAGCGGCAGCGTCTTCTCGAGGTTGATGATGTGGATCTTGTTGCGATGGCCGAAGATGAACGGGGCCATCTTGGGGTTCCAGAAGCGGGTCTGGTGTCCGAAGTGGACGCCGGCTTCCAGCATCTCGCGCATGCTGAACGACATGATTTCGATTCCTTCGAAAGGTTGGGTCTGAGGCACGGCACGGATCAAGACACCCGGGGATGCGGCCGCTGGCCGGCATCGTCCCGGGGCCTCGACACCTTTTCGGAGCCGGGCCCGTGAGGGCGGGACAGATCGTCATCCGACCGCGATTCCCGCAAGGCCCCCATGCGAGTCGCCGGAACGACCGCCTGGAGCAGGCACACTGCGCATCCTCGCGATGAACAAGCGCGCTGGCGGGACCAGCATGCGGTGCGTCGGGGCAGGCGGTCCCATCCACCTGCTCGAACCCACCTGCGCAGCCCAGGGGGCCCATCGGGCCCCGGGACAGCCGGGAACCTGAAGGTTCCGGTCCACCTGTCGGACCGCGGAAACTTCTTCAAGAAGCCCCCGGAACCGATGGAGTGACCGCCTGGCCGCGCCTTGTCTTCGGATAAACCCAAAGAGTTTAGCACCTTGACCCGCCCCGACCTCTGCCACCAGCTCGCCCGGCTGAACCTGGACGCGCCCCACGGCGCGCAGGACGCCCTGGCGGCCTGCCTGCAGGCGGCGTCCGATCCCGGGCTGGCTCCGGCCTTCCTGCAGCTCGATCCGGACGGCGCCGAGGCCGCAGCGCGGTCCATCGACCGGGCCTGCGCGGCCGGCCGGCCGCGGCCGCCCCTGGGCGGACTGGCCGTGGCGGTGAAGGACCTCTTCGATGTCGCCGGCCAGACCACCGCCGGCGGCTCCCGCCGCCTGGCCGGGGCCGCGCCGGCGGCTGCCGACGCCCCGGCCGTGGCCCGCCTGCGGGCCGCCGGGGCGGTGCTGATCGGCCGGGCGCACATGAACGAGTTCGCCTACTCCGGCGTGGGCCTGAATCCCCACCACCCGGTGCTGGCCAATCCGGCCACGGCACGGCTGGCGCCCGGCGGACCGCGGCGCGTGCCCGGCGGCTCCAGCTCGGGCTCGGCCGCCGCGGTGGCCGGCGGGGCAGCCTGGGCGGCCCTGGGCAGCGACACCGGCGGCTCGCTGCGCATCCCGGCGGCGCTGCAGGGCCTGGTGGGCTTCAAGCCGACGCAGGCCGCCGTGCCGCGCGAGGGCATGCTGCCGCTGGCGCCGACGCTGGACACGGTCGGCGCCATCACCCTCAGCGTGCGCGATGCCGCCCTGCTCGATGCCGTGCTGCGCGGCACCCCGCTGCCGCGCCGCGACCGGCCCCTGGCCGCCCTGCGCCTGGGCCTGCCCGAGACCCTGATGCTCGAGGCCCTGGACCCTCAACTCGCCCGCGGCTTCGAGACGGCGCTGGCCCGCCTGCGCGCGGCCGGCGCCCGCATCACCCCGCTGCCGCTGCCCGAACTGGGCGAGCTGGCCGCCATGAATGCCCTCGGCGGCTTTCCCGCCGCCGAAGCCTGGGCCTGGCACCGCCAGGCCCTCAGCACCCAGCCGGACGCCTACGACCCGCGGGTCGCCGCCCGGATCCGCCGCGGCGCCAGCCTGTCCGCGGCCGACTACCTCGACCTCCAGCGCGCCCGCGCCGACTGGATCTGCCGCGTCGATGCGGCGATCGCCGGCTTCGACGCCCTTCTTTCCCCCACCGTGCCCGACCTCCCTCCCCTGCTCGATCCCCTGCTGCCGGCCGCCGCCGGCGCCCCCGCCGCCGAGGCCGAAGCCCGCGACGCGGCCTTCTTCGCGGTCAACGCCCGCCTGCTGCGCAACCCGACCGTGGTCAACCTGCTCGACGGCTGCGCCCTCAGCCTGCCGGCGCAGGCCCCGGGCGAGCTGCCCTTCGGCCTGATGCTGTGGGCCGGCCGCGGCCGCGACGCCGGCCTGCTCGATGCCGCGCGCGCGGTCGAGGCGGCGCTGGCCCACGCGCCGGCAGGAGCCGCTGCATGAAGCCGCAGCGCATTGCCGTGATCGGCGCCGGCATCGTCGGTGTCGCGACCGCCCGGGCCCTGGTCCAGGACGGCCATGCCGTCACCGTCTTCGAGCGCCGCGGCAGCCTGGCCGCCGAGGGCAGCTTCGCCCCGGCCGGCCTGCTGGCCCCGGGGGTGCTGGCCCTGGGCGGACCGGTGGCCAGCCTGGTCGACCCGCCCCCGGTGCCCGGACTGGCCGGCCGCTGGCAGCGCTGGCGCGCCCGGCGCGACGGCCGCACCCAGCGCCGGCGCGAGCAGCTGGCCCAGCTCGCCCGCGAGAGCCAGGCCGTGCTGGGCCGCTGGTTCGACCGCGACGCCCTGCCCTACGAGCACAGCCTCGGCGTCGGCCTGCGCATCGCCGACGAAGCCGGTCGCGCACGCCTCGAAGCCGCCCTGGCCGCCCAGCCGCTGGCCGCCGCCGGCAGCCGCTTCCTCGACCGCGAGGCCTGGCGGGCCGGCGAACCCGACCTCGCGCCCGACGCGCCCGGCACCGGCCTGCTGTTCTGGCCCGGGGCCGAGATGGTCAATGTGCGCCAGATCGCCCAGCAGCTGCGCGAGCAGGCCGAGGCGCGCGGCGCACGCTTCCTCTTCGGGGTCGAGGTGCAGGCCATCGAAGCCGGCCGGCCGCTGAGCCTGGACTGGATCGAGCACGAGCCCCCGGGCCGCGCCAGCCTGGCCGGCGCCCGACCCGGCGGGCGCAGCCCGGCCCCGCCCGAGCGCGGTGCCCCGCCGCCGCGCCAGTTCGACGCCGTCGTGCTGTGCAGCGGCGCCGCCGTCCCGCTGCTGCCCGGCCCGCCCCTGCCGCTGGTGCGGGAGGCCGGGCTGTCGCTGACCCTGCCGCTGCGCGACCCCGACCGCGGCCCGGTGCGCGGCCTGATCGATGCCGACGGCGCGCTGATGATGGCCCGCCTCGGGGACCGCCTGCGCGTGGCCGGCCTGTGGCACCGGCCCGTCGCCGAGGGCACGCCGCCCAAGGCCCTGGTCGAGCGGCTCTACCGCGCCGCACAGCGCGACTTCCCCAGCATCACCCAGACCGAGCGGGGCCAGGTCTGGTGCGGCACGCACCTGGGCTTCGCCGACGGCCTGCCGCGCATCGGCGCCAGCGAGGCCCCCGGCCTGTGGCTCAACCTCGGCCACGGTCGCGCCGGCTGGGCTCTGGCCTGCGGCAGTGCCCAGCGCCTGGCCGACGCCCTGGCCGGCCGCAGTCCGGTCGAGGCGCAGGCGGCCGAGGCCCTGACGGACGCCGCGGCGTGAGCTGCGTCCCCGGCGACGGCCACCGCGCCGCCCCGCAGCAGCTGCCGCGACGCGGCGGTCCGGCCGACGGCCTGCCGCTGCACGACAGCGCCACCCTGCGCCACTGGGAAGCCGAAGCCGCCCGGGACCTGCCCGCCCACGCGCTGATGGCGCGGGCGGGCGCCGCCGTCGCCCGGCTCGGCCGCGTGCTGGCGCCGCATGCCCGCCAGGCCTGGGTGCTGGCCGGGGCCGGCAACAACGGCGGCGACGGCCTGATCGCAGCCCGGCACCTGCAGGCCAGTGGCCTGCGCGTGCAGGTGTGGCTGGCCGCGGAACCGCAGGCCGCGTCGGCACGCTGGGCCCTGGCCCAGGCCCGCGCGGCCGGACTGCCCGTCTCGCCGGGGGGCAGACCGCAGCCCCCGGCCGACCTGGGCCCGGACGATCTGGTGATCGACGCCCTGCTCGGCCTGGGCCTGTCAGCCGCCCGCCCGCCCGAGGGGCCGGTGGCGGCCGCGCTGGACGCGCTCGACGGGCTGCCGGCCGGCATCCTGGCCGTGGACCTGCCGAGCGGCCTGCTCGCCGACACCGGCGTCTGCGCCGGCCGCGCCGTGCGCGCGCGCTGGACGCTGAGCCTGCTCGGCCTGAAGCCCGGCCTGTGGACGGCCCTGGGCCGCGACCACGCCGGCACCCTCTGGCACGACGACCTGGGCCGGCCCGCGCCCGCCCAGGCGACGACCCCGCGGCTGCTGGACGGGCCGGCCTGCGCCGGCCGCTGGCCGCAGCGCCCGCATGCCGCCCACAAGGGCAGCCAGGGCGACCTGTGGGTCGTGGGAGGCGCGGCCGGGCTGCAGGGCGCGGCGGAACTGGCCGCCCGGGCCGGCCTGGCGGCCGGGGCCGGTCGCGTGCATGCCCTGCGCCTGGATGCCGGGGCCGCCGCCCTGGCCCACCCCGCGCTGATGGCCCGGCCGCCCGGGGCCCTGCAGGGCGAGGCCCTGGCGCGTGCCACGGTGGTGGCCGGCTGTGGCGGGGGACAGGCCGTGGCCGAGGAACTGCCCGCCCTCATCGCCGGGGCACCGCGCCTGCTGCTGGATGCCGATGCCCTCAATGCCCTGGCCGCCGAGCCGGCCCTGGCCGCGCAGCTGCGCGCACGCACCGCCCCGAGCCTGCTGACCCCGCACCCCCTGGAGGCCGCCCGCCTGCTGGGCAGCACGACCGAAGCGGTGCAGGCCGACCGCCTGGCCGCCGCCCGGCAGCTGGCCCGGCGCTTCGGGGCGATGGTGGTGCTGAAGGGCTCGGGCAGCGTGCTGGCCGCGCCCGACGGTCGCTGCGCGATCAACGGCAGCGGCAATGCCGCACTGGCCAGCGGCGGCACCGGCGATGTGCTGGCCGGCTGGATCGGCGGGCTGTGGGCCCAGGGCCTGGACGCCTGGGAGGCCCTGCGGCTGGGCGTCTGGAGCCACGGCGCGGCGGCCGACGCCTGGCTGGCCCGGCACGGCCCGGGCCAGCCGCTGGACGCGCTGCGCCTGATCGACGCCCTGCAGGCCCTGCCGCGCCACTGAGGCGCCGGCCCGCGTCCGCGCCCGACAGGGCAGGCGGCACCGCCCCCGCCTGCAGGCCCTGGCGCGCCATGGCAGCGCCGGCCCGCCCGGCGGCCGGCCGGGCCCCGTTCAGCGCTTGCTGCTGCGCCGGCTCTTGCGGGCCGGTCGGGACTCTCCGCCCGCGGCGGCTGAATCAGCCGTGACCTCGCGGCGGGTGGCGGCACCGCCTGCAGCAGCCTTGCCGCTCTTGGCCTTCTTGGCCGTCTTGGCGGCCTGGCTCCCCTTGCCGGACCGGGCACGCGGCCGGGGCTCGGGGGCGGGCGGCTCCGCCTCCCAGGGCGTCTCGGCCGCGGGATCCTCGCCGGGCGGAGGCGACAGCAGGGCGGCGCGGCGCGAGGTGCCACCGCCGGCGCCGCGGGCCTTGCGCGCAGCCTGCTTCTCGCCGCGGTCCTCGGCCTGCAAGGCGGCCAGCTCCTCGACGGCCGGCAGCGGCTCGACCGGCGCCTCCGGGGCGGATCGGGCGCGAGCGGCGCCCTTGCCCCCGCGTCCCGCGCCCGCTGGCGGCGCCGCCAGCAGGGGATCGCGCACCAGACGGAAATCGATCTTGCGGCCGTCCAGGTCGACCCGGCTGACCTGGACCCGCAGCCGGGTGCCGACCGCGTAGCGCACGCCGGTGCGCTCGCCGCGCAGCTCCTGCCGGGCCTCGTCGAAGCGGTAGTACTCGCCCCCGAGTTCGGTGATGTGGATCAGGCCTTCCACGTACAGCTCGTCCAGCGTGACGAAGAGGCCGAAGCTGGTGGCCGCGGTGACGCTGCCGCCGAACTCCTCGCCCAGGTGCTCGCGCATGAACTTGCACTTCAGCCAGGCCTCGACATCGCGCGAGGCCTCGTCGGCCCGGCGCTCGTTGGCGCTGCAGTGCGCGCCGGCGGCATCCCACATGGCCTGCTCGGCCGGGCTGAGCTTGGTGGGGCGCACCGGGGGCGCCGGCACGGCGGTGGCCATGGCGCCCGCGCCCTTGCCCGCCGGCTTGCCACGCGGCAGCTTGCGGGTGTGGACGGCCGAGCTGGCCAGCTCGGGCGCATGCAGGTGGTAGCGCTTGCCGGCCAGGATGGCCTTGATGACGCGGTGCACCAGCAGGTCCGGGTAGCGGCGGATCGGACTGGTGAAGTGCGCGTAGGCGCCGTAGGCCAGACCGAAGTGGCCGCTGTTGACCGGCGTGTAGAGCGCCTGCTGCATGGAGCGCAGCAGCATGCTGTGGATCTGCTGCGCATCGGGCCGCTCGCGGGTGGCCTGGGCGATGGCCTGGAACTCGCGCGGGTGCGGGTCGTCGCCGATGTTCATCCCCAGGCCCAGGGCCTTGAGGTAGTTCTGCAGCGTCGTGCGCTTCTCGGGCGTGGGGCCCTCATGCACGCGGTAGAGCACCGGATGCTCGGCCTGGGCGATGAACTCGGCCGCGCAGACGTTGGCCGCCAGCATGGCCTCCTCGATCAGGCGGTGGGCGTCGTTGCGGGTGCGCGGGACGATCTTCTCGATGCGACCGTTGTCGTCGCAGACGATGGCGGTCTCGGTGGTGTCGAAATCCACCGCACCGCGCAGGCCGCGGGCCTTGAGCAGCGCACGGTAGACCTCGTGCAGGTCCACCAGATGCGGCACCAGGGCCTTGCGCTTGGCCGCCTCGGGCCCGCGGGTGTTGGCGAGGATGGACGCGACCTCGGTGTAGGTGAAGCGCGCCGCCGAGTGCATGACCGCCGGGAAGAACTGGTAGGCGACGATCTCGCCGCCGCCGTCGATCACCATGTCGCAGACCATGCAGAGGCGGTCGACGTCCGGATTCAGCGAGCACAGGCCGTTGCTGAGCTTCTCCGGCAGCATGGGGATCACGCGGCGCGGGAAGTAGACGCTGGTCGCCCGCTCGTAGGCGTCGTCGTCGATGGCCTCGCCCGGCTTCACGTAGTGGCTGACGTCGGCGATCGCGACCACCAGGCGCCAGCCGTTGGGCTTCTTCGCCCGGCCGATCGCGATCGGCTCGCAGTACACGGCATCGTCGAAGTCGCGGGCGTCCTCGCCGTCGATGGTGACGAGCGGCACGTCGCTCAGGTCGATGCGGCCCTTCTTGTCGACGGGCCGCACCTTGTCAGGCAGCTTGGCGGCCTGCGCCATGGTCTCGGCGCTGAAGCGGTGCGGCACCTCGTACTTGCGGACCGCGATCTCGATCTCCATGCCGGGATCGTCGACCTCGCCGAGCACCTCGGTGATGCGGCCGACCGGCTGGGCGTACATCGAGGGCGTCTCGGTGAGCTCGACGGCCACCACCTGCCCCGGCTGGGCCTTGGCCGTGGCCTGCTTCGGGATCAGGATGTCCTGACCGTAGCGCTTGTCCTCCGGCGCGACCAGCCAGACACCGCCCTCGAAGAGCAGCCGGCCGATGATCGGCGTCTTGCGGCGATCGAGAATCTCGAGCACCCGGCCCTCGGGTCGACCCTTGCGGTCGAGGCGGACGATGCGGGCGCGGACCCGATCACGGTGCAGCACCGCGCGCATCTCCTGCGGGGAAAGGTAGAGATCGGCCTCGCCGTCATCGCGCTGCACGAAGCCGTGTCCGTCGCGATGCCCTTGCACCAAACCCTCGACTTCCATCAACAGTGTTGCACCCGTACCACTTTTCACATTCGGGCTTGAGCCCTGTTCGTTTTTCATCTTAGAATTTCATTCTTCGTTGCCGAGCCCAGGTGGCGGAATTGGTAGACGCACTAGTTTCAGGTACTAGCGGGTAACTCCGTGGAGGTTCGAGTCCTCTCCTGGGCACCAACACTGTC
>CAYSQO010000024.1:0-26593 GCA_964433315.1 uncultured Rubrivivax sp.
ATAGGCCCCGGCAGCGGAGGAGGAGGCGGAAGAGCGGGGGGTCGGCGCAGGCATGGCCGGCATTGTAGGAAGCCCCTCCGCCGGCCCGCCCGGCTGCCGCGGGCCTCGCCCGCGGCCCTGCGGGCCGCCCGGCTTCAGGCCCGCGCGGCGAAGACGCTGAAGCGCGCCTGCGGATCACTCCAGTGCTCGATGGCCTGCCAGCCGGCCGCGCGCAGCAGGGCCTCGAAGGCCTCGGGCGTGTACTTGCAGGAGTTCTCGGTGTGGATGCGCTCGCCGGCGGCGAAGGTGCGTTCGCCGCCCGGCCAGCGCACGGTCAGGGCGCGGCGGGCCTCCAGGTGCATCTCGATGCGCGACAGGCCGGTGTCAAAGCGCGCCACGTGGCGCCAGTCGGCCAGCACGAAGTCGCTGCCGATGCGGCGGTTGAGGTGGCGCAGCACGTTGAGGTTGAAGGCTGCGGTCACGCCCAGGGCGTCGTCGTAGGCGCGGACCAGCTCGCCCGCGTCCTTCACCCGGTCGACGCCGATCAGCAGGCTGCCGCCCTGGGCCGCCTCGCGCACGCGCTGCAGGAAGCCCAGGGCCTGCTCGGGCGTGAAGTTGCCGATGCTGGAGCCGGGATAGAACATGGCCCGCGGGCCGGACCCCACCGCCTCCGGCAGCTCCAGCCGGGTCGCGAAATCGGTGCCGACGCCGATCACCTCCAGCGCCGGGTGGGCGCGCTGCACGGTCTGCAGGATGTCGCGCAGGTAGTCGGCCGAGATGTCGACGGCCACGTAGCGCCGAGGCTGCAGCGCCGGGAAGAGCGAGACGGCCTTCTCGCAGCTGCCGGCGCCCAGGTCGACCAGGGTCGGCGCCGGGCCGATCACGCGGGCGAAGTCGGCGCCGTGGGCGGCCAGGATCTGGGCCTCGCTGCGGGTGGGGTAGTACTCGTCGAGCGCCGTGATGGCGTCGAAAAGCCGCGAGCCCAGGGTGTCGTAGAAGAACTTGGGCGGGATCTGCGCCGGGCGGGCGAGCAGACCGGCCTGCACTTCCTCGCGCACCGATTCCACCGCCCGGGGGGCCTGGAAGAACTGGGGCTGGCGGAAGGCGGCGCGGGCGTGGGGGTCGGGAGCGTTCATGCGGTTCGGGTGGAGCGTCTGGGGCCACGGGGCCTGGCGGGCGACAGCATGCCTTGTCCTACGCAGGCGGGCGCCTTTCGGTCGCAGGCCGGGCCATGTCCTTACGGTGACCGGGTGTATCGGGCCGCACGGCCCCCGTCGCCGCGTCAAGGGGCCGGGGCGCGGCATCATCGCCGACCGCGCGGCGGCCGGCATCCAGCCGGGTGCCGGCTGCGCACAAGCGCAGGCCGCTGTAAGCCCGCAGGTCGGGCGCCGACGCATGCTCGCGGCCCGGCGCCCCGCCACACCGCCGTCTTCTTTCCCGCCCTCGCCCTCGGCCGATCCCCGGTCCACCGTATCCCGCCATGTCCCTCCGCCCCCCGGCCGATGCCCGCGATGAAGCCGGCATCCGCGCCCTGTCCATCGCCCGCTACCGCCGCCGCGCCGCCGCCTACGACAGCACCTGCGGCCCGACCTGGCCGATCCGCGAGCGCTGCGTGGCCGCGCTGCGGCTACAGCCGGGCGAGTCGGTGCTCGACGTGGGCTGCGGCACCGGCCTGTCCTTCGAGCTGCTGCGCGCCGGGGTCGGGCCGGGCGGACGGGTCGTGGGCTTCGACCAAAGCCCCGAGATGCTGAGCCAGGCGCGCCAGCGCGTCGCGCGGGCCGGCTGGGCGAATGTCGCGGTGGTCGAGGAGGCCGCCCAGGGCCTGGCCCTGGACGAGCGCTTCGACGCCCTCTTCTTCCACTACACCCACGACATCCTGCAGTCGCCCGCCGCCGTGGCCGCCCTGCTGGCCCGGGCCAAGCCGGGGGCGCGGGTGGCCATCGCCGGGGTCAAGGCCTTTCCCTGGTACCTGGCCTGGCTGAACCCCTGGGTCTACGCGAAGAACCGGGCCTACAACGGCGCGCCCGGCGGCCTGAAGGCCCCGTGGCGGCGCATCGCCGCGCATCTGGACGGCTTCCAGCGCACCGACACGCAGTGGGGCATGGGCTACCTGGCCAGCGGCCGGGTGCGCGCCAGCCAGGGGCAGGCGGGAGCCGGCGCATGAGCGCCTGGCGCGCCGGCCTGGCGCTGCTGCTGCTCAACGCCCTGCTCAGCTTCAACCTGCTGTGGCCGACCCCGCTGATCCTGCCGGACCACCGCGTGGCGCCGGCCTTCATCCTGCTGTGGAGCGGCCTGCTGGCCTGGCAGCGCTGGCGCGGCGCGCCCGGCCCGCGCCTGCTCGGCGCGGTGGCCGCCTTCATGAGCCTGCTGGTGCTGCTGCGCTACCTGGACGTGGCGGTGCCCGGCCTCTTCGGCCGGCCGGTCAACCTCTACTGGGACGTGCAGCACCTGCCGCGCTTCCTGTGGGTGAGCGCTGAGCAGCTGCATCCGGCGACGGCCGTGCTGGCGGGCGGGCTGGGGCTGCTGCTGATCGTCGCCGGCCTCGTCGGCCTCAAGCGCGGGCTGCAGGCCCTGTGGACGCGGGTGGCGCGCGAGCTGCTGCCGCGGGCCGCCGGCTCGCGCGCGGCCTGGGCGCTGACGGTCTTCGGCCTGCTGTCGGTGGCCGGCAATGTCGCGGGCCTGCCCATCACCTGGCCCTACATCAGCAAGCCGATCCTGCCGACCTATGCGCGCCAGGCCGAGCTGCTGTTCATCATCGCCTCGCCCGGCGGCGCGGAGCGCGAGCTGCCGCCCTCCCCGGCCTTCGACAGCAACCTTGACGCGCTCGGCGGCCAGGACTTCAAGCTCTTCTTCCTGGAGTCCTACGGCGCCATCGTCGACGACGATGCGGCGATGCGCGCCGCCCTGGCCCCGGCCCGGGCCGAGCTGGCCCGGGCGGCGGCGGACTCGGGCCGTTGGATCCTCTCGGCCTATGTCCGCTCGCCCACCTACGGCGGCGCCTCGGACCTGGCCCACCTCAGCCTGCTGTCGGGCATCGACCTGGCCGACCCGCGCCACCACGACCTGCTGCTCACCACCGAGCGCAAGACCCTGGTCCACCACTTCATGCGCCATGGCTACCGCAGCTTCGGCGTCTACCCCGGCCTGAGCTGGGCCTGGCCGGAAAGCCGGCACTACGGCTACGAGACCCTGGTCGACGGGCCGGCGCTGGCCTACACCGGCCCCAAGCTGGGCTACTGGTGGATCCCGGACCAGTACAGCCTGGCCAAGCTGGAGCAGCTGCACCCGCGGCCGGCGGACGGGCCGCCGCGCTTCATGGTCTATGCCTCCATCACCAGCCACATCCCCTTCAGCCCGGTGCCGCCCTACCAGCCGGACTGGTCGCGGGTGCTGGGGCCCGAGCCCTTCGCGCCCGACGCTACGGCGCGCGCCCTGGCCGAGCAGCCGGACTGGCTGAACCTGCGGCCCGGCTACACCGGGATGATGGTCTACAACATGCAGCTGATGGCCGGCTACCTGCGCCAGCAGGCCGGCCGGCCCGAGCTGCTGCTGATGCTGGGCGACCACCAGCCCGCCAGCGGCGTGACCGGCCCCGGCCAGCCCTGGGAGGTGCCGGTGCACGTGGTGGGCACGGATCCTGCGCTCCGGGCCCGCTTCGAAGCCCTGGGCTTCCGGCCCGGCGTGCAGCCGCAGCGCCCGGCGCTGGGCGGCATGCACGAGCTGACCGGCATGCTGCTGCGCGTCTTCGACGGCCGCACGCCGGATCCGCAGCCGCCCGCCCCGGACGGAAGGGCTGCCAGCCCGGCCGATCCCCCAAGCCCCGCCCTGCCCCGCCCCACGCCATGAGCGAGCCCCGCGCCCCCTTCCTGCGACTGCCCGCCGCCAGCCGGGCCGTGCTGCTGAGCGCCCTGCTGGCGGGCGGCCTGGCCTGGGCGCTGCGCAGCCTGCTGGTCGAGCCGCCGGAAGTCGCCGCGGCCTGCGCAGCCAGCCCCTGGGCGCCCGGCCCCTGCCTGCTGCGCGCACTGGCCATCGAGGCCCTGCTGCAGCAGCGCATCGGCTGGCTGGCCCTGGGCCTGGCCCTGCTTGGCCTGCGCTGGCGCGGGCTGCGGGCGCCCGCCGCGGCCTGTGCGGCCGGCGGGCTGCTGCTTTACGCCGCCGACCCCTCGGCCCCGGCGCTGCTGCTGGCCGTGCTGGCCAGCCTGGGCGGCAGCAGCAGCGGCAGGGCCAGCGCCAGCAGCCCCAGGGCGTAGCCCAGGGCCTGGCGGTTGTCCGGGCCCTCGATGAGGGGCAGCGCCAGCGCCCCCCCCAGGACCAGCAGGGCCATGGCCCGCTCCTCGCGTGCCGCGCGGGGCAGGCGCTCGCCCAGCGCGGCCAGCGCCAGGCCCAGGACGGCCGGCGCAACCAGCAGCGCCAGCGGAAAGCCGCGGTAGCGCCCGTCCAGCAGCTGCCAGAGCAGCAGCGTGGCGACCAGGAAGAGGTAGGCGGCGCGCAGCGTGGCCAACATGCGGCGCCCCGGGGCGTGCAGGGTCCGCGAGGCCTGCCAGGCCTCGCGCAGGCCGGGCCAGGCGGGCGGCGACTGCCCGGCTTCCAGGGCCTGCAGGCGCTGCCCCAGGGCGTGCAGCAGGCCCAGGGCCAGCAGCAGGCCGCAGGCCACGGTCAGGCCCGCCACCCAGGGGTCGTGGGGCGCCCGGCCCCAGACCAGCAGGCTGTCGAGCTGGGCCGGCAGCAGGCCGCCGACCAGCATCGCCCCGGCAAGCAGGCTGCGCGCGGGCAGGGGCCGCAGGCGCCCGCGGCCCAGGACCCAGGCGCCCAGGCCGAAGAGGCCCGCCGCCAGCGGCACGGCCCAGGGCGGCTGGCCGCTGTCGACCGGGCCCTGCCACGGAAAGCGCAGCCGCCCGTCGGCGGTGAAGAGGCCCCAGGCCTGGCCCATCTCGCCCTCGAGGGCGCGCTTCCAGGGCTGGTCGTAGGCCTCGATCAGGTTGAAGTCGATCCCCCGACCGGCGCTGCGCAGCAGGAGCTCGCGGTGGAAGCGGGCCTGCTCGACGCGGCCCGGCACGGCGCCCTGGCGCTGGCGGCCGGCCGCCGGCCAGCCAGTCTCGCCCACGAGCACCGGCAGGCCGGGAAAGTGGGCCTGGGTGCGGGCGGCCAGGTCCAGCACGTGGTCGACGGCCTGGTCCACGGCGACCGGCTCATCCTCCCAGTAGGGGAGGATGTGCACAGTGACGCGGTCGACCTGGGGGCGCAGCTGCTCGGCATGGCGCCACCAGAACTCCCAGACATCGGCGTAGGTGACAGGCACCGGGCTGTCGCGGCGCGCCGCGGCCAGCAGCGCGGCCAGGGCCGCCGGGCTCTGTTCCTGGCGCAGCAGCACCTCGTTGCCGACGATGAGCAGCTCGACGCTCTTCGGGTGGGCCCGGGCCAGCGCGATGGCGTCGCGGATCTGGCGGGCGTTGGCCACCGGGTCGCGGCCGATCCAGGCGCCCAGCTTGACCCGCATGCCCAGGCGCTCGGCCACGGCGGGCACGGCCTCCAGGCCGCGGTCGACGGCATAGGTGCGCACGCAGTCGGTCAGCGTGCGGAGCTGGCGCAGGTCGGCCTCGATCTGTGGCGGACTGACACTGGGGCCGGGCCGCAACGGGTTGAGCGCCGGATCGCGGAAGGGCGCGTAGGACAGGCAGGGGATGCGCGGCCCGGCCGCCCCCGGCGCCGTGGGCGGCTCGGGCAGGGCCTGGGGCGTGATGGCCCGCAGCCACAGCAGGGCACCCAACAGCAGGGCCGCGCCGATCAGCAGCAGCGGCAGCCAGCGACGCGAGGACAGAAAGCTCATCGGCAACCCGAAATGCAGCGGAAAAGAAGGGCTTACGCGTCGCCGGGTCCGTCAGCCAGGGGAACGCGGCGCGCGTTGGAGTATCCAGTCCGATGCAGGCCCCGTGCCGCATCCCAGGGCTCCGGCCCCGACCGGCCTGCACGCAAAGCGTGCGCGGCCGCCCGATCTTCCGCCCCGGACGGCCGTCCGGCCCGGCCGCTTTCTTGCTCCACCCTGCCTCATGAGCGAACGATCCTCCCGCCGCACGCTGCCGTCGGTCCGTCGTCTGCCCTGGACCCGGATCGCCACGGCCCTGCTGATCGCCACCGTCGTCGCGGTGGTACACCTGCTGGGCTGGCGCCTGATCCAGACGCCGCAGGCCCTGCCCGACGCCCCCATCCGCATCGCCGGCCTGGCCTACAACGCCTTCCAGCGGCACGACAGCCCGCTGGACGGCCGCTACCCCCGCGACGAGGCGATCGCCGAGGACCTGGCCACCCTGGCCCAGCTCACCGGGCGCATCCGCACCTACGGCTCCAGCGAGTTCCCCGCCCTGCCCGGCCTGGCCGAGCGCCACGGCCTGCGGCTGACGGCCGGGGTCTGGCTGGACCGCCGGGTCGACAACAACGAGCGCGAGATCACGGCGGTCGAGCAGGCCGTGGCCCGCCACTCCAACATCGACCGGGTCATCGCCGGCAACGAAACCCTGCTGCTGGGCAGCCTGGAGCCCGAGCAGCTGATCGCCTACCTGGACCGCCTGCGCCGGACGCTCTCGGTGCCGGTCTCGACGGCCGAACCCTGGCATGTCTGGCTGAAGCGGCCCGAACTGGCCGAGCACGTCGATTTCCTCACCGTCCACCTGCTGCCCTACTGGGAAGGCGTGCCGGCCGACGTCGCGGTGGACTACGCCATGAGCCGCCTGGAGGAGCTGCGCCAGCGCTTTCCGGGCAAGCCCATCGTGATCGGCGAAGTCGGCTGGCCGAGCGGCGGCGACCGCGTCGACGGCGCCCGCGCCAGCCCGGCGGACCAGGCCACCTTCGTGCGCGGCTTCCTGGCCAAGAGCCGGGGCCTGGGTCTGGACTACTTCCTGATGGAGGCCATCGACCAGCCCTGGAAGCGCGCGACGGAAGGCCGTGCCGGCGCCTACTGGGGCATCCTCGACGCCGACCGGCAGCCCAAGTTCTCCTTCGACGGCCGGCTCAACGTCGACCGCCACGAGCGCGGCAAGGCCGGCCTGGCCAGCCTGGCGGGCTTCCTGCTGATCGCGCTGAGCCTGAGCCTGCTGCCGCGCCTGCGGCTGGCCGCGCGCATCGGCTTCGCGGTGACGGCGCAGGGCGTGGTCACGCTGACCGTGCTGCTGGCCACGCTGCCGATGAAGCACTACCTGGAGCACCTCGACTGGATCGTGCTGGCCCTGCTGGCCCCGGCGCTGGCGCTGACGGCGGTCACGCTGCTGGCCCAGCTCTTCGAGTTCGCCGAGCTGTTCTGGGACGGCAACCTGCGCCGCCGCTTCGGCCCCAGGCCGTTGCCGCGCGGCGCGCGCGAGCCGCGCGTGAGCATCCACCTAGCCTGCTGCAACGAGCCGCCCGCCATGGTGATCGCCACCCTCGACAGCCTGATGCGCCTGGACTGGCGCAACTTCGAGGTGCTGGTGATCGACAACAACACCCGCGACCCGGCCCTGTGGCAGCCGGTGCAGGCGCATTGCGAGCGCCTGGCCGCCGCCCGCGGCGCCGAGGGTCCGACGGTGCGCTTCTTCCACCTGCCGAGCTGGCCGGGCTACAAGGCCGGCGCGCTGAACTTCGCCCTGCAGCACACCGACCCGGCGGCCGAGGTGGTGGCCGTGGTGGATGCCGACTACCTCGTCGAGCCGAACTGGCTGCGCGACCTGGTGGCGCACTTCGACGACGCCAAGGTCGGCGTCGTGCAGTCGCCGCAGGCCCACCGGGACTGGGAAGGCCAGGCCTTCCGCCGCGCGATGAACTGGGAGTACGACGGCTTCTTCCGCATCGGCATGCACCACCGCAACGAGCGCGACGCCATCATCCAGCACGGCACGATGACGATGATCCGCGCCAGCGCGCTGCGCGACGGCGGCTGGTCCGAGTGGTGCATCTGCGAGGACAGCGAGCTGGGTCTGCGCCTGATGCAGCGCGGCCTGCGCGCGGTCTATGTCGACCAGGTGATGGGTCGTGGCCTGACGCCCGACGGCTTCGTCGCCTTCAAGAAGCAGCGCCAGCGCTGGGCACAGGGTGCGATGCAGATCCTCAAGGCCCACGCCCGCAGCCTGCTGGGCCTGCGACCGGCCGCCGGCCAGCCGCAGGCGGCGCTGAGCCGCGCCCAGCGCTACCACTTCGTGGCCGGCTGGCTGCCCTGGCTGGGCGATGCCATGCACCTGGTGCTGAGCTTCGCAACCCTCTTCTGGACCATCGGCCTGATCGCCGCGCCGCAGTGGTTCAGCCTGCCGGCGATGCTCTTCCTCGGCCCGCTGACCGGGCTGATGTCGGTGCGGCTGCTGATCGGCCCGCTGCTCTACCTCAAGCGCGTGCCCTGCCAGCCGGCGGGCATCGTCGGCGCGGCCCTGGCCGGGCTGAGCCTGTCGCATGCGATCGCACGCGGCGTCTTCGCCGGCCTCACGCAGCGCACGGCGGTGTTCGAGGTCACCCAGAAGGGCAGCGCCGCGGGCGCGGCCGCGCGCCGCGGCGGGCCGGTGGGCGTGCGGGAGGAGGCCGGCCTCTTCCTGGCCCTGATGCTGGCCCTGGCGGCGGTGGCCTGGGTGCGGCCGGCCGACCACGTGGAATCGCTGATGTGGCTGGGCGTGCTGGCCCTGCAGGCCATCCCCTACGCGGCCGCCCTGGTCTGCGCCTGGATGTCTCGCTGGGCGGCGCGGACGCCGGCTCCGGCCCCCCGGGCTCCGGCCCGGCCCCAGGGGCGCGGCGCGGCGGGCGGGGCCCGGCCGGTGGTCGGCCCCGCCGTGGGGCGTGCACGCCGTCCGGCCATGCAGGGGGCGGTGGACCTGGGCCCGCCGCGGTTACCGGCCGGCAGCCGGCGCGGCCGGGCCGCGCGGCGCGCCGGGCTCAGGTCCTGAGCCGGGGCAGGCCGTCTTCGCCGACGGCCCAGGCCTCGGCATAGGGCAGCGGCCAGCCGAGCAGCGCACAGGCCGCGGCACAGCGGCGCTGCAGGTCGGCCGCATCGCGGCCGCCCAGGTGCATGACGCCGTAGCGGTGGCTGCCCAGCCACTTGAACTCTCGCTCCAGCCCGGCGCCCTGCTTGGGCATGGGCAGCAGCAGGCCATCGGGGAACTGCGCGGCAAAGGCGGCGCACTGCGCGCGGCTGGGCATGGGCGGCACCTGGTCCCCGTGGAAGGCGCGGAAGACGAAGCTGGAGGTCGCACCGGCCGTGGGGTCGCGGCGCGGCTCGTCGGCCAGTCGGCCCCCGAGGGCCAGGGTCAGCGAGAGGCTGTGCGGATCCAGGCCGAGCACGCGCCGGTAGAGGTCGCCGAACTGCGAGGCCAGGCGGGGGTTGAACTCGATCACCGTCAGCCGGTCGCTGAGGGGGTCGTGGAAGAACTCCATGTTGAAGCAGCCGCGGGTGAAGCCGACGGCCCCCAGGAAGCGCCGCGCCACATCGAGCGCGCGGGCCTGGACGGCCGGGGCCAGCCGGCTCGGCAGATCCCAGCGCATGAAGGCCTGGGTGCCGGGGTACATGATCGCGTCGACCACGCCGAGGGCATGCACCTGGCCGTCGACCACGAAGCCGTCCAGGTTGTACTGCGGCGCCTGCACCGGCTGCTCCAGCATCATGCGGTGGGCGGTGCCGGCCTGCGGCAGGCGGCGCCGGGCAATGCGCTCGAAGGGCTCGACCAGGCGGCGGATGATCCACAGCTCGGCCCAGCCGAAGCGGGTCAGGGCCTGCAGTGCGGCCCGGTCGTCCACCTCGCGGGCCAGCACCGAGAAGGCGGCCTTCACGGGCTTGGCGAAGCAGGGGTAGCTCAGGCCCTCGGGGATGGGCTCGCCGTAGGCCACCGGCAGGGGCTCGCAGGGTACGGTGGCATCGGGCGCGACACGCTCCAGCACCCGCCGCGCGTGCAGCTTGTGCTGGCAGGCCAGGATGGCGTCCGGCGTGGCCCCGGGCAGGCCCAGACGCTCGGCCAGCAGGGCGGCGGCCAGGGCACCGAACTGCTCGTGGTGCGAGACGACCGCCTGCCAGCCGCGCCGCGCCGCGCGCCGGGCCAGGCGGTCGGTGAAGCGGTCGAGATCGAAGCCGAGCAGGCCGACCTGGCTCGGAAAGCTGAAGAGGTCGAAGCCGGCATGGTCGAAGCGCACCCGGTCGGCACAGGCGTCGAAGGCCTGGCGGTCCCAGTCGTAGCTGAAGAGCTGCAGGGCGGCAGGACGGGACACACTCATCGGGACGTTTCCTCGGGGGCCGCGACCGGCGGCAGGGCCTGCTGGGCCTGACGCCACCAGCGCTGCGCCCCCCAGCTCAGCAGCAGCAGGACGGCCAGGGCCAGGCCCAGGCCCGGGGCCAGCAGGTCGCTGAGCTGGCGCGCCTGGCCCAGCTCGCGGCCCAGCTGCACATAGGCCGCACTGCTGGCCGCCATGCCGAACGCCGTCCACACCAGGTAGCGGCCCAGGGGCATGGCGCTCAGGCCCATCAGCGGATTCAGGAGTTGATAGGGCAGCACCGGCGCCAGCCGCAGGGCCAGCAGGGCCAGCGCGCCGTGGCGAGACAGCATGGCGTCGACGCGGGCGAACAGCAGGCCGTGGCGCGCCTGCAGGCGCTCGCGCAGCAGATGTCGGCTCAGCAGGAAGGGAAAGGCCGCGCCCAGCGTGGTCGCCAGGGTCACCAGCAAGGTCCCCGACAGCAGGCCGTAGCGCGCGCCGATGGCCAGCAGCAGCACGGAGCAGCCCGGCACGCCGGTGGCCGACCACAGGGTGAGCACGGCGAACAGGATGACCGCGAGCGGCCCGGCGGGCAGACCCTGCCAGCGCAGGGCCAGCTCGCGGGCCAAGCCGAGCGGATCCTGCAGGCCCTGGCCGAGCAGCGTGGCGGGCGGTGGCAGGGCCGCGCCCGGATCCAGGGCCGCAGCGCCGGTCCCGGCAAACAGCAGCAGGCCGAGGGCCGGCAGCAGGCGGGGGGCGGGACGGAGCAAGGCAGGCATGCGTGGGCGGTCAGGGAGGAGGCGGGACTCCAGGGGGTCGACGGCGTCCGCTGCGGCTTACGGGCGGCCCATCGGCCTGGATGCGGGCCACGCGGACCGTGCGTGGCCGCCGGAATGCAAGAAGGGCCCCCGAGGGGGCCCTTCCCGACCTGCGGGGCCGATCCCGAGGGAGCGGCCACCGGAGGGCATGCGGCTCAGCGGTCGGCCAGCGGCTTGACGTCGCGGCTGGCGGCGCCGGTGAAGAGCTGACGCGGACGGCCGATCTTGTACTCCGGGTCCGAGATCATCTCGTTGAGCTGGGCGATCCAGCCCACGGTGCGGGCCAGCGCGAAGATCGCGGTGAACAGCGAGACCGGGATGCCGATGGCGCGCTGCACGATGCCCGAGTAGAAGTCCACGTTCGGGTAGAGCTTGCGGGCGACGAAGTACTCGTCTTCCAGCGCGATCTTCTCGAGGGCCATGGCCAGCTTGAACATCGGATCGTTCTCGAGGCCGAGGGCGCCGAGCACCTCGTGGCAGGTCTCGCGCATCAGCTTGGCGCGCGGGTCGTAGTTCTTGTAGACCCGGTGGCCGAAGCCCATCAGCTTGACGCTGCTGTTCTTGTCCTTGACCTTGGTGATGAACTCGCCGATCTTGGCGACGCCGCCCATCTGCTGGATGTCGGCCAGCATGTTCAGGCAGGCCTCGTTCGCGCCGCCGTGGGCCGGACCCCAGAGGCAGGCCACGCCCGCCGCGATGGCGGCATAGGGGTTGGTGCCGGAGGAGCCGCACAGGCGCACGGTCGAGGTCGAGGCGTTCTGCTCGTGGTCGGCGTGCAGGATGAAGATGCGGTCCATGGCGCGGACCAGCACGTCGTCGGGCTGGTAGTCCTCGCAGGGCGTGCCGAACATCATCCGCATGAAGTTGGCCGTGTAGCTCAGCTCGTTCTTCGGATAGATGTAGGGCTGGCCGACCGAGTACTTGTAGGCCATGGCCACCAGCGTCGGCATCTTCGCGATCAGGCGGATCGCGGCGATCTCGCGATGCTGCGGGTTCGTGATGTCGGTGGTGTCGTGATAGAAGGCCGACATGCCGCCGACCAGGCCGGTCAGCACGGCCATCGGGTGCGCATCGCGACGGAAACCGCGCAGGAAGAACTGCATCTGCTCGTTGACCATCGTGTGCTTGTTCACACGGCCGACGAACTCCGCCTTTTCGCTGGCGTTGGGCAGTTCGCCGTTCAGCAGCAGGTAGCAGGTTTCGAGGAAGTCGCAGTTCACCGCGAGCTGCTCGATGGGGTAGCCGCGGTACAGCAGCTCACCCTTGTCGCCGTCGATGTAGGTGATCGACGACTGGCAGGACGCGGTGCTGAGGAAGCCCGGGTCGTAGGTGAACTTGCCGGTCTGGGCGTAGAGCTTGCGGATGTCGATGACATCCGGGCCGACCGTGCCCTTGTAGATGGGCAGGTCCATCGACGGGCTGCCGTCCGAGAACGACAGCGTGGCTTTCACGTCGGAAGGGGTCATGGGCGTTCCTTCAGGGGGAAGAGGGGCGGGATCGGGGAAGCAAGCTCGATGCCGTGCCGCAGGCCGGCGCAGGGGCGTCAAACCGGTGCGCTGCGCAGCGCGTCGAGCACACGACGTACGTCGGGGTCAACCAGCTCGCCCTCGGGCTCGCGGCGTGCGAGCAGGAGGTCGAGCAGATCGTTGTCCGGCAAATCCATCAGCCGGGCCAGGGCGCGGGCTTCGCGCCAGGTCAGCGGGGCCTCGTGAGCCCGGAAGTAGCGCTCGACGAACAGATCGTTCTCGAGCAGCCCGCGCCGGCAGCGCCAGCGCAGGCGGCCGCGGTCGGCCTCGTCCAGCGGCGCGTCCGGATCCAGCGCCTCGGAGATGGTGGGGCGCGGGAGGTCCATGGGCCGCAGGTCGTTCGGATTCAAGGGATCAGACGGCCCGGCGGACCATCAGCTCCTTGATCTTGCCGATGGCCTTGGTCGGGTTCAGGCCCTTGGGGCACACATCCACGCAGTTCATGATGGTGTGGCAGCGGAACAGGCGGTAGGGATCCTCGAGGTTGTCGAGGCGCTCGCCGGTGGCTTGGTCGCGGCTGTCCGCGATGAAGCGGTAGGCCTGCAGCAGACCGGCCGGGCCGACGAACTTGTCCGGGTTCCACCAGAAGCTCGGGCAGCTCGTCGAGCAGCTCGCGCAGAGGATGCACTCGTACAGGCCGTTGAGCTCGTCGCGCTCCTCGGGGGACTGCAGGCGCTCCTTCTCGGGCGGAATCTCGTCGTTGACGAGGTAAGGCTTGATCGAGTTGTACTGCTTGAAGAACTGCGTCATGTCCACGATCAGGTCGCGGACGACGGGCAGACCCGGCAGCGGCTTGAGCACGATGGTGCCCGGCAGCGTACGCAGATTGGTCAGGCAGGCCAGACCGTTCTTGCCGTTGATGTTCATCGCGTCCGAACCGCAGACGCCTTCGCGGCAGCTGCGACGGAAGCTGAGCGTCGGGTCGATCGCCTTCAGCTTGATCAGCGCATCGAGCAGCATGCGCTCGTTGCCCTCCAGCTCGACCTCGAGGGTCTGCATGTAGGGCTTGGCGTCCTTGTCCGGGTCGTAGCGGTAGATCTGGAAGCTGCGCTTCTGGGTCATGGTGTTCTCCTGCTGCGCTTAGAAGGTACGGACCTTGGGCGGCACCGACTCGACGGTCAGCGGCTTGAGGTTGACCGGCTTGTACGAAAGGCCGTTGGTGGCACTGTCCCAGAGGGTGTGCTTCATCCATTCCTTGTCGTTGCGGCCCAGCGGGAACTCGGCGTCGTCGGCACCGCGTTCGTAGTCCTTGACCGTGTGGGCGCCGCGGCATTCCTTGCGCGCGGCGGCCGAGGTCATGGTGGCCTGGGCGGCCTCGATCAGGTTGTCGACCTCCAGCGCCTCGACGCGGGCGGTGTTGAAGACCTTGGACTTGTCCTTGAGCGTGATCGCCTGGACGCGCTCGCGGATGGCGTTGATCTTGGCCACGCCCTCGTCCATCGTCTTCTGCGTGCGGAACACACCAGCGTGCTGCTGCATCGCGCTGCGGATGTCGTTGGCGACGTCCTGCGCGTACTCGCCGGTGGTGCTGGCGTCCAGGCGGGCCAGGCGGGCCAGCGAGAAGTCGGCGGCGTTCTTGGGCAGCGGCTTGTGGGCCTTGGCGTCCTTGGCCAGGCGATCCACGATGTGGTTGCCGGCGGCCCGGCCGAAGACCAGCAGGTCGAGCAGGGAGTTGGTGCCCAGGCGGTTGGCGCCGTGCACCGACACGCAGGAGCATTCGCCCACCGCGTACAGGCCCTCGATCACGCTCTTGTAGTCGGCGCCCTTGGGCACGACGACCTGGCCGTTGATGTTGGTCGGGATGCCCCCCATCTGGTAATGGATGGTCGGGACGACTGGGATCGGCTCCTTCGTGATGTCGACGTTCGCGAAGTTGTGGCCGATCTCGTAGACCGAGGGCAGGCGCTTGAGGATGGTGTCGCCGCCCAGGTGGGTCATGTCCAGCACGACGTAGTCCTTGTTGGGACCGCAGCCGCGACCTTCCTTGATCTCCTGGTCCATGCAGCGCGAGACGAAGTCGCGCGGCGCCAGATCCTTCAGGGTCGGGGCGTAGCGCTCCATGAAGCGCTCGCCATTGATGTTGCGCAGGATCGCGCCCTCGCCGCGGCAGCCTTCGGTCAGCAGCACGCCCGCGCCGGCCACGCCGGTCGGGTGGAACTGCCAGAACTCCATGTCCTGCAGCGGGATGTTGGCGCGCGCCGCCATGCCCAGGCCGTCACCGGTGTTGATGAAGGCGTTGGTCGAGGCGGCGTAGATGCGGCCCGCGCCGCCGGTGGCCAGCAGGACCGTCTTGGCGTGCAGGACGTGCACGTCGCCGGTCTCCATCTCGAGCGCGGTCACGCCGACGCAATCGCCGTCGGCGTCGCGGATCAGGTCCAGCGCCATCCACTCGACGAAGAACTGAGTGCGCGCCTTGACGTTCTGCTGGTACAGCGTGTGCAGCATCGCGTGGCCGGTGCGGTCGGCCGCGGCGCAGGCGCGCTGGACCGGCTTCTCGCCGTAGTTCGCGGTGTGGCCGCCGAAGGGGCGCTGGTAGATGGTGCCGTCGGCATTGCGGTCGAAGGGCATGCCGAAGTGCTCAAGCTCGTAGACGACCTTGGGCGCCTCGCGGCACATGAACTCGATCGCGTCCTGGTCGCCGAGCCAGTCGGAGCCCTTGACGGTGTCGTAGAAGTGGAAGTGCCAGTTGTCCTCGGACATGTTGCCCAGCGAGGCACCGATGCCGCCCTGGGCCGCCACGGTGTGCGAGCGGGTCGGGAAGACCTTGGACAGCACCGCCACGTTCAGGCCCGCGCGGGCCAGTTGCAGCGAGGCGCGCATGCCGGAACCCCCGGCCCCGACGATGACGACGTCGAACTTGCGCGTCGGAAGAGAGCTTGCCACTTGCATTACAGCCTCCACAGCACTTGGATTGCCCAGCCGGCACAGGCGATCAGCCAGACGATGGTGAACACCTGGAGCGAGAGCCGGACAGCGACCGGCTTCACGTAGTCCATCCAGATGTCGCGCACGCCGACCCAGGCGTGCCAGAGCAGGGACACGATGACGACGAAAGTGAGCACTTTCATCCATTGCGCCGAAAAGATGCCGGCCCAGCGGTCATACCCGAGCGGGCCGCCGAAGATCACCTGGGCCAGGAGCACCACGGTGAAGAGGGCCATCAGCGTGGCGGTCACGCGCTGGGACAACCAGTCGCGGAAGCCGTAGTGCGCACCGACGACGATGCGCTTGGAGCCGTAGTTCTGCGTCATGACGAAGGACTTTGCGAAGGAGGCGGGAATCGGCTCAGAACAGGCCGAAGAGCTTGGCACCCAGCAGCACCGTCAGCACGGTGCCGATCGCCAGGGTCGCGAGGGCCGAGCTGTGGCTCTGCTGCTTGCTGACGCTGTGCGTGGCGTCCATCCACAGGTGGCGGACGCCGGCGACGAAGTGGTGCAGGTAGGCCCAGATCAGGCCCAGGGCGACGAGCTTGAGGAACCAGCCCGGATAGATGCCGACCCCGTGGGCGAAGGCGCTGGTGAACTGCTCGTAGCTGATCTCCGAGCTGAGGCTCTTGTCGAACATCCAGAGGATGAAGGGCAGCAGCAGGAACATCACGGCGCCGCTGACGCGGTGCAGGATCGAGACGATGCCCGCCGGCGGCAGCCGGTACGACACGATCTGGGACACGTGGATGTTGCGGAACACCGGCCGTTGCGGACGGGTCGGACTGGCGTGATCACTCATGGCAAGGCGATGGGCTGGAGTGGCTACGGGTAAACCTTGAGATTTTAGGCGATACGCTTACAGGGACCGGGGCTACCCGAGTGCAGTCCCTGGCCGCCAGCATGGCGTCAGCTCAATTCGTTGCGGTAGTGGTGTTTGGCGGTGTGGTACAGGCCGCGGCGCAGCTCCACCACCTTGTCGCCGTAGGTGAAGGAGCGCCGCTCCACGCTCAGCAGCGGCGTGCCGACCGGCACCCGCAGCAGCTCGGCCTCGTCGGCCCCGGCCGGCACGGCCCGCAGCTTCTCGTCGGCGCGGACCATGTGCACGCCGAACTCGCTTTCGAACAGGCCGTAGAGCGGGCCGCGGTACTCGCTCAGGCGCTCAGCCGTCAGGCCCTTGAACAGCGAGCCGGGCAGCCAGATTTCATCCAGTACCGCCGGCGTTCCGTCAAATGAAAGGATGCGACGGACCTGCACCGCCGCCTCGCCGGCCTTCATGTCGAGCGCGCGCGCCACCTCGGCCGGCGCACGCAGGCGACGGCAGTCCAGGAAGAGCCGCTCGACCGAGCGCGGCGCGCTGGCCTCCTCCGCCGACTCGAGGCGCAGGAAGCGGTACTGCACACGCTCCTCGGCATGGGTGGCGACGAAGGTGCCCTTGCCCTGGCGGCGCACGAGCAGGTTCTCGGTGGCCATCTCGTCGATGGCCTTGCGCACCGTCCCCTGGCTGACGCGGAAGCGCGCCGCCAGCTCCATCTCGCTGGGGATGGCCTCGCCGGGCTTCCACTCCCCGGCCTGCAGGCTGCGGACGATCAGCGCCTTGATCTGGCGGTAGAGGGGGCTGAAGGCCGGGCCCGCCGCCTCGGGGGCGACGCCTTCGGGTGTCAGGGGGGGCACGGCATTCATGTCGGCCGCGATTGCAACACAGGCGCCGCAGGTCGTCGACGCGAGGGCTGAATGATGTCTTATATAAGACATAAGACTATTGACGCAGGCGTCGCTGCGAACCTAGACTCCCCTACACTCGAAAAACGCCCTGGCCCAGTGGGACTACCCGCGAACAAGGACAGGTGCCGGACGGCGGCATCGCCGACATCGCCGTCCTTCAAGACCCCTTCCGGCCTGCCGTTTTCATCTTCGGAGACCTCCAACATGAGCAAGTCCCCCGTTCGCGTCGCCGTCACCGGCGCCGCCGGCCAAATTGGCTACGCCCTGCTGTTCCGCATCGCCTCGGGCGAGATGCTGGGCAAGGACCAGCCGGTCATCCTGCAGCTGCTGGAGATCCCCGACGAGAAGGCCCAGAACGCGCTCAAGGGCGTGATCATGGAGCTGGAAGACTGCGCCTTCCCGCTGCTGGCCGGCATTGAAGCCCACAGCAACCCCGAAGAAGCCTTCAAGGACACCGACTACGCCCTGCTGGTCGGCGCCCGTCCGCGCGGCCCCGGCATGGAGCGTGCCGACCTGCTGGCCGCCAACGCCGCCATCTTCACGGTGCAAGGCAAGGCCCTGAACAAGGTTGCCAGCCGCAACGTCAAGGTGCTGGTCGTCGGCAACCCGGCCAACACCAACGCCTACATCGCGATGAAGTCGGCCCCGGACCTGCCGGCCAAGAACTTCACCGCCATGCTGCGCCTGGACCACAACCGCGCCGCCTCGCAGATCGCCGCCAAGACCGGCAAGGCCGTCGGCGACATCAAGAAGCTGACCGTCTGGGGCAACCACTCGCCCACGATGTACGCCGACTACCGTTTCGCCACCATCAACGGCGCCTCGGTCAAGGACACCATCAACGACCAGGTCTGGAACGCCGACACCTTCCTGCCGACCGTCGGCAAGCGCGGCGCCGCGATCATTGCCGCCCGCGGCCTGTCGTCGGCGGCTTCGGCTGCCAACGCCGCCATCGACCACATCCGTGACTGGGCCCTGGGCTCGAACGGCGAATGGGTCACGATGGGCGTGCCCTCGAACGGCGAATACGGCATCCCCAAGGGCATCGTGTTCGGCTTCCCGGTCACCACCGAGAACGGCGAGTACAAGATCGTCGAAGGCCTGGACATCGACGCCTTCTCGCAAGAGCGCATCAACATCACCCTGGCCGAGCTGCAGGGCGAGGCCGACGGCGTCAAGCACCTGCTGTGATCCCGCTCAGCGCTTGATGCAGCGCTGACCAGCGCAAAGGAAGCCGGTTCTTCACCCCACCGGCTTTTTTTGCGCCCGCGGGGCCCCTCCCGGGCCCCGCAAGCCCCGTCCTCCACTGCCTGGAGCCCTGCGATGAGCCTGGTCGTCCATCCCCGCGATGCCCTGTTTGCCGCCAGCGAGCGCGCCCCGCTGCTGCCGGTTGCGGACCACTACGCCGGGGTCGAGGCCCGCATGCGCAAGGCGCTGGCCCTGCAGGGCGAGATGGCCGACCGGGCGCTGTTCGATGTCACGCTGGACCTGGAGGACGGTGCCGTCGTCGGCGCCGAGGCCGAGCAGGCCGCCCTGGTCGCCGAGCTGGTCGCCAGCCCCGCCAACCGCTTCGACCGTGTCGGCGTGCGGCTGCATCCCTACCGCCACCCGAGCTTCCCGCAGGACGTCGCCACGCTGCTGGGCCACGCCGGCGCCGCGCCGCGCCTGGCCTTCCTGATGGTGCCGAAGGTCGCCGACGCGGCCGACCTCGCGGCCGCCTGCGCCCACATCGAGGCGGCCGCCCGCGCCGCCGGCACCCCGGTGCCGCCCGTGCATGCCCTGGTCGAGACCCACGGCGCGCTGCACGAGGTGCATGCCCTGGCCGCCCTGCCCGCCGTGGAATCGCTGTCCTTCGGGCTGATGGACTTCGTCTCCGCGCACCGCGGCGCCATCAGCTCCCAGGGCATGCGCCTGCAGGGCCAGTTCAGTCACCCGCTGGTCGTGCGCGCCAAGCTCGAGATCGCCGCGGCCTGCCATGCCCACGGCAAGACCCCTTCGCACAACGTGGTCACCGAGTTCAACGACCGCGCCGCCATCGCCGCGGCCGCGCGCCGTGCTGCGCAGGACTTCGGCTACCTGCGCATGTGGTCCATCCACCCGAATCAGATCGCGCCGATCGTCGAGGCCTTCGCGCCGGATCCGGCCGAGCTCGACGACGCGATCAGCATCCTGACGGCGGCCCAGGCCCAGCAGTGGGCGCCCATCGCCCACAAGGGCCTGCTGCACGACCGCGCGAGCTTCCGCTACTTCTGGCACGTGCTTGAACGTGCCGAACGCACCGGGCGGGTCCTGCCCGCCGAGGTGCGCACCGCGTTCTTTGACCCCGCGGCCTGATCCGGCCGCACCGTTCCACCCGGCCGGCGCGGCGATCACCCCCGCAGCGTCGAGCCGATCGGTCCACCCTTCCCGACCCACGACACGCCATGAGCCAAGAACAACTCACCCCCGGCCAGCGCTTCCGCGCCGCACTTGCTGCCGAATCCCCGCTGCAGATCATCGGTGCGATCAATGCGAACCACGCCCTGCTCGCGAAGCGCGCCGGCTTCCGTGCCATCTACCTGTCGGGCGGTGGCGTCGCCGCCGGCTCCCTGGGCTTGCCCGACCTCGGCATCAACACGCTCGACGACGTGCTGACCGACGTGCGCCGCATCACCGATGTCTGCGACCTGCCCCTGCTGGTCGACATCGACACCGGCTTCGGCCCCAGCGCCTTCAACATCGAGCGCACCGTCAAGAACCTGATCAAGGCCGGTGCCGCCGCCTGCCACATCGAGGACCAGGTCGGCGCCAAGCGCTGCGGCCACCGTCCGGGCAAGGAGATCGTCACCCAGGGCGAGATGGTCGACCGCGTGAAGGCCGCCGCCGATGCCAAGACCGACGCGTCCTTCTTCCTGATCGCCCGCACCGACGCCATCCAGATGGAAGGCGTGGACGCCGCCATCGAGCGCTCGATCGCCTGCGTCGAAGCCGGCGCCGACGCGATCTTCGCCGAGGCCGCCCACGACCTGCCGACCTACAAGAAGTTCGTCGACGCGGTGAAGGTGCCGGTGCTGGCCAACATCACCGAGTTCGGCGCCACCCCGCTGTTCACCCGCGAGGAGCTGGCCTCGGTCGGCGTCGCCATCCAGCTCTATCCGCTGTCGGCCTTCCGCGCCGCCAACAAGGCGGCCGAGGCGGTCTACACCTCGATCCGCGCCAACGGCCACCAGAAGGACGTGCTGGACCTGATGCAGACCCGCGTCGAGCTCTACGACCGCATCGGCTACCACGCCTTCGAGCAGCGCCTGGACGCCCTGTTCGCCGCGAAGAAGTAAGCCCACGCGCCGCACGCCCATCGCCTTCCGCATTGATCTGATCCGAGGAACACGCCATGACCGAAGCCACCACCCCCGTCCTGCCGAAAGTCAAGAAGTCCGTCGCCCTGTCCGGCACCGCCGCGGGCAACACCGCGCTGTGTACCGTCGGCCGCAGCGGCAATGACCTGCACTACCGCGGCTACGACATCCTGGACGTCGCCGCCCAGTGCGAGTTCGAGGAAATCGCCCACCTGCTGGTCCACGGCAAGCTGCCGACCGTCGCCGAGCTGGCCGCCTACAAGGGCAAGCTGAAGGCCCTGCGCGGCCTGCCCGCCGCCGTCAAGGCCGCGCTGGAGCAGCTGCCCCCGTCCTCGCACCCGATGGACGTGATGCGCACCGGCGTGTCGGTGCTCGGCTGCGTCAAGCCCGAGAAGGACGACCACAACCACCCCGGTGCCCGCGACATCGCCGACAAGCTGATGGCCTCGCTGGGCTCGATGCTGCTGTACTGGTACCACTTCGCCTACAACGGCAAGCGCATCGAGGTGGAGACCGACGACGACTCCATCGGCGGCCACTTCCTGCACCTGCTGCACGGCGAGAAGCCGCGTGACAGCTGGGTCAAGGCCATGCACACCTCGCTGGTGCTGTACGCCGAGCACGAGTTCAATGCCTCGACCTTCACCGGCCGCGTCATCGCCGGCACGGGCTCGGACATCTACTCGGCCATCACCGGCGCCATCGGCGCGCTGCGCGGCCCCAAGCACGGCGGCGCCAACGAGGTGGCCTTCGAGATCCAGAAGCGCTACGACAACCCGGAGGAGGCCGAGGCCGACATCCGCGCCCGCGTCGAGAAGAAAGAGGTCGTGATCGGCTTCGGCCATCCGGTCTACACCGTCAGCGACCCGCGCAACAAGGTCATCAAGGAAGTCGCCCAGCAGCTCTCCGTGGAGCAGGGCAACACCAAGATGTACGACATCGCCGAGCGCCTGGAGACGGTGATGTGGGACATCAAGAAGATGTTCCCCAACCTCGACTGGTTCAGCGCCGTCAGCTACCACATGATGGGCGTGCCGACCGACATGTTCACCCCGCTCTTCGTGATCGCCCGCACCAGCGGCTGGAGCGCCCACATCATCGAGCAGCGCATCGACGGCAAGATCATCCGTCCCTCGGCGAACTACACCGGCCCCGAGGACCAGGTCTTCGTGCCGATCGCCGAGCGCAAGTAATCCGGAAGAAGAAGGTCAAGCCGCCGCCATGAACACCGCCTTCCGCAAGCCCCTGCCGGGCACCGCGCTCGAGTACTTCGACGCCCGCGCCGCCGTCAACGCGCTCAAGCCGGGCGCCTGGGACGGTCTGCCGTACACGGCCCGCGTCCACGCCGAGAACATCGTCCGCAAGGCCGATCCGGCCATCGTCAGCGACTGCCTGCTGCAGCTCATCGAGCGCAAGCGCGAGCGCGACTTCCCGTGGTTCCCCGCCCGCGTGGTCTGCCACGACATCCTGGGCCAGACCGCGCTGGTGGACCTCGCCGGCCTGCGCGACGCGATCGCCGACCAGGGCGGTGACCCCGCCAAGGTCAACCCGGTGGTGCCCGTGCAGCTCATCGTCGACCACTCGCTGGCGGTGGAGTGCGGCGGCTTCGACCCGAACGCCTTCCAGAAGAACCGCGACATCGAGGAGCGCCGCAACGAGGACCGCTTCCACTTCATCAACTGGACGAAGACCGCCTTCGACAACGTCGACGTGATCCCCGCGGGCAACGGGATCATGCACCAGATCAATCTGGAGAAGATGTCGCCGGTGATCCACGCCCAGGACGGCGTGGCCTTCCCCGACACCTGCGTCGGCACCGACAGCCACACCCCGCACGTCGATGCGCTGGGCGTGATCGCGGTGGGCGTGGGCGGCCTGGAAGCCGAGAACGTGATGCTCGGCCGCGCCTCCTGGATGCGCCTGCCGGACATCGTCGGCGTCGAGCTGGGCGGCCGCCGCCAGCCCGGCATCACCGCCACCGACGTGGTGCTGGCCCTGACCGAGTTCCTGCGCAAGGAGAAGGTCGTCGGCGCCTACCTGGAGTTCTACGGCGAGGGGGCGGCCAGCCTCACCATCGGCGACCGCGCGACCATCTCCAACATGGCGCCCGAGTACGGCGCCACCGCGGCGATGTTCTCGATCGACGGCCAGACCCTGGACTACCTGCGCCTGACCGGCCGCACGGAAGAGCAGCTCAAGCTGGTCGAGACCTACGCCAAGGAAGCCGGCCTGTGGTCGGACAGCCTGGCGAAGGTCGAGTACGAGCGCGTGCTGCGCTTCGACCTGAGCAGCGTCGTGCGCAACATGGCCGGCCCGAGCAACCCGCACAAGCGCCTGCCGACCAGCGCCCTGGCCGAGCGCGGCATCGCCGCCAACCTGGCCGAGGCCCGCGCGCAGGAGGCTCAGGGCCTGATCCCGGACGGCGCGGTCATCATCGCCGCCATCACCAGCTGCACCAACACCAGCAACCCGCGCAACGTGATCGCCGCCGGCCTGGTGGCGCGCAAGGCGCGCGAGCTCGGCCTGGTGCGCAAGCCCTGGGTCAAGTCCTCGCTGGCCCCCGGCTCGAAGGTGGTCGAGCTCTACCTGAAGGAAGCCGGCCTGCTGGAGGACCTGGAGGCCCTGGGCTTCGGCATCGTCGCCTTCGCCTGCACCACCTGCAACGGCATGTCGGGCGCGCTGGATCCGAAGATCCAGCAGGAGATCATCGACCGCGACCTCTACGCGACCGCCGTGCTCTCGGGCAACCGCAACTTCGACGGCCGCATCCACCCCTATGCCAAGCAGGCCTTCCTGGCCTCGCCGCCGCTGGTGGTGGCCTACGCGATCGCCGGCACCGTGCGCTTCGACATCGAGCAGGACGTGCTCGCGGTCGTCGAGGGGCGCGAGATCCGCCTGAAGGACCTGTGGCCCTCGGACGAGGAGATCGACGCCCTGGTGGCCCGGGCCGTCAAGCCGGAGCAGTTCAACCGCGTCTACATCCCGATGTTCGCCAAGCAGGACGCCGAGCGGGCCGAGTCGCCGCTGTACGACTGGCGTCCCCAGAGCACCTACATACGCCGCCCGCCCTACTGGGAAGGCGCGCTGGCCGGCGAGCGCACGCTCAAGGGCATGCGCCCCCTGGCCCTGCTGCCGGACAACATCACGACCGACCACCTCTCGCCGTCCAACGCCATCCTGATGGACAGCGCGGCGGGCGAATACCTGCACAAGATGGGCCTGCCGGAGGAGGACTTCAACTCCTACGCCACCCACCGCGGCGACCACCTCACCGCGCAGCGCGCGACCTTTGCCAACCCGCAGCTCGTCAACGAGATGGCCGTGGTCGACGGCAAGGTCAAGAAGGGCTCGCTGGCCCGCGTCGAGCCGGACGGCACCGTGATGCGCATGTGGGAGGCCATCGAGACCTACATGAACCGCAAGCAGCCGCTGATCATCGTGGCGGGTGCGGACTACGGCCAGGGCTCCTCGCGCGACTGGGCCGCCAAGGGCGTGCGCCTGGCCGGCGTGGAGGCCATCGCGGCCGAGGGCTTCGAGCGCATCCACCGCACCAACCTGATCGGCATGGGCGTGCTGCCCCTGGAGTTCAAGCCGGGCACCACCCGCCTGACCCTGGGCCTGGACGGCACCGAGACCTATGACGTCGAGGGCGCGCTGACCCCGCGCACCACGCTGACCCTGGTGGTGAACCGGAAGAACGGCGAAGTCGTCCGCGTGCCGGTCACCTGCCGGCTCGACTCCGACGAGGAGGTCTCGGTCTACCAGGCTGGCGGCGTGCTGCAGCGCTTCGCGCAGGACTTCCTGGCCTCGAACAAGGCGGCTTGACCATGGCGCACGCTCCGCAAGTCAAGGTGCCGGCCACCTACATCCGCGGCGGCACCTCCAAGGGCGTCTTCTTCCGCCTGCAGGACCTGCCGCCCGCGGCCCAGGTGCCGGGCGCGGCGCGCGACCGGCTCTTCCAGCGCGTGATCGGCAGCCCCGACCCCTATGCCGCCCACATCGACGGCATGGGCGGCGCCACGTCCAGCACCAGCAAGTGCGTGATCCTCTCTCGGAGCACGCAGCCCGGCCATGACGTGGACTACCTCTACGGCCAGATCTCCATCGACAAGGATTTCGTCGACTGGTCGGGCAACTGCGGCAACCTGTCGACCGCGGCCGGCGCCTTCGCGATCCATGCGGGCCTGGTGGATCCGGCCCGCGTGCCCGAGAACGGGACCTGCGTCGTCCGCATCTGGCAGGCCAACATCAAGAAAACCATCATCGCCCACGTGCCGGTGACGGGCGGCCAGGTGCAGGAGACGGGCGACTTCGAGCTCGATGGCGTGACCTTCCCGGCTGCCGAGATCGTGCTGGAGTTCATCGATCCCTCGGACGACGGCGAGGATGGCGGCGCGCTCTTCCCGACCGGCAACCTGGTCGACGAGCTGAGCGTGCCGGACGAGGTGGTGAAGGGCGGCAAGCTGGCCGCCACCATGATCACCGCGGGCATCCCGACGGTCTTCGTCCGGGCCGCCGACATCGGCTACACCGGCACCGAGCTGCGCGAGGCGATCAACGGCGATCCGGCCGCGCTCAAGCGCTTCGAGGCCATCCGCGTGGCCGGCGCGCTGCGCATGGGCCTGATCAAGACGCCCGAGGAAGCCGCCACCCGGCAGCACACCCCGAAGATCGCCTTCGTCGCGCCGCCGACCGACTACGTCGCCTCCAGCGGCAAGACCATCGGGGCGCAGGACGTGGACCTGCTGGTGCGCGCGCTGTCCATGGGCAAGCTGCACCACGCCATGATGGGCACGGCGGCGGTGGCCATCGGCACCGCCGCGGCCATCCCCGGCACCCTGGTCAACCAGGCGGCCGGCGGCCAGGCGCGCGAGGCGGTGCGCTTCGGCCACCCCTCGGGCACCCTGCGCGTCGGCGCGGCGGCCGAGCAGCGCGACGGCCAGTGGGTGGTCACCAAGGCCATCATGAGCCGCAGCGCCCGCATCGTCATGGAAGGCTGGGTGCGCGTGCCCGGCGACAGCTTCTGAGCGGTCCGCGGGATTGAGCACAATCCGTCCCGTCGCCGCCTGGAACCCCACGCCATGAACCGCCTGCTGCCCGCCGCCTGCTCCCTGACCCTGCTGCTGGCGGCCCTGCCGCTGGCCGCGCAGACGGCGCCCGGCACCGCCCCGGCGGCCAAGCCGCGGGCCGCCAAGGCCGGCACGGCGGACAGCAGGCGCGCGACGCCCCGGTCGTCGGCGGCCGGCGCCTCGGCCAGCGCCAGCAACATCCTGGACCTGCCCCTGACGCCGGCCCAGCTGGCCGCGGCCGAGCGCGTGCACACCGGACGCGCCGACTGCGAGCAGCGCCAGTCGGTGCAGGTGGAACGGGTGGCCGGCCAACCCGGCCACTTCGACGTGCGCTTCGGTGCGCGCAGCTTCCGCATGGTGCCGGAGGAAACCACCACCGGGGCCGTGCGCCTGCACGACCACCGCGCCCAGGTCGTCTGGCTGCAGATCCCCAGCAAGTCGATGATGCTCGACCAGAAGGCCGGCCAGCGCCTGGCCGACCTCTGCCAGCATGCCGAGCAGCGCGACGGCGCCCCCACCCGGGTGGCCGTGAGCGCCGTCGGCGAGGCGGCCTCCGCAGCTGCGGGGCCCGCGGCAGCGAATGCAGGCTCACTGCTTGAGCCTGCACGCTGATGAATTCCTTCCCTCCGCCCCACGGCGGCCTGCGGGCCTGCCGGACCGGGCCGCCGATCCCCACGTCGCAGCCGGAATGAAAGGCTCGTGAAGCGCCCCTCGTCCGGCCTGCGACAATCTGCCGCAGTGCAGCAACCGGCCCTGCCGACCGCCTGCATCCCCTTTCCCCCCAGCTCCCCGGAGTCTCCAGCCATGGCCAAAGCCGCCCCCGCGAAGAAGGCGCCTGCGCACGCATTCGCCAAGACCCTGAAATCCTTCTCCACTGCCTCGGGCAAGGAAGGTCTCTTCTACTCGCTGCCGCAGCTCGGCAAGCAGCTCGGCGTCGACGTCTCGCGCCTGCCGGTGTCGATCCGCGTCGTGCTGGAGAGCGTGCTGCGCAACTGCGACGGCAAGAAGGTCACCAAGGAACACGTCGAG
>CAYSQO010000025.1:0-26160 GCA_964433315.1 uncultured Rubrivivax sp.
CCCAGGCCGAGCCGCCGGCCGCCCGCGGCCTGCCGCCGCCGGCCACGCCGCGCAGCCTGGACGAGCTGCGCCGCCAGGCCGCCCAGCGCATCGTCGCCGCCCACCCCGGGTCGGTCTACGAGGGCCCGCCCCCCGACCCCCTGCTGGCCGTGCCGGTGCTGAAGGTCGAGCTGCATGCCGACGGCAGCGTGCGCCGCATCGAGGTGCTGCGCGAGCCGCGCCAGGCCAAGGACACCCTGCAGACCGCGATCGACGCGGTGCGTCGGGCCGCGCCCTACGGCGATGTCAGTCGTCTGCCCAAGCCCTGGGTCTTCAACGAGACCTTCCTGTTCAACGCCGAGCGCCGCTTCAAGCTGCTGACGCTGGAGCGCTGAGGCCGGGCCCCCGGCTCAGCGGCCGGGCGGGTGTGAGTCGGCCTGCGGCCGGGCCGCGCCCGGTCCGGGGCCATGGTCGTGGTCGTGGTCGTGATCCGGGCTGTGCCCGCCGGCCTCGTCCGGCCCGTGGGCGGCCGGGTGGCCGTGCCCCGTCCCGTGATCGTGGTCGTGCAGGCCGCCGACCAGGAAGGCGATCAGCGCCAGGCCCGCGGCGATCCAGGCCAGCTGCTGCACGGTGGCCCGCCAGCTCAGGCGCTTCTGCAGCTGGGGGATCAGGTCGGCCACGGCCACGTAGATGAAGCTGCTGGCCGTCAGCACCAGCAGGTAGGGCATGGCGGCCTCGAAGGGCTGGATGGCGAAGTAGCCCAGCACGCCGCCGAGCACCCCGGCCAGGCCCGACAGGGCATTGACCAGCAGCGCGCGCCGGCGGCTGAAGCCGGCGTTGAGCAGCACCACATAGTCGCCCACCTCCTGCGGGATCTCGTGTGCGATCACCGCCACCGCGGTGGCGATGCCGACCTGGGTGTCCACCAGGAAGGCCGCGGCGATCAGCACCCCGTCGCAGAAGTTGTGGATGCTGTCGCCGACCAGCACGCTCCAGCCGCCGCGGCCGGCCTGCTCGGCGTCGAAGCCGTGGTGGTGGTGGTGGTGCGGGTCGTCGCCTTCGTGGTGGTGGCTGTGGCGGTAGAGCTCGGCCTTCTCCAGCAGGAAGAAGAACAGCAGGCCGCCCAGCAGGGTCAGGAACAGGGCCTGCGGGGGCGGGCCCTGCTCGAAGGCGGTGGGCAGCACATGCAGCAGCGCGCTGCCGAGCAGCACGCCCGCCGAGATGCTGACCAGGTGCTTCACGATCACTGGCAGCAACTGCAGGGTCAGGGCCGCGGCCACCAGCACCGACAGCACGCCCCCGGCGAGGGTGGCCAGCACGATCCAGCTGAGCGTCATCAAGATGGGAATCCGGAGGGGAGAAGCAAAAACGCGCCCGGCGGGGGCCGCGGCGCGGACGGTCAGCGGCTCAGAACCGCTGCCTTCCGGGGATCTTAGCGAGCCTGTCAACGGGGCGTGGCCGCCACAGCCGGCCCGCGCCGTCACCGGCCCGGCACGGGGCGCCGCGACAATGCGGCCCATGCTGCCGACTGCCGACGCCTCCGCCAACGACGCCCTTCCGCCGCTGCTGGCCGCCATCGACATGGGCTCCAACAGCTTCCGCCTGGAGCTGGGCCACCTGCAGCGCGGCCGCTACAAGCGGGTCGAGTACCTGAAGGAGACCGTGCGCCTGGGCGGCGGCCTCGACGCCCAGGGCTGCCTGACCGAGGAGGCCCAGCAGCGTGGCCTGGCCTGCCTGGCCCGCTTCGCCGAGCGGCTGCGCGGCCTGCGCGTGGCCGGCGTGCGTGCCGTGGCCACCCAGACCCTGCGCGAGGCGCGCAACCGCGATGCCTTCCTGGCGCGCGCGCAGCCGGTGCTGGGCCATCCCATCGAGGTGATCTCGGGCCGCGAGGAGGCCCGGCTGATCTTCGCCGGCGTGGCCCGCATCCAGCCCAGCGAGCGGCCGCGCCTGGTCATCGACATCGGCGGACGCTCCACCGAGATGATCCTCGGCCAGGGCCGCACGCCGCGCCGCGCCGAGAGCTTCAAGATCGGCAGCGTCAGCCTGTCGATGCAGTACTTTGGCGACGGCCGCTTCACGGCCGCGGCCTTCCGCGCCGCGCAGATCGCCGCCGGGGCCGAGCTGGAGGAGGCCCTGACCCTGTTCGCCCCCGGCCAGTGGGTCGAGGCGCTCGGCTCCTCCGGCACGGCCGGGGCCGTCTCGCAGCTGCTGGCGGCCCATGGCATCAGCGACGGCACCATCACCCCGGCCGGCCTGCGCTGGTGCATGGAGCAGTGTCTGGCGGCCGGCCGCGTCGAGGCCATCGCGCTGCCCGGGCTCAAGCCCGAGCGTCGCGCGGTGCTCGGCGGCGGGCTGTCCATCCTCTACACGCTGGCGATGCAGTTCGGCATCGACGCCCTGCACCCCACCCGTGGCGCGCTGCGCCAGGGCGTGATGTTCGATCTGGCCGACCGCCTGGATGCCGCCGCGCGCGGTGACCGCCGCGGCCCGCAGGACATCCGCGACGCCTCGGTGGCCGAGCTGCAGCGGCGCTTCGGGGTTGACCTGCAGCAGGCCGAGCGCGTGCGCCTGCTGGCCCTGCGCCTGCACGAGGCGGTGGCGCCCGCCGGCCCGCTGGCGGCGGGCTCGGAGGCCGTGCGCGAGCTGGGCTGGGCCGCGGCGCTGCACGAGATCGGCATGTTCGTCTCGCACCACGACCACCACCGCCACAGCGCCTACCTGCTGGCCCATGTCGATGCGCCGGGCTTCTCGCAGAGCCAGCAGCGCTGCGTGGCCGAGCTGGTGCTGGGCCACCGCGGCGACCTGCGCAAGCTCGATCACCTGGGCGAGGAGAAGCTGGGCTGGCGCGTGCTCTGCCTGCGGCTGGCGGCCATCCTCTGCCATGCCCGGGTGGCGCCGCCCCGGCCCGAGGTGGTGCAGCTCACCCGCCAGCGCGGCGGGGCCCGGCTCAGCCTGGCCCCGGGCTGGGCGGCCAACCACCCGCGCACCCTGCACCTGCTGCAGGAAGAGGTGCAGGCCTGGGCCGCGGTCGAAGGCCTGCGGCTGCAGCTGCAGCACTGAGCGGCGGCCCCTTCCGCCTCGGCCTGTGCCGCCGGTCGTCGGCACAGGCCCGGGCGGGCGCGGGGTACAGCCGCCCGCTCAGAGCAGGTCCGGCCCCTGCATGGCCTGCAGCAGCACCTGGGTCTGCGGCGGGCCGCCGCCCTCGGGCTCGCGCACGCGGTGGCGCAGCCACCAGACCGCGCCCTTGCGCACCGACCAGGCCTGATCCGTCCCGGCCAGCAGCCGGGCGGCCAGCCGGCCCAGGGTGGGCTGGTGACCGCAGATCAGCACCGGCTCGGCCGCATGCGGCCAGCGGGCGGCGGCCAGCAGGGCTTCGGGTTCGGCTTCGGGCGCCAGCTCGGCCAGGGTGCGAAAGGGCCGGCCCAGCGCGCTGGCCGTCTGCTGGCAGCGCAGGGCGGGGCTGACGAGCAGGCGGGTGCCCTGCGCCAGCCGCAGGTTCAGCCAGTCGGCCATGCGCTGGGCCTGGCGCTCGCCCTTGGGCGTGAGGGCGCGGTCCAGGTCGGTCTGGCCCGCGCGCAGCAGATGCGCCTCGGCGTGGCGCCAGAGGATCAGGTCCATGCCGCGGGGCCGGGCCATGACGGGCCCACTCAGGCCCCCAGGGCCCGCATCAGCCGGCGCTGCGCGCTGCGCGGGGCCTCGCCGGCGGCGGGTTCGATGCGCTGGTAGCGGCCGTCGGCGCCGAGCTGCCAGGCGTCCTGGCTGTCGTCCAGGTAGAGGCTGAGGCATTCCTCGATCACGCGGCGGCGCAGGGCCGGGTCGCGCACCGGCCAGGCCAGCTCGATGCGGCGCAGCATGTTGCGGCTCATCCAGTCGGCGCTGCTGAGGTAGAGCAGCTGATCGTCCTCGCCCGGGCCCCAGCGGAACCACAGCGCCCGGGTGTGTTCGAGGAAGCGGCCGACGACCGAGCGGATGCGGATGTTCTCGCTCAGGCCCGGCAGGCCGGGGGGCAGCATGCAGGCGCCGCGCACGACCAGATCGACCTGCGCCCCGGCCTGGCCGGCGGCGGCCAGGGCCTGGATCATGGCCGGGTCGGTCAGGGCATTGACCTTGATCACCAGCCGCGCCTCGGCCACGCCGGCCCGGGCTGCGGCGGCCACCTGGCCGATCAGCTCGATCAGCCGCCCGTGCATGCGCTTGGGTGCCAGCAGCAGGCGGCGCGGCTCGGGCAGCTCGGTCTGGCTTGCGAGCTGCTGGAACACGCCGTGCGCGTCGGCGGTGAGCTCCGGGTCGGCGGTCAGGAAGCCGGTGTCGGTGTAGAGCCGCGCGGTCTTCGGGTTGTAGTTGCCGGTCGACAGGTGCGCGTAGTGGCGCAGCCGCGGGCCCTGCTCGCCGGCCTCGCGGCGGGTGACGAGCATCAGCTTGGCGTGGGTCTTGAGCCCGACGATGCCGTAGACGACCTGGGCGCCGACGGCCTCCAGCCGCTCGGCCCAGTTGATGTTGGCTTCCTCGTCGAAGCGGGCCTTGAGCTCGACGACGGCCATCACCTCCTTGCCGCGGCGGGCGGCTTCGAGCAGCAGCTCCATCAGCACGCTCTCGCTGCCGGTGCGGTAGATGGTCTGCTTGATGGCCAGCACGTCGGGGTCGTGCACCGCCTCGCGCAGGAAGGCGACCACCGGTTCGAAGCTCTGGAAGGGGTGGTGCAGCAGCACGTCGCGCTGCTGCAGGGTGGCGATGATGCTGCCGCCCTGGCCGCTGCGCGGCAGCTCGGCCGGCCAGCCGGCCTCGAAGGGCGGGAAGCGCAGGGCCGCCGCGGCGTCGGGCCGCACGGCGTCGTCCACCTGGTCGATGAGCTGGTTGAGCCGCACCAGGTTGACCGGGCCGTTGACCTTGTAGAGCGCGGCCTCGGGCAGATCGAACTGCTGCAGCAGGAAGTCGGTCAGCTCGTCGGGGCAGCTGCTCACCACCTCCAGCCGGATCGCGCGCCCGAAGTGCCGCGTGCTCAGCGAGGAGCGCAGGGCCTGGCGCAGGTTGGCCACGTCCTCCTCGTCGACCTCCAGGTCGGAGTCGCGGGTGACGCGGAACTGCGAGAAGACCTCGACCTCGCGGCCGGGGAAGAGCTCGCCGAGGTGCGCGCGGATCACGCTGGAGAGCAGCACGAAGACCTGCTGCCCCGGCGCGCAGACCTCGGCGGGCAGGCGGATGACCCGCGGCAGCACGCGCGGCACCTTGAGGATGGCGATGCGGTTCTCGCGCCCGAAGGCGTCGCGGCCGCCGAGCTTCATGATGAAGTTCAGCGCCTTGTTGGCGACCTGCGGGAAGGGGTGCGAGGGGTCGAGGCTGACGGGCATCAGCAGCGGCCGCACCTGCGCCTGGAAGAAGGCGTCGACCCAGGCGCGCTGCTTCGCATCGCGCTCGGCATGGTTCAGGATGAAGATGCCCTGCTGCTTGAGCGCCGGCATCACCGCGTCGTTGAAGGCGCTGTACTGGTCGCGGATCAGGGCATGCGCGTCTTCGACGACGCTGGCCATCTCGCGCGCCGTGATGCCGCTGTCGGGCAGGCGGGCGGCCTCCAGCACGTCGGCGAAGCGGACCTCGAAGAACTCGTCGAGGTTGGACGAGACGATGCAGACGTAGCGCAGGCGTTCGAGCAGCGGCACGTCCTCGCGCAGGGTCTGGGCCAGGACGCGGCGGTTGAATTCGAGGATCGAACGCTCGCGGTTGAGCAGCGAAAGCTGCGGCGGTGCGCTGCTGCGGGAGGCCATGGCCGTGCGCCGGGCCCGGGGTGCGGCCGCGGGGCGGGCCACCGGAGTTCGAACTGACATCAACTCAGTTTATGACGCGTCTGCGACGGTTTCGTGACGGAGGTCGCATGCTGCATGACAGGGCCGCAGATGCCCCAGGAAGACCTGCGTGACCCGGTCCCAGTCGAACTGCGCGGCACGCGCCAGGGCGGCCTCGCGCGGCAGGCGGGCGGCCGCGAGCGCGGCGGCGCGCAGGTCGGCGTCGAGCACGCCGCCGCGGCGCTCGGCGGGGTCGCGGCCGATCACGTCGAGCGGGCCGGCCTCCGGGTAGGCGGCCACCGGCGTGCCGCAGGCCAGGGCTTCGAGCATCACCAGGCCGAAGGTCTCCGAGCGGCTCGGAAAGACGAAGGCATCGGCCGCGCTGTAGATGGCCGGCAACTGCTCGCGGGCGACGATGCCGCGCCAGTGCACCTCGGGGTGGGCCGCCTTGAGCGCGGCCTCGCGCGGCCCGACGCCGTAGACCACCTTGCTGCCGGGCAGGTCCAGGTCGAGGAAGGCTTCGAGGTTCTTCTCCCACGAGACCCGGCCGACATAGAGCCACACCGGCCGCGGCAGGCCCAGGTCGGCGCCTTCGACGGGTCGGAAGCGCTGGCGGTCCACGCCGTGGGTCCAGGGCCGCAACGTGGCAAAGCCGTGCTCCTGCAAGATGGCCAGCATGCCGTCGGTCGGCACCATCACGCCGGCCGAGGGCGCGTGGAAGCGGCGGAACAGGGCGTAGCCCCAGCGCGCCGGGACCTTCAGCGCCTGGGCCAGGATGTCCGGAAAGCGGGTGTGGAAAGCCGTGGTGAAGGCCCAGCCGCGTCGCAGCGCATGGCGCCGCGCCGCCCAGCCCAGCGGGCCCTCGGTGGCCAGGTGTAGGGCATCGGGCTGCAGCGCGTCCAGACGGGCCCGCAGCGCACGGCCGGCGCGCCAGGCCAGGCGGATCTCGGGGTAGCCTGGGCAGGCCACGGTGCGGAAGTCGCCGGGCTCGATCACCGTCACCCGGTGGCCCAGCGCGCGCAGGCGCGCCACCAGCTCGACCAGGGTGACGACGACGCCGTTGACCTGCGGCGCCCAGGCATCGCTGACGAGGACGAGGTGCATCGGCGCGGCCCTTCAGCGCGTGGCCGGCACGGCAGCGGCCGCGCGCGCGGCACGCCGGGCGGCGGTGGCGCGCTCGCTCCAGTCCAGGATCTCCAGCCGGCCGTCGGGGTGCTCGACCAGGGCGGTCAGGCTCTCGACCCAGTCGCCGTCGTTGGCGTAGAGCACCCCCTCGATCTCGCGCAGCTCGGCATGGTGGATGTGGCCGCAGACCACGCCCTGCAAGCCGCGCCGCCTGGCTTCGCGGGCCAGGGCCTCCTCGAAGTCGCCGATGAAGCTGACCGCGCGCTTGACCTTGAGCTTCAGGTACTTCGACAGGCTCCAGTAGGGCAGGCCCAGCCGCGCGCGCAGGCGGTTGAAGTGGCGGTTGATCTTGAGCGTCAGCTCGTAGGCGCGGTCGCCGACGTGCGCCAGCCAGGCGGCGCACTGGATCACGCCGTCGAACAGGTCGCCGTGGGTCACCAGCAGGCGGCGGCCGTCCGCGGTGCGGTGCACGGCCTCGTCCACCACTTCGATGCCGCCGAAGTTCAGGCCCAGGTACTTGCGCGCGAACTCGTCATGGTTGCCCGGCACGAAGACCACCCGCGTCCCCTTGCGGGCCTTGCGCAGCAGCTTCTGCACGACGTCGTTGTGGCCCTGCGGCCAGTGCCAGCTGCGCTGCAGCTGCCAGCCGTCGATGATGTCGCCCACGAGGTAGAGCGTGTCGCACTCGACGGTCTTGAGGAAATCGAGCAGGGCCGCCCACTGGCAGCCGGGCGTGCCCAGGTGCAGGTCGGAGATCCAGACGGTGCGCACGCGCAGCGGGCCGTCCTCGGGGCCGGACCCATCCTCGCCAGCCGGCGGCATGGCCCCGGCAAGCCAGGCGGCTGTCGGCGGGCGCAGCGCGACGGCGGGCGGCCGGTCCGCGGTGCGGCGAAGGGGCAGGGTGAGCAGCGCGCGAAGCATGCGCACATCGTGTCGCCCGACCATGACAAGCCTGCGACCCGGCCGACAGCCGGGCCCCTGCGACAGGCCCGCACCATGAAAAAAGGGCCGCTTGCGCGGCCCTGCTTCTGACAGCGCCCCGGGCCGAAGCCCGGGGGATGCTGCGGATCCGGGAGACCGGGATCAGAAGTCGTGCTTCAGACCGACGCTGAGGATCGAGGTCTTCTTGCCAGCCACCAGGCCGCGGTCCGCAGCGATCGAGCCCGCGGCGTTGGCGTTGGCGTCCACGTCGGCGTGCACGTACTGCGTGTAGAAGGTGGTGCGCTTCGACAGGGCGTAATCGTTGCTGATCACGATGTCGTTGGTCTTGCCGTTGCCGCCCGCGAACTTCTTGTCCTTGCCATGGTAGTAGGCCACGGTCAGGGTGTTCGCCGGAGCCCAGGCGTAGTTCACGCCGAGGCCGATGTTGCTCAGGTCCTGCACTTCGGTGCCGGTAACGTCATCGCCCACCGAGTTCGAGTAGTAGGCCTTCAGGGTCAGGTCACCCAGGGGCACGGCGACACCCAGCGAGTAGCGCTTGGTTTCGGCGTCCTTGGCCGCGGCGGGCAGGCCCTTGATGGACTGGTACGAACCCGAAACGGTCACCGGGCCGGTGTAGGTCGCGCCCAGGGCGATGGTGCGGCCAGCCGACGACTGACCCGCCACTTCGCCCAGGCCGTAACCGGCGCGCAGGGTCACGGGGCCGAAGGCGCCGGTGTACGACACCATGTTGCCGTTGAAGATGCCCAGGAAGTTGTTGCCGGTCGTTTCGTTGCCGGCCGGAGCCTGGCTCAGGGCGTAGGGCAGCAGCAGCGAGAACGATTCCTTGAAGCCGCGCGGCTCGGTGCCGAGGTCGGCCAGGATGGCGGGGCTGTACTGACGGCCCAGCAGCACGGTGCCGAAGCCACCCGACAGGCCGACGTTGGCCTGACGACCGAAGAGGCGCAGGGTGCCGCCGAAGCGCTCGCCGCCGGTCGAGCCGTCGAAGTCGCTTTCCAGGTTGAAGACCGCCTTCAGGCCGTTGCCCAGGTCTTCGCTGCCACGCAGACCCCAGATGCTCGGCAGGATGCCGCCGTTTTGCAGCTTGGAGACCGAGTCGGTGCCGCCGGCGCCGTTGGCGGTCTTGCTGACGTACTCAAAGCCGACGTCCACGCGGCCGTACAGGGTGACCGACTGGGCCTGGGCGGCACCGGCCAGCGAAGCCAACGCGGCGGCGGCGATCAGAGTCTTGTTCATTGGGTTCTCTCCTCGAGTGGGTAAGACTGCTCTGGCTACTCGCATGAACCAGCGCCAAATGACTTTAGCGCAGGGTCTGTGTAAGCCAAGCGTTGAAGCTCCGTCTTGGTGCAGCGTGTCGCAGCCCTGCGACAAGGGTGTTCCCCCTTGGTGGACCTGGGGAAAGCGCCGTTTTTTCCAGGATTTGCTCCCGGCTGACACAGCTGTCGCAGGGGTGTCGCTCGCCGCCTTGGTGCGTGCGCCTTGTGCTGGTGCGCGGGCCGAAGGCTCAGCGCGCCGCCGCGGCCTGACCCTGGAGGAAATACTGAGACAGCAGGGCGTGCACCGAGGGCGCCTCGTCCTGCAAAGCTAGGGGGTTGAGGAAGAAGGCCTCGGCCGCCACCGGGAAGAACTCCTCGACCGAGCTGGCGCCGTAAGGGTCGAGCACGCCCGGCCGCCCGGCCTCCAGGGCCCGCTGCAGTTGCGCGCGACCGGCTTCCAGCACCTGGCGCCAGTGGCGGCGCAGGGCCGGGTCGGACAGGGCGGGCAGGCCGTCGATGGCGCCGTTGCCCATGTCGAGCACATGCACGAACTCGTGAATGACGACGTTGTAGGGCCGGCCCTCGGCGTCGGTGCCGGCGGCCTCCACGTCGCGCCAGGACAGCATGACCGGCCCGCCCTCCATGGCTTCGCCGGCCAGCACCTCGTCCCAGGCGTGGACGATGCCGTGCTCGTCGGTCCACTCGCGCCGCGCGGTGACTTCGGCCGGGTGCATGACGATGCCGACGAAGCCGGCATAGGGCGCCAGGCCGAAGTGCAGCACCGGCAGGCAGGCCTGCGCCGCCACGGCCACGGCCATGGCGTCGGTGAGCACCAGGCCGCCGGCAGCGCTGAATTCCTTGTCGGCCAGAAAGAGGGTGGCGAGCTCGCGCAGCCGGGCCGCCTCGTCCGGCCGTTCGCGCTGGAGGAAGGGGAAGCGCGCCAGCGTGGCCTGCCAGAGCGCGTCGGGGATGGCCCGCTCGCGCAGCAGGCGCGCCTCGCGGCGGGCCCGCAGCCAGCCGATCACGCGTGGTCCGGCGGCAGGCGCCGGAAGCCGGCCGCGCTCAGGCGCAGCACTTCGGCGCGCGGCGGCTGGGCGTGGTCGCAGTCCCAGTCGCTCAGCACGATGCGGCGGTGGCGCGGCGAGAGCCGGTGTTCGCCGGGCCGGTGGGTGTGGCCGTGGACCAGGGTGTCGACCCCGGCCTCGTGCAGCCACTGCACGGTGGCGGCGTCGTCGAGGTCGGCCCAGGTCTCGGGCTGGCCGGCGGCCTGGCGTGCACGGCTGGCGGCACGCATCTGCGCGGCCAGGGCGCGGCGCTCGGCCAGCGGCCGGGCCAGGAAGTGCTCGCGCCAGCTGTCCTGGCGGACCTCCTGGCGGAAGCGCTGGTAGGACGCGTCCTCGAGGCACAGCGCATCGCCGTGGCTCAGCAGCAGGTGGTGGCCGCAGGCGTGCAGCACGGTGGGGTCGGCCAGGGCGATCAGGCCGCAGTCGCGCACCAGGGCTGCGCCGACCAGGAAATCGCGGTTGCCCGCCATGAAGCCGACCGTGATGCGGGTCGAGGCCTCCTGCAGCACATCGGCAATGCGCCGCTCCCAGCCGGCGTGGCGGGCGTCGTCGCCGACCCAGGCCTCGAACAGGTCCCCGAGGATCAGCACCGCATCGGCCGGCGTGTGCCGCAGATGGCTGGCCAGGGCGGCCAGGGTGGCCGGATGCTCGGCGTCGAGGTGCAGGTCGGAGACGAAATCCACCGTCGACCAGACCCCCTCCATCGCCAGCTCGGACAGGCGCGGCAGGGCCGGGCGGGTCGGGGTGGCTGGGACGGCGGTCATGGCCGGCGGTCTGCGGCTCAGAGGGCGACGGCGCGCTCGATCACCACCGCGTCGAGCGGCACGTCGTCGTGGAAGCCCTTGCGGCCGGTGCGGACCTTCTCGATCGCGTCGACCACCTCGGTGCCCGCCACCACCTTGCCGAAGACGGCGTAGCCCCAGCCGCTGGGCGTGGGCGAGCTGTGGTTGAGGAAGCCGTTGTCGGCCGCGTTGATGAAGAACTGGGCGCTGGCCGAGTGCGGGTCGCTGGTGCGCGCCATCGCCACGGTGTACTTGTCGTTCTTCAGGCCGTTGTTGGCCTCGTTGGGGATCGGGCCGCGGGTGGCCTTCTCCTTCATGGCGGCGTCCATGCCGCCACCCTGGATCATGAAGCCCTTGATCACGCGGTGGAAGATGACGCCGTCGTACTGGCCGTCCTTCACGTACTGCACGAAGTTGGCGACCGTCTTGGGCGCACGCTCGGCATCGAGTTCGAGCCGGATCAGACCGGCGGAGGTGTGCAGTTCGACCTGGGTGGACATGGTTCAGCGCTCCAAAGTGGCTTTCTTGATTTCGATCGGGGTCAGCGGCACGTTCTGGTGCGGCCCCTTGTTGCCGGTCGGCACGACACGGATGCGGTCGACGACCTCCATGCCGGAGACGACCTTGCCGAAGACGGTGTAGCCGTAACCGTCCCGGGAACTCGCCTTGTCGAGGAAGAAGTTGTTCCCGACGTTGATGAAGAACTGCGCGGTGGCCGAGTTGGGGTCGGGCGTGCGCGCCATGGCGACCGTGCCGCGGGTGTTGCCCAGGCCGTTGTCGCTCTCGATGGGGATGGGCGCGCGGGTCGGCTTCTCAACCATCTTCGCGTCCATGCCGCCGCCCTGGATCATGAAGCCGTCGATCACGCGGTGGAAGACGGTGCCGCTGTAGTGGCCGTCCTTCACGTACTGCAGGAAGTTCTCGACCGTCTTGGGCGCCTTGGCCGGCTCCAGCTGGATCACGATGTCGCCCATCGAGGTGCTCAGCCGCACCTTGGTGTCGGCCGGCTCGGCGGCGGTGGCCGTGCCCAGTCCGACCAGCAGCGGCAGCAGCGTGGCCAGGCGGATCGCATGCCGGCGGCGCAGCGGCAGCGGCGGCAGGGAAGAAGGATGCATGTCGTTCCTCGGCGTCAAGGGAGTGTGGCCCGGTGCGGACCGCGGCGGCGGATTCTCCCGCAGACGGGAAGGGCCCCGCCGCCGTGGGGCCCGTCCGGCACGGTCGGCGCGGTGCTGCGGGCCGCGGGCGCCGCTGGCTATACTGAAATCGCCCCACCCGCCGGCGCCCGCCGCCGTGCCGTGGGCACCCCGGGCCGCATGCCCGGCCGGGCGCCGCCGCCCGACCGCATGCGGCCTTTGCCGTCTGGCCCCTCTCCCTCGCCCGCCTTTCCCGACCCGCAGGGTCCGCTGCGGTGTCTGCCCATGAGCCTGCGCATCCACAACTCCCTGAGCCGCCGCCTCGAAGACTTCGTGCCCCTGGAGGCGGGTCATGTGCGGATGTACGTCTGCGGCATCACGGTCTACGACCTCTGCCACGTCGGCCATGCGCGGACGATGACCGTCTTCGACGTGGTCCAGCGCTGGTTCAAGGCCAGCGGCCTGCGCGTGAGCTACGTCCGCAACATCACGGACATCGACGACAAGATCATCCGGCGCGCCGTGGAGCGCGGCCTGAGCGTGCGGGCGCTGACCGAGGAGATGATCGCCGCCATGCACGCCGACTTCGACGCCATCGGCCTGCAGCGCCCCGACCAGGAGCCGCGCGCCACCGATCACGTGCCGCAGATGCTGGACCTCATCCGCAGGCTGGAGCACCACGGCCTGGCCTATGCCGACGGCCGCGGCGACGTGAACTACGCGGTCCGCAAGTTCCCCGGCTACGGCCGCCTGTCGGGCAAGTCGCTCGACCAGCTGCGCGCCGGCGAGCGCGTGGCCGTGGCCGACGGCAAGGACGACCCGCTGGACTTCGTGCTCTGGAAGGCCGCCAAGCCCGAGGAGCCGGACGAGGTCAAGTACGACTCCCCCTGGGGCCCCGGCCGGCCGGGCTGGCACATCGAGTGCTCGGCCATGGGCTGCGCCCTGCTCGGCGAGCAGTTCGACCTGCACGGCGGCGGCCTGGACCTGCAGTTCCCGCACCACGAGAACGAGATCGCGCAGAGCGACGGCGCCTTCCACCTGGGCAGCGGGCGCAGCTTCGTCGGCCTGTGGATGCACAGCGGCTTCCTCAACGTCGACAACGAGAAGATGTCCAAGAGCCTGGGCAACTTCTTCACCATCCGCGACGTGCTGAAGCACTACGACGGCGAGACGATCCGCTTCTTCATGCTGCGCGTGCACTACGGCAGCCCCTTCAACTACAGCGACGCCGGCCTCGACGACGCCCGCGCCGGCCTGAAGCGGCTCTACACCGCGCTGGCCGAGGCCCCGGCCGTCGACATGCCCGCAGCCCTCGACTGGTCCGATCCCCACGCCGCCCGCTTCAAGGCGGCGATGGACGAGGACTTCAACACCCCGGTGGCGGTGGCCGTGCTCTTCGAGCTGGTTGCCGAGCTCAACCGCAGCAAGTCGCCCGCCCTGGCCGGCCTGCTCAAGGCCCTGGCCGGCACCCTGGGCCTGCTGCAGCAGGCCCCGCAAGCCTGGCTGCAGGGCGGGGCGAGCGGCACCTCGGGCGACGCCGAGGCGGCCGCCATCGAGGCCCTGATCGCCGCCCGGGCCGCGGCGAAGGCCGCGCGCGACTTCGCCGCCGCCGACCGCATCCGCGCCGAGCTGAGCGCCCGCGGCATCGTGCTCAAGGACAGCGCCCAGGGCACGACCTGGGTGCGGGCCTGAGCCCCGGGCCGCGCGTGGTGTCGCCGCTGCGCCCCGTCGCCCCGCCGGCCCCGGTGCCGACGGCCGACCTCGACCAGCCGGGCATGACCCCGCCCTACTGGGACGAGGCCTGCAAGCATCTCGCGCGCCGGGACCGCGTGCTGAAGAAGCTCATCCCGCAGTTCGGCGCCGCCCGCCTGCAAAGCCGCGGCGACGCCTTCACCACCCTGGCCCGCTCCATCGTCGGCCAGCAGATCTCGGTGAAGGCCGCGCAGTCGGTCTGGCTGCGGCTCAATGCCGTGGCCTTCGGCGATGCGCCCGACACGCCGCCGCCGGCCGGCGAGCGTCCGCCGCTGCTGCCCGCCCAGCTCATCGACCTGCCGGTCGAGGGCCTGCGCGGCGCCGGCCTGTCGGCCCGCAAGGTCGAGTACCTGCGCGACCTGGCCGAACACTTCGCGGCCGGCAGCGTGCACGTGGAGGCCTGGGCCGGCATGGACGACGAGGCCATCATCGAGGAGCTGGTCGCCATCCGCGGCATCGGCCGCTGGACGGCCGAGATGTTCCTGATCTTCCATCTGCTGCGGCCCAACGTGCTGCCGCTCGACGATGTCGGCCTGATCAAGGGCATCAGCCGCAACTACTTCAGCGGCGAGCCGGTGTCGCGGGCCGAGGCCCGCGAGGTGGGTGAGGCCTGGGCGCCCTACCGCTCCGTGGCCACCTGGTACCTCTGGCGCAGCCTCGACCCGATCCCCAGCGACCACTGAAGCCCCCGGCCCCGGCCGACGGCGTTTTTCGGGCCCCCCGCTTTTGCGAGAATGCGGGCCCATCGACCGGGCGGCCCCGAACCGCCCGATCCGCGCCGACCGACAAGGATCCCCGCGCATGAGCAAAAAGCACTTCCTGGAGTTCGAGCAGCCCATCGCCGAGCTCGAGAACAAGATCAACGAGCTGCGCTACGTGCAGAGCGAGTCCGCCGTGGACATCTCCGAGGAGATCGACCGCCTGGGCAAGAAGAGCCTGCAGCTCACCAAGGACATCTACGCCAACCTGACGCCCTGGCAGGTCACGCAGATCGCCCGCCACCCGCAGCGGCCCTACACCCTGGACTACGTGTCGGAGATCTTCACCGACTTCCAGGAGCTGCACGGCGACCGCCACTTCGCCGACGACCAGTCCATCGTCGGCGGTCTCGCGCGCTTCAACGGCCAGGCCTGTATGGTCATCGGCCACCAGAAGGGCCGCGACACCAAGGAGCGCGCCGCGCGCAACTTCGGCATGAGCCGGCCCGAGGGCTACCGCAAGGCCCTGCGACTGATGAAGCTGGCCGAGAAGTTCGGCCTGCCCGTCTTCACCTTCATCGACACCCCCGGTGCCTACCCCGGCATCGGCGCCGAGGAGCGCGGGCAGAGCGAGGCCATCGGCCGCAACATCTTCGAGATGGCGCAGCTGGAGGTGCCGATCGTCGCCACCATCATCGGCGAGGGCGGCTCGGGCGGCGCCCTGGCCATCGGCGTCGGCGACCAGGTGCTGATGCTGCAGTTCTCGGTCTACTCGGTCATCTCGCCCGAGGGCTGCGCCTCCATCCTCTGGAAGACGGCCGAGCGCGCCAGCGACGCCGCCGAGGCCATGGGCATCACCGCCCACCGTCTCAAGGCCCTGGGCCTGGTCGACAAGATCGTCAATGAGCCCGTCGGCGGTGCCCACCGCGACAGCAAGCAGATGGCCGTCTACCTCAAGCGCGCGCTGGCCGACAGCCTGCGCCAGGTCGACGACCTCTCGCCGCGCGAGCGCCTGGCGCGCCGCTACGAACGCCTGAAGGGCCTGGGCCGCTTCAGCGACACCAAGGCCCGCTGAGCGGGCCCGCGGGCCGGCGTGCCCCCCTCGTCGGCTGCGCGCCATGTCCCGCCGCCGCAAGGCCGACCTGCCGGCGGCTGAGCGCGGGCGTCCTGCGCCCGGCCCTGCCGCCGCCCCAGCGATCGAGGCCCCGGCCGTCCCCGCGCAGGGCGCTGTCGCCTGCGACCCCCCGGCGCCCGGCTTCGCGGTCGCCTGGAGCGGCGGCCGCGACTCCACCGCCTTGCTGCATGCCAGCCTGCGCGCCGCGCAGGCCCTGGGCCTGCGGGTACACGCCCTGCACATCGACCACGGCCTGCAGCCGGCCTCGGCCGACTGGGCGCGCCGCTGCGCGGCCCGGGCCGCGCGCTGGGCGCGCGCCGGGGCCCCGCTGCGCTTCGCCAGCCGGCGCCTGAGCGGCCGGCCCGCACCGGGCGAGAGCGTCGAGGCCTGGGCCCGCGACGGCCGCCACGCCGCGCTGGCCGCGCTGGCCCGCGAGGCCGGTGTCGACCTGCTGCTGCTGGCCCACCATGCTGCCGACCAGGCCGAAACCGTGCTGCTGCAGGCCCTGCGCGGTGCCGGCCCGGCCGGCCTCGCTGCCATGCCGGCCCGGCAGTTGCGCGAGGGCCTGTGCTGGGCCCGGCCCTGGCGCGAGCAGCCGCGCCGCGCGATCGAGGCCTATCTGCGCCGCCACCGCCTGCGCTGGATCGAGGACCCGAGCAATGCCGAGCCCGTGCACGCCCGCAACCGCCTGCGCCAGGCCGTCTGGCCGGCACTGGACGCTGCCTTTCCCCAGGCCACGCCCGCCTTGCTGCGCCTGGCCCGCCATGCGGCCGAGGCCGCCGAAAACCTCCGCGCCCTGGCCGAGGCCGACCTGGCCGCCCTCGGGCCGGCCGCCGCCGCCGGCCTGTCGCTGGATGCGGTGCGGGCCCACCCGCCGGCCCGTGCCCGGCTGCTGCTGCGGCACTGGATCGAGCGGCACAGCGGCCGCCCGGCGCCGGCCGACCGCTTCGACTCGCTCTGGCAGGCCCTGGGCGCCGGCCGCGGCCCGGCCGTCTGGCCCTGGCCCGGCGGGCAGCTGCAGCGCTACCGCGACCTGCTGCGCTGGGTGGATGCCCCGGACGACGGGGCCGCCGGCTTGCCGCCCGCACCGGCTGAAACCGCGCTGCCTGCCGGCCTGCGCGCTGAGCCCCTGCCGCTCGACAGCCCCGAGCCCGGCCTGCCGCCCGACTGGCTGCCGCGCCTGCAGGCCCGTCTGCGGCAGGGCGGCGAGCGCTTCCAGGCCGGCCCCGGCCGGCCGGCCCGCGCGCTGAAGAAGCAGTTCCAGGCCGCCGGCCTGCCGGCCTGGGCGCGCCAGGCGCCGCTGTTTTTCGCCGGCGAGACCCTGGTCTTCGTGCCCGGCCTGGGGCTGGACGCACGCTGCAGCGTCGGATCCGGCCAGCCCCGGCTGCGTCTGGTCTGGCACCCCGGGGGCGTCAGTCCGGCGGAAGACGGCCTCGCCTAGAATCGCGGGCTTTCCGCGGGCCTGGCCCGCCCGTCCTACCCCCCTCCCATGGCCCTGATCGTTCACAAGTACGGCGGCACCTCGATGGGCTCGACCGAGCGCATCCGCAGTGTCGCCAAGCGCGTCGCCAAGTGGGTCGGCGCGGGTCACCAGCTGATCGTCGTGCCCTCGGCGATGAGCGGTGAAACCAACCGCCTGCTCGGCCTCGCCAAGGAACTGCTGCCCGATGCACGCAGCGCGTCCGCCCGCCGCGAGCTCGACATGATCGCCAGCACCGGCGAGCAGGTCTCCGTCGGCCTGCTGGCCCTGGCGCTGCAGGCCGAGGGCGTGCCCTCGGTCAGCTACACCGGCTGGCAGGTGCCGGTGCGCACCGACAGCAGCTACACCAAGGCCCGCATCGAGTCCATCGACGACGTCCGCGTGCGCGCCGACCTGGCCGCCGGCCGGGTGGTGGTCATCACCGGCTTCCAGGGCATCGACGACGCGGGCCACATCACCACCCTCGGCCGTGGCGGCAGCGACACCTCGGCCGTGGCCGTGGCCGCCGCCATGAAGGCCGACGAGTGCCTGATCTACACCGACGTCGACGGCGTCTACACCACCGACCCGCGCGTGGTGCCGGAAGCCCGCCGCCTGCAGACCATCTCCTTCGAGGAGATGCTGGAAATGGCCAGCCTCGGCAGCAAGGTGCTGCAGATCCGCTCGGTCGAATTCGCCGGCAAGTACCGCGTGCCGATGCGCGTGCTGTCGAGCTTCACCCCCTGGGACATTCCGGTCGATGAAGAGGCCCGTTCGGGCACGCTGATCACTTTCGAGGAAGACGAGAAGATGGAAAAGGCTGTCGTGTCCGGCATCGCGTTCAACCGCGACGAAGCCAAGATCACCGTGGTGGGCGTGCCCGACAAGCCGGGCATTGCCTCCAAGATCCTCGGCCCCGTGGCCGCGGCCAACATCGACATCGACGTGATCCTGCAGAACGTCTCCCACGAGGGCAAGACGGACTTCAGCTTCACCGTGCACCGCAACGACTTCCAGCGCACTGTGGAGCTGCTCAAGGGCGGCGTCGCGCAGGAACTGGGTGCCGCCGACGTGGTGGGCGACGCCAAGATCGCCAAGGTCTCGATCGTCGGCATCGGCATGCGCTCGCACGCCGGCGTGGCCAGCACGATGTTCCGCGCCCTGAGCGAGGAGAACATCAACATCAAGATGATCACCACCAGCGAGATCAAGACCAGCGTGGTGATCGACGAGAAGTACATGGAGCTGGCCGTGCGCGCGCTGCACAAGGCCTTCGACCTGGACCAGGCCGCGGCCTGAGGCCACGCCGGGCGGCCGGCCGCTGACGCGGCCGCCTCGCGCCTGACCCCGAGGGGACCCGAGGCCTTGCGGCCTAGGGTCCCCTCGGGCATTCAGGGGCGGGCCGCACGTCCTGGGGCCAGCACCCGCCCCACGCAGTCCTTCGGGGCACAAGAGGGCGGGGCGCTTGGGGCGGTCAGGGCAGGAATGCAACGCCGAGGCCGCAAGGCGCGATGTGGCCGCGCCGATTTACGGCATAATCCCGAGTCTTCGCCGGAGTCGTGACCGAGTGGCCGAAGGTGCTCCCCTGCTAAGGGAGTATGCGCGCTAAAACGTGCATCGAGGGTTCGAATCCCTCCGACTCCGCCAAGATCTCCAAGCCCCGCACTGCGGGGCTTTTTCGTTTCCGGACCGTGCCCTGGAGACCGAGCCGCCCAGGCGGCCTCACACGGTCTGACTTGTCCCCGGATGCTGTGGACAAGCTTGGGGTCAAGTCCTGGGCAGTGCCGCCAAGTGCTTGAGCCGGAAGGGCCCCGGGTCTCCTTGATGCCGAATGAGGCAGGGGCCTGCCCGGGCGTGGATCGCTCGGTCCGTGGCCTGCCGCACGGCCCCGTGGCGGTCCGGTCGCGCGGGCTGGGGCCGAGGCCAGGGCCGGGGTTCAGGCGTGCAGCTGCGCTCCGGCCGCGGTGCCGGGCACCGGGCGGGCGTCCTCGGCCGGCCCCCCTGGAGGGCCTTCGGTACCGGGTTCTGCCGGGCCCGCCGGCAGCGGGAAGCAGGCCACCCGGTTGCGGCCGCCGCGCTTGGCTTCGTAGAGGGCCTGGTCGGCGGCGTGGATCAGCGCCTCCCCATCGAAGCCGACCGCATCGGTGCCGGCCACGCCGATGCTCAGCGTGATCCGCCGGACCTCCGGGAACTCGCGCTGCGCCACGCTTTCGACCAGGGCCTGGGCGATGCGCTGCGCGCGGTGCGTGCCGTTGTCGGTCAGCACGACAAGGAACTCCTCGCCGCCGAGCCGGGCGACGATGTCGGCCGCCCGGAAGCCGTCGCGCAGCTGGTCGGCCAGGGCCAGCAGCACGCGATCGCCCACGGTGTGGCCGTGCAGGTCATTGACCCGCTTGAAGTGGTCGATGTCGATCAGCAGCAGGCTCAGGGCCCCGCGGTGGCGATGGGTCAGCACCAGGGCCTGCTGCAGCCGGGGCTCCAGGCCGCGGCGGTTGAGCAGGCGGGTCAGCGGATCGGTCTGCGAGAGATGCGCCAGTTCGGCATTGGCCCGCTCCAGCGCCTCGGTGCGCTCGCGCACCTGCGCCTCCATGGCCTGGTGCAGGCCGAAGAGGCGGCGCTTCATGCTGTCGAGCGCGCGCGCCAGCTCATCGAGCTCGCGGCTGCCCTTGGGGAACTGCGGCATCGGCAGCGCCAGGGCGCCGGCCTCGATGCGGCTGGCGACGGCGGCAATCTGACGCAGGGGCTCGGTGAGGTGGCCGCTGATCCAGCCGATCGCCAGCACGGCCAGCACGCTCATCAGCAGGCCGGCGACCACGACCTGGCCGGTGCCTGCCTCCAGTGCGGCGTCCGCGTGGGCCAGGTCCTGCCGGGCCACGACATGCCAGCCCAGGGCGTCGGCCAGGGAAGGGCCGGCGAGGGGCAGCACGACGCCCAGGCGGTCCCGACCGTCGGCCCAGCGGCTGACCCGCGGGCCGTGGCCGCTGAGCGCCTGCAGTTCGGCCGGGCTGATCTGCTTGTCGCGGCCGCCGCCGCGCAGGCCGCCGGGCGTCTGGATCAGCTCGCCACGGCGGTTGTAGACCAGCAGCTCCACCCCGGCCTGGCGTGCAGCAGCGGGCAGCATGCGGTCGAGCAGGGTGGCGGTCCAGGCCCAGTTGCCATGGATGCCGAGCACGCCCAGGGGGCGGCCCTTCACGACGATGGGGGCGGCGAAGTCGACGAAGCGCAGGGTCTCGCCGTCGGCCGGCGCCGGCAGCAGCGCGGCCAGCAGCCGGGCAGGATGCACATCGCCGATGTGCGGGCCCTGCTGGCCTGCGGTGAACCAGGGCCGCTGGCTCACATCCTGTCCCATCAGCAGGCCTCCGGTGGCTTGCCGCACCCGGCCCTGGGTGTCGGCCACGCCGATCCAGGCCTTGCCCTCGCGGAGCGACTGATGGCGGGCCAGGGCCGCACCGGCTTCGGGGGTGTCCAGCCCGCGGGCCCACAGATCCTCGGCCGCAGCCAGGACCTTGGCTTCGTGCAGGCTGAGCTCCAGCCCGCTGCTGAGCGCCTGGGCGGCACCACTGGCGACCGACTGCAGCGCCACCCCGGCCGCGCTGCGGACATGCACAGACTGCTGCACATGCATCCAAAGGGACATGCCGACCACCAACAGCCCGGCAAAGCCGCCGAGGAAGAGCGTCAGGTGGGTGCGGTGGCTGCCGCGGCGCGGGGGCGAAGGCTTCATTCGGCGCCGGACTCCTTGGTGCCGGCCGTGCGGCGTGGGAAAGGCCGCCTGCCGGGAACGGCCCGGAGCTCACGCGCCCGCACATTGTTATGCGGGCGCCGCAGCCTTGAAGCCCGCCAAAGCGCGGTCCATCCCCCGCTGTTCGAGCGATCCAGGCGAGGCCGACTTGCCGTGCGCCCCACGCCTGGGCACCCCGGCCTGCCGTCGCCCCGGGCTCAGAGCGTGAGCCGGAACCCGTCCACCAGCGCCCCTGGCGTGGTGATGGAGGCCAGCATGCGGCCGCCGTAGGTGTCGTTGTGCGGCACCCGCCTTGCTACCGTGGTCATCGACACTACGGCGCAGTACAAAGCCATCGCTCACCCCACCTACAGCCGCCTGCTCAACCGGGCACGAGCACCTCGTGTAAGCCGCGCGGGCCGACAGTGTTGCGCTTCGCCAGAGCTACGCGAGGGGCGGCAAGGCGGCCGACGCCCAGGCGGGCCACTACGCGCACCCCAAGCAGTTCAGGCGCATGCGCGGCCGAGTCAAGAAGCTGCGCAAGCTGCTGGGTCGCGTCATCCGTGTCGTGCAGAGGAAGGGCGCCGAAGACGGTGGCGCACTGAGCCAGGCCCTGCAAGCCAAGCTGGCCACGGCCCGACGCCTGCATGCCCAGCGGCCCCCAACCCAGGACCGCCCGCCCCGGGATTCAGTGAAGGGGTTAACCCAGGATCAAACGGGGGTTCTCGTGTCCGTCCCCCGGATGGAGCCATGCTCCGTGGTCGTCCATGTTTTTCCAATCGCGCTGGCGGCAAGGCGGATGGCGCCAGGATCAAGCCCTCTGATGAGGGGTAAGGCGATTACTTCGCGGTCGCCAGGGGTTCGATCCGCAGCCGGGTCATCCAGTGCGAGTTCTCGTCCGCCTCGGCCAGATCGGCCGGCACGATCGGCCGCTCCGGATTGCCCTTGGGGGCGATGATGGGGTCCATGTCGACATCGTGCAGCCGTCCCTCGAGCAGCAGGCCTCCCGCCTCCACCCAGCGCAGCCGGTAGTAATGACCGTTGCGGCTGCTGATGTGCGGTACCGGCGGCTTCTTGTGCAGGAACATCAGGGCGTACTCCAGTGGTACCAGATCCGAGCGGCTGATCACCGGCTCGACCTCGTAGGGGAAATGGCAGATCTGCTGTTTCGGGCCGGTCAGGCACTTGAACGGCCGCATCGCGAGGAAATGCTCCGAGGTCCGGTCGGCATCCAGCTTCACCTTGAAGCGCCAGCGGCCCTCGCCGGCCGGCTCGAAGCTCACGCGGCCCAGCTCCACCTGCTCCCCCGCGGCATTGCTCAGCAGGATGCGGTGCGGGCCCGTCGGCTCCGGCCCGTTCGGATGGGCGCCGGCCGCTGACATTGCGGCGAGCAGCAGGCCGGCCCACAGGCCCTGGCCTAGCGAGCAGAGGACAGGCCGGCGGGCCGCCGGCGAAGATGAAGGTCGGGACGTGCGCATGGTGGATCTCCGATTGTGAAAACTGACGCCCCCATCCTACGGCCGCCCATCCCGGGCGTAAGTGACCAGGTCACCCAGGATCAAGCGAGGGTGGGATTCCCGCGCCCGTCCCCCGGGGTGGGACCATGCGCCGTGGTCGCCCATGACTTGCGCATCGCGCCGACCGCAGGGCGGCCGGCGTCAGGATCAAGCCCTCTGATGAGGGGTAAGGTTTCTGTTGCAGCGTGAAAACGGGGTGGTGCCTCTTTTGTCAAACTGCTGAGTCAAAACCGCATACCAATCCATCGATGTTTCCCGAAAAAACTGCGCACCAGCAAGCTTACCCAGAGAATCTAGGTCTGCTGAACAGGCTTGCAAACGATTATCTGAGCGGCCATCTGACCTTGGCCCAGCTCGAGGGTGCGATCAAGGCCATGCTGCACCAAGCGCTGCTCTCAGGAAGCGATCCGACCGGCCGGCTGCAATCTTGGGCCCGGATGATCGACCGTTATCTGGATGAATGGCGGGTCGAGAAGGAACCGCTCAGTGAGGCTCAGTTTTCAGCTTGGCTGCGGGACCAGATCGCGTCGGGCGCAGGAGATTCCTGAAATCCCCTCCACCCGGCGGGAATAGCTCGCCTGATCTCAGAGCGTGAGCCGGAACCCGTCCACCAGCGCCCCTGGCGTGGTGATGGAGGCCAGCATGCGGCCGCCGTAGGTGTCGTTGTGCGGCACCTGCTCGGCCTGGTCCGTCAGGTCGAGCAGGCCTTCGCCGAAGAGGCGTGGCACCTCGTCGTCGAAGCGCATCACCGGCAGCGGGGCCACCAGCTGGCCGTCCTCCACCCAGAAGCTGGCGAAGCGGGTCATGCCGGTCAGGCGGCAGGCCTGGCGGTCGCTGTAGTTCAGGTACCAGAGGTTGCTGATGTACAGGCCGGTGCCCAGGGCCTGCAGAGCTTCGGCCGCGGGCAGCTGGCCGGGGGCCAGGTGCAGGGCCTCGGGGAATTCCTCGGCGCGCGCGCCATTGGGCGGCAGGCCGTACTCGCGGGCCGAGCGCGGGGCGTTGAGCGTGCCGCCCTCGGCCGGCACGCGGCCCGCGACGATCAGCGGCACCCGCGCCGGCCGGGTGAAGCCTTCGGCGGTGAAGCCCGGGGCGATGCCCGCGGCGAAGTCCTCGCTGAGATGAAAGCGCGCATCCAGCGCCTGTTCGCCGGCGGCCAGCCGGCCCAGGGGCGACACGCCGCTGCGCCGCGCCTGCAGGCCGAAGCCCATCCAGCCCAGGGTGCCCAGGATCTCCACCATGGCCGCGGGGCTCAGCAGGGCGCGGTAGCGGCCGGGCGGCAGGGCGTGGGGTTCGCGGGCGAGCAGGGGCAGGCGCTCGCGGGTCTGCTGCACGCGGGCGGCGAACTCGGCCTCCTGCCAGCGGGTGCCGGCCAGCTCCTGCTTCACGGCCTTGTCGCCGTGGTGATAGCCGCACCAGCTGTAGAGAAAGCTCTCGCTGCGGTGCCAGTGGCGCGAGCCCAGGCTGTCGGCCTGCGCGCGCAGCACCGGGCCCCCGGCGTAGAAGCCGACGAAGTCCAGGCCCTCGGCGTGGCCGGTGGTCTGGGCGATCACCTGCTCGGCCGTCGGCAGCGCGCCGCGGTCGTCGCGGCGACTGCGGGCGGGGGCGTCGGGCAGGGCCAGCCAGGGGTCCTCGGGCACGTGTTCCAGGTCGGCCAGCAGGGCGTCGCGCTCGGCGCGCAGCAGGGCCAGGTCGCGGTCCACGTCGCCGCTGAGCGTGGTGCTGGCCTGGGCGCGCCGCAGGCCGCGCACCACGCTGACCGTGGCCTCGGCCTGCACGACGGCAGTGGCCTGGCGCAATGCGCCGTGGTTGAAGCGCAGGAAGTCGCTGGCCTCGGCCTCCAGGCTCAGGCCGACGCGGTCGCAGCCGGCCGGCACGCTGAGGCACAGGCCCTCGGCCAGGGCCTGGAAGCCGGCTTCGTCGATCAGGCCGGCCGGGCCGGTCGCGGGCGAGGGGTCGCGCATCGAGGGGCTCATCGGGCGGCTCCGAACACGTCGACGTCGCGGAAGCGGCAGGCCGGCGCGGCATGGCCGACGCGGATGACCTGGGCCGGCTCGCCCTTGCCGCAGTAGGGCGTGCCCATCACCTCGAAGGTGCTGGCGTCGCCGACCTGGGCCAGCGAACGCCAGAAGGTCGCGCTGATGCCGCGGTAGTTGGGCGTGCGCACCACCTCGGCCAGGCGGCCGTGGCGGATCACCTGACCATGCTCGCAGCCGAACTGGAACTTGTTGCGCGAGTCGTCGATGCTCCAGGAGCAGTTGGTGCGCATCAGCACGCCGTACTCGGTGGCTTCGATCATCTCGGCCAGGGTGCTGCCGCCGGGTTCCACGTTGAGGTTGCTCATGCGGTCGATGGGGGCGCGGTTCCAGCTGCAGGCGCGGGCGGTGGCCACGCCCTGCAGCGGCAGGCCGGCGGCGCGGGCGCGGGCCTCGCTCAGGTGGCCGCCCAGGGGGCGCTGGAGGATGCCGGCCTCGATGATCATCTCGCGGGTGGCCGGCCGGCCCTCGTCGTCGAAGCCGAAGCTCGCGAACTCGAAGGCCTGGGTCGGGTCGTGGCTGACATTGAGGAGCTCGCTGCCGTAGCGGTAGTGGCCGAACATGTCCGGCGTCACGAAGCTGGTGCCGGCGAAGTTGCGCTCGTCGCCCAGGATGCGGTCCAGCTCCAGCGGATGGCCGATGGACTCGTGGATCTGCAACATCATCTGGTCCGGCATCAGCAGCAGGTCCATGCTGCCGCTGGGGCAGGACGGGGCCAGGGCCAGCTCCACCGCCTCGCGGGCCACCCGGGCGGCCGCATGGTCCAGGCCGGCGCGATCCAGCACCTCCAGGCCGCCCTGCTGGCACCAGCCGTTGTACTGGCCGGCATGGGTGCGCACCTGGGTGACGCTGCCGGCGCGCGCGGTCACGCCGAGCGAGGGGGTCAGGAAGCTCCAGCGCTGCTCGATGCGGCTGCCGGCGCTGTCGAGCTGCAGCTGCTCGGTGGCCACGCTCCACAGGCTGGCGGCGCGGTCGACCACCCGCGCATCGACCTGCGCGGCCTGGCTCCAGCCGCGCAGCCAGTCCAGCCGCCGGGCCAGGTCCGCGCTGGCCAGGGGCTTCTGCACCGGGCTGGCATAGCGGCCGGCCGCACGCGGCGGGGCGTAGCCGCCGAAGTCGAAGACCGCCCGGCCGGCGGCCGCCCGGGCCAGGGCATGGGCGCGCCGGAAGGCGGCGGCCAGGCCGGCCTCCGAGGTATCGGCCGTGGCCGCGAAGCCCTGGCCGCCGTCGATGACGCTGAGCATCACCCCGGCATCGCGGCTGCGCTGCGGCGCCTCGGCCACGTCCTGGCGCAGGGCCAGCTTCTCCGAGCGTTCCACCACGCCGCGCAGCGACCAGTGCGCGGTGGACGCGGGCAGCACCGCCGCCGCGCGGGGGGCCAGGGCTTCAAGGGTGTCGAGCATGGCGGCTGGCGGCACCGCGGGCGCGGGCCGGGATCGTTCGAAGCGGGCAGGGCGTCCGGCCGGCCGCGGGGGCCGGGGGCGCATTCGTGGCGGCCGGCGCCGCATCGCCGGTCGGGCCCGTGTCACCGCAGGTCCGAGCCGCGGGCAGTGTAGCCAGCGGGGCGCGGCCCCTCAGCAGGCCACGATATGCACCGCCAGCCCGCCGAGCGAGGTTTCCTTGTAGCGCGTCTGCATGTCGGCGCCGGTCTCGCGCATGGTGCGGATGACCTGGTCCAGGCTGACGTGGTGGCTGCCGTCGCCGCGCAGGGCCATGCGGGCGGCGTTCAGGGCCTTGACCGAGGCGATGGCGTTGCGCTCGATGCAGGGGATCTGCACCAGGCCGCCGACCGGGTCGCAGGTCAGGCC
>CAYSQO010000026.1:0-25895 GCA_964433315.1 uncultured Rubrivivax sp.
ACGCCTGGAAAGCGTGTGTGGGTTAACAGCCCACCGCGGGTTCGAATCCCGCTCTCTCCGCCACCCGAACAGCCGCCGACTCCGGCCTGATCGACATCCGAAAGCCCCGCCCGACGGGGCTTTTTCGTGTCCGGAGCCGGCGAAGCCCCATCTCCCGAGGCTGCATGCGATGAATCTTTGGGACGAACTCCGCGACGAGATCCGCCAGACCCTGCCGCAGCCGCCTGCGCGCGCGCTGTTCGACAGCGACGAGGAGCACCGCCAGGCCATGGGCCTGTGGGAGATGCTGGTGGCCCGCCTGCTGGGCACGCGCCACGCCGGCCAGGACGTGTTCCGCAAGCGCGGCGACCCCGCCTGAACGGCGGGCGGGCCGCTGTTGCGGCATCGGTACGCCCCGCCACGGGGCCCCGCGGACCCAGGGACTACAGTGCCGCATCGTCCTGTGCGACCCGGCTCCGTGCCGGGCGCGACAGGCCTGTCTTCCGAAGGCCGGGGCCGGCGGCCGGCCCCGGCCGTCGACGTTCCCGGCCCTGCCCCACCGGTCCGCCGGTGCGCTTGCTGGGCCGCCCGTGAACCGGGGCCGGCCTCCTGGACCCTTGAGCCTTCCTTCCCCCTGCCCGCCGAGCGGCGCCTGCGGCACCGTCCGGACGGGCGTGCGCATGAACCTTCGCGTCGACCTGCGCTACGAGATCGGCGCCCCAGGCGCCGATTTCATCTTCCAGATCCATGCCGCGAACACGGCCTGCCAGACGGTGCTCTCGGAGAGCCTGCGGCTGAGCCAGCCGATCGCGCCGCGCATGGCCCTGGATCCGGCCACCGGCAACCGCAGCCTGCGGCTGCGGGCCCAGCCGGGCGAGCTGCTGCTGCACTACGCGGCCAGCGTGGACATCGAGCACCACCGCAGCGACCCGGCGGGGATCGGCGAGGTGCCGGTCTGCCGCCTGCCTGCCGAGGTCCTGGCCTACCTCTACCCCAGCCGCTACTGTCAGTCCGACCAGCTGACCGCGATGGCCTGCCAGCTCTTCGGCGGACACCGCCAGGGCCACGGCCGCGTGCAGGCGGTCCAGGCCTGGGTGCAGCAGCACATGCGCTTCGTGCCGAACAGCTCGAACTCGGCGACCTCGGCGCTGGACACCCTGCAGTCGCGGGTCGGCGTGTGCCGCGACTTCGCGCACCTGATGATCGCCCTGTGCCGTGCCCTGAACATCCCGGCGCGCTTCGTGTCCGCCACCGACTACGGGGCCGACCCCGCCCTGGGCCCGCCGGACTTCCATGCCTACGTGGAGGCCTACCTCGGCGACCGCTGGTATCTCTTCGACCCGTCCGGCACCGCCATCCCGATGGGCCTGATGCGCTTGGCCACCGGCCGCGATGCGGCGGATGTGGCCTTCGCCACCGTCTTCGGCAGCGTGCGCACCCATGCGCCAGGCATCCACAGCGAGGCCCGCCTGGGCGGCCTGCCCCACCACGTGCTGCCGGTGCGCACCCGGGAGGCGCTGTCGACCGACGCCGGCCGCGGGCTGATGGGCTGATGGGCTGATGGGCTGATGGGCTGAGCGTGGTCCGCGGCTGACAGTCGGGGAGCTTGCTCGGGCTATACTCGCGGGCTTGTTGCCGGTGTAGCTCAGTTGGTAGAGCAGCGCATTCGTAATGCGAAGGTCGGGAGTTCGACTCTCTTCACCGGCACCATCCTCTCGCGAAAAGCCCCCGCCGTCTTCCGGACGCCGGGGGCTTTTTCTTGCCCGGAACGACGCGGCGGCACGTCCGGGGGCGCCGGGCCGCGGCCCCCGCGGCCGCCCCCCGCGGCCGGCCCTCTCAGGCCTGCAGCCAGGCCATGCGACGGCGGGCGATCTCGGCCACCAGGGCGCAGGCCAGCACGCGCTTGTCGGCGCTGGAGCCATCGGCCGGCAGCGGCGCAGCGCCCTGGGCGTCGACCAGCAGCAGGCTGTTGTCGTCACGGGCGAAGGTGGCCGGGCCGAGGTTGCCGACGACCAGCGGCAGCTTCTTGCGCAGCAGCTTCTCGCGGGCATGGGCTTCGAGATGCTCGCTCTCGGCCGCGAAGCCCACGCAGAAGGGCGGTGCGGGCAGGGCCGCGACGCGGGCCAGGATGTCCTCGTTCTCGCTCAGCTCCAGCTGCGGCGGCACCTTCTTGCCGTTCTTCTTGAGCTTGTGCGGCGCCAGCGCGGCGGGCCGCCAGTCGGCCACGGCCGCGGTGGCGATGAAGACGCCCTGCCGGCCCAGCGCCTGCGCGCGCGGCAGCACGGCGTGCAGCATGTCGTCGGCGGTCTGCACGTCCACGCGCTGCACGCCGGCCGGCGTGGGCAGGTGCACCGGACCGGCCACCAGGGTGACGCGGGCGCCGGCCTCGGCCGCGGCACGGGCCAGGGCGAAACCCATCTTGCCGCTGGAGCGGTTGGTCAGGCCGCGCACCGGGTCGATGGGCTCGAAGGTCGGGCCGGCGGTGATCAGCAGCTCGCAACCCGCAAGCTGCTTGGGCCGGAAGTGCGCGATCACGGCATCCAGCAGGGCCTGCGGTTCCAGCATGCGGCCGTCACCGGTTTCGCCGCAGGCCTGCTCGCCGTGATCGGGGCCGAGGATCTCGGCGCCGTCGGCACGCAGCTGGGCCAGGTTGCGCTGGGTGGCCGGGTGGCTCCACATCTCGCGGTTCATGGCCGGGGCCACGAGCAGGGCGCAGCGCTCGCGGGGACGGGCCAGGGCGGTGAGGCTGATCAGCTCGTCGGCACGGCCCTGGGCCAGGCGGGCGATCAGGTCGGCGCTGGCCGGCGCGATCAGCAGGGCCTCGGCCTCGCGGCCCAGCACGATGTGCGGCATGTGGTTGGGGGTGGCGGCATCCCAGGCCGTGGTGTGCACCGGCCGGCCGGACAGGGCCTGCATCGTCGCCACGCCGATGAAGTGCTGGGCCGCCTCGCTCATCGCCACCGTCACCTCGGCGCCGGCCTTGCCCAGCAGGCGCAGCAGCTCGGCGGCCTTGTAGCAGGCCACGCCGCCGGACAGGGCGAGCACCAGCCGGCGACCGGCAAGTTCGGCGGGGGGGGAAGGAGCGTTCATCGTCGGGACATCGCGCGGGCACTGGGGGGGCGAGCTTAAACCGGCGACACAGGCCCGGCCCCGCCGGCCGGCCTCAGCCGCCTCCGCGCTGCATCCAGAGATCGAAGGGACGCATGAAGGCCAGCCGGGACGCGGCGTCCAGACCGGTGAACTGGAAGCGCACCGCCAGGCGCGGCAGGGTCAGCAGCGCGATCCGGCGGGGCGGCAGCGGCGACCAGCTGAGCGCGAGCTCGCCCGCGTCGATCTGCACCAGCGCACGGCCGGGGCCCAAGCTCAGCACATGAGATCGCACGGCGCCCGGCAGCCAGCCCAGCCACTCGGCCTCGGTGCAGGCCATGTCACGTTCGAAGTGCTCGGGGTAGGCGGATTGCATGGGATGGGAATGGAGCTCGGTCGGTTCGGCAGGCACGACGGGGTCCGCAGGGACCCGCTGATGGGCTGCCTCGCCCACGACCTCGCAGAGCTCGGTCGGTTCGGCAGGCACGACGGGGTCCGCAGGGACCCCGTCGTGTCCTGCCTCACCCACCCGCGATGGGGGGCCAGATGGCGAGGGTGTCGCCGGGTTTCAGACGGCGGGTGGCGCGCTCCTCGGGGGGGACGTAGACGCCATTGATCAGCACCAGATGCACCAGGCGCATGGGCAGGGCGTAGGGCTCGATGATCTGGGCCAGGGTGGCCTCGTCCGGCACCTCGATCACGACCTGGTTGCTGCGCCGGGCTTCAGGCGGCAGGTGGTCGGTCAGCGAGGCGTAGAGCTTGAAGGTGATCTGCATGGGTCGGGCGGGGCGCAGCGGCGGGTCAGGCCGGCGCGAGCATCGCGGAAGACGAAGACGCCGCGCAGGCCGGCGGGACCTGTGCGGCGCAAGGCGCGAGCCGCAGCCGCCGGGGACGCGCTGCGATCCTGCACCCTCAGTGCGGTCGGGCGGTGGCCCAGGCCGACTGCGCCTGGGCCTGGGCGAGGTAGGCCTCCATCAGGCGGGTCGGGTCGGCCTTGAGCTTGGCCCTCCATTCGCCCAGGCGAACCCGGCCTTCGACCAGGCCGCGCATCACGCCGACATGGTCGGTCCAGCCGATGCTGTTGCAGCCCACCAGGCGCTCGCCGGCGTCGAACTGCAGGCTCAGCAGCTTGTAGTTGGCCTCGTCCAGCAGCTCGACCTGCTCGCCGCCGGGCACGCCGTCCCAGGCGCCGAAGCTGGCGGAGATAAGCCCCAGGGTGTCCAGCACATTGATCTGCGGCACGCGCTTGAGCACGGTGTCGCGGCCGATCATGTTCATGGCAGCGACATAGGCCTGGTCGGCCGCATTGGGCTGGATGGCGCTGACCACATGGCGCTTGGTGGCCAGGTCGTAGGCGGCCGCGCAGTCGCCGGCGGTGTAGACGTCGGGCAGGTTGGTGCGCAGGCGCTCATCGGCCACGATGCCGCCGTCGATCTTCAGGCCGCTGTCCTGGAGGAAGGCCACGTTGGGCTTGACCCCGGTGGCGCTGATGACGAGGTCGACCTCCAGGGTCTGCCCGTTGGAGAGCTGGACCTGCATCGGGCCGTCGGCCGGCGCAGGGGCGGCCGGGGCGGGTGCGGCGGCGGCGCCCAGGCCGAGGAAGCCCTTGACCTTGTCGAGCAGGCCGCCGGCTTCGGCCGGGGCCGGGGCGGCCGCGCCGGCCGGGCGGATGGCCTCGACCCGGGTGCTGGTGAAGACCTGCACGCCCTTCTTCTGGCACCAGGTCTTGATCATCGTGCCGGCGGTCGGGCCCATCATGCGCGGGACCATGCGGTCGCCCATCTCCACCACGGTCAGCTGGACGCCGCGCAGGGCCAGGGCTTCCATGATGATGCAGCCGATGAAGCCGGCGCCCATCTGCAGCACGCGCGCGCCGGGCTGGGCCAGGGCGGCGATGGCACGGGCGTTCTCCAGGGTCCAGCAGGGGTGCACGCCGGGCAGGTCCATGCCCGGGATGGGCGGGCGTACCGGCTGGCTGCCGGTGGCGATCAGCAGCTTGTCGTAGCCCAGGATGCTGCCGTTGTCGAGCGTGACGGTCTTGCCTGCGGCGTCGATGCGGACCGCCCGCTGGCGCAGCACCTGGATGGCCTGCTCGCGGAAGTTGGCCTCGCTGCGGCGCAGGTAGGTGCCGTCCTCGCCGACCTTGCCGATCAGCAGGTAGGGGATGGCCATGCGCGAGTAGGGCGGCTCGGGCTCGTCACCGACGAGGGTGATCGTGTCGTAGGGCGAGTACTTGCGGATCGTCTCGGCGGCGATCACGCCGGCCGGGCCGGCCCCGAGGATGAGGTGACGCATCGCTCGTCTCCAGGAATCAAGCGTTCAGACAAGACAAAGGGCGGATCAAGTGGCCTTGTCCGCCCTGCCCCGGCCGGCGTGCGGCGGCCTGCCGGGGATTCGTTCAGCCCGGGGGCTGCAAGCGCTCAGCGCGCGAGGCTCACAGGCCGAGCCGGGCCCGGGTCTCGGGCAGGGGACGGCCCTCGGTGTCCCAGCCGCGGATGGCGTAGTACTTGGGCAGCATCTCCGGCAGCTTGTTGACCAGGCCGGTGGCCGGGCCGGTCTTGGCCGGCTCGTTCAGCAGGCGCGGCGGCAGGGTGTCGTCCTTGGCGGTGAAGCCGGCGGCGTTGTTGAACTCGCGCTCCATGTTCCAGATGCGCTCGCCGATCTCGTTGAGGTTGTCGAGCGTGAACTCCTCGCCGCAGGCCGCCGCGACCTGCGGCTGCACATCGGCCAGGCCCCAGGCGAAGCTGGTGAAGACGCAGATGCCGGCCGAGTCGAAGACGGCGGTCGCGTCCTGGAAGGCCTTGACCAGCTCGGGCTTACCGTCGGCGGTCAGCGGGTCGGTCTTGACCGGGATGCCCAGCACCTCGGAGGCCACGGTGTAGCTGCGCAGGTGGCAGGCGCCGCGGTTGGAGGTGGCGTAGGTCAGGCCCATGCCCTGGATGCCGCGCGAGTCGTAGGCCGGGAACTCCTGGCCCTTGACGCTCATGCTCAGCTCGGGGTGGCCGTACTTCTCGCACAGGCGCTTGGAGCCCAGGCCGATCTCCTTGCCGAAGCCGACGCCCTGCGCCGTCATCTCGGTCAGCTTGACCAGGGCCTCGGCCGAGCCGAAGGGCGCGTCGATGCCGATCTGCTCGCGGGTCAGCGCGCCGATCTCGTAGAGCTCCATGACGGCCCCGATGGTGGCGCCGTAGGAGATCGGATCCATGCCCTGCTCGTTGCACAGGGTGTTGCAGTACTGCAGGGCCTCCAGGTCGCTGACGCCGTTGGCATTGCCCAGGGCCCAGGCCGCTTCGTATTCGAGGCCGCCGGTGGCGCCCCAGTACTGCGGCTTGTTCTGCACCGAGAAGTGCGTCTGATCGATCTTGCTGATGCGACCGCAGGCGATGGTGCAGCCGAAGCAGGCCTGGTTGGTTACCAGCTGCGGCTTGCCGTCGCTGGCGCGCGGCGTGGCCATGGCCTCGGCCGAGATGTCCTTCGCGCCCTCGAACTGCACCTCGCGGTGGTTGCGGGTCGGCGAGGCGCCGATCTCGTTGATCACGTTCATCAGCACCTGGGTGCCGTAGGTCGGCAGGCCCTGGCCGGTGACAGCGTTGTCGGCCAGGATCTTCTTCTTCTCGAAGGTGGCCTTCATGAAGCCCTTGGGGTCGCGGATGTTGCCGACGCCCTGGGTGCCGCGCACTGCGATGGCCTTGAGGTTCTTGCTGCCCATCACGGCGCCGACGCCCGAGCGGCCGGCCGCGCGGTGCAGGTCGTTCACGACGGCGGCATACAGCACGCCGTTCTCGCCAGCCAGGCCGATGCTGGAAACGCGCACCAGCGGATCCTGATGCTGTTTCTTGATGGTTTCCTCGGTCTCCCAGACCGACTTGCCCCACAGGTGGGCCGCGTCACGCAGCTCGACCTGGTCGTCTTCGATGGACAGGTAGACGGGCTTCGGCGACTTGCCCTCGAAGATCACCATGTCCCAGCCGGCGAACTTGAACTCGGCGCCCCAGTAGCCGCCCGAGTTGGAGCAGGCGATGGCCCCGGTCAGCGGGCCCTTGGTGACGACGGTGTAGCGGCCGCCGGTGGAGGCCATGGTGCCGGTCAGCGGGCCGGTGGCCCAGATCAGCTTGTTCTCCGGGGACAGCGGATCGACCTTGGGGTCGATTTCGCTAATCAGGTACTTGGACGCCAGGCCGCGGGAGCCGAGGTAGGCCTTGGCCCACTCCATCTTCAGCGGCTCGCGGCGAATGGCGCCAGTGCTCAGGTTGACGCGGAGGATCTTTCCAGCCCAGGACATTGCAATGCTCTCCTTATGCAGTCTGGTTGCCGAGCTTGTCCGCCCAGGCCTGCATCTTGTTCAGGCCGGTCCAGTTGGCATCGATGTAGGTGATGGCGCCGGTCGGGCAGGCTTCGGCGCAGGCCGGCTCACCGCCGCAGAGGTCGCACTTCTGGACCTTGCCCGTCTCCTGCACGTAATTGATCGTGCCGAAGGGGCAGGAGATCGTGCAGACCTTGCAGCCGACGCAGGTGGCCTCGCTCACGATCTTGGCGCCGGTCACGGCGTCGAGGGTGATGGCCTCCACCGGGCAGGCGTGCAGGCACCACGCCTCGTCGCACTGGGTGCAGGTGTAGGGCACCTTGCGGCCGGTGTGGTGGAAGTCAAAGACCTTGATGCGCGACTTGCTCGGCGCGTAGGTGGCGTAATTCTCGTAGGAACAGGCCATCTCGCACTGAAGGCAGCCGGTGCACTTCTCCGGGTTGATGTGCAAGGTTTTCTGCATGGCTGGCGGACTCCGCGGGCTAAGGGGGTGCAGATGAAGCCTTTCGGTCGACCCAACCCAAAGACTTCAGCAATCTCTTGCATATCTTCTGAGGGCAATCCGCCCACCGATAGCGCAGGTTTTCCCTGAGCCCTGCTCCAGCCCGAAGCACAGGGGCAATAAAAAGGGCCCCCGCAGGGGCCCTTCCGGATCTCACGCAGCGCCTTGCGGCGCGCGTCTCAGACCTTGCGCCAGCCCACCCCGGCGGCGCTGAAGATCTTCTGCAGCTCGCCGCTTTCGGACAGGGTGTTCATCGCCGCCTGCACAGCCTGGGCCAGTGCGGTGGACGACTTCTTGACGGCGCAGCCGATCACCCAGCCGTCCTTCGGGGCGCGAGGGACGGGCATCGGCTCGATGACGATGCCGGGCTCCTTGGACAGCACCGACTCCAGCTCGGAGGCCGAACCGGCCGCCACGTCGAACTCGCCGGACTTGAGCGCCTGCGCGGCCGCGACGCCATCGGGCCAGCGCGTGACCGCCTGTTCGCGGTAGGCCCCGTTGTCGGTGCCCAGGACGAGCCAGCCGGCCAGCGACTGGCCCGCCACGGCGATGCGCCGCTTCCCGAGGTCGGCCATCTGCTCCAGCTTGGACAGCTTGTCGGTCCGGCGGGCGATGACCACCCGATCGCGGTAATACGGCGCGAAGGCCAGCACCCCGGGGTTCTCCTGCATGAGCCGGGTGTCGACCGGCACGTGCAGCATCAGGTCGGCCGGGCCGAAGCCCATGTAGTGGCCCTTGGTGACCATGTGGCGCAGGTCGTCGGACATCTCCTCGTCGGCCTGGAAGGGCATCAAGGAGAGCTTGAGACCGAGCGCAGCCGCCAGGGCTTCAGCGATGGACACGTCGATGCCCTGGCCCTTCACGTGGAAGGGGGGCAGGTCCTGGTAGACCGCGACAGTGATGAGTCCGCGCTTGCGGATGAGCTCCAGATCACCGGGCTCGGCCTGGGCCGCCGAAGCGCCCAGACCCAGCCCGAGGGCTGCGGCGAGTCCGCGGGCGAGCACGCGACGGCGTGCCGGATCCCGGGGTTCCATAAGCTCGGCGACCGGGGCGTTCATCAGAGCGGCTTCTCGCGACGCGATTCCAGGTAGGACTTGATCGCCCACACGGCTTCCTGCGGCAGGATGCCGTCGAACGGCGGCATGTAGACGGCGCCGTTGCGGACGCGGCCCTTCAGCACGGTCGTCACGTAGTACTCGTTGTACTCGATGACGCAAGCCTGCTTCTTCTTGGGATCGGTCTTGGGCGCGCACTCGGCGTCGAGCTTGCGCAGGTCGGGGGCGATGCCACCGGACACGGCTTCGAGGCCGTGGCAGCGTGCGCAGTTCTGGTTGTAGGCCGAGGAACCGACTCGGATCGCCTCCTTGTTGCCGATGTAGGGGTTCTCTTGGCTCCACTTGTCGCCAAGCTTGGGCAGCGTGCTGACGTCGACCGCCTGGGGCGTGACGTCACCGTGCGCGAACACCCCACCCGACACCACGAGGGCAGCGGCACCAACCACGAGGCGCAGAGCATGCGCGGGCTTTTGAATCAGGGAAAACACCAGTGTCTCCATCAAGGTGAGCCAAGAAAACGAAGCGTCTGAACGCTGGAAGGCAGGGGGTGCAAAGCGCATGCCACAGGACCCGGGCGATTCTCCCCGGCCGGTCCGCCGGAGCGACGTCATGGGGCATGGGCGTTCCGAGCGGGGGCCGTCGAAATGGTTCACTCCCCCCCGGGTGAATCCTCAGGCACAAGTCGACTGTTCCAGCTTCAACCAATTCGTGTCCTAGTTGAACAAGCGTCGCGCTTCGCCTAGCATGCGCGACCCTCGCGACGCTGACAACGTTGCGACAAGACCGACACACAGCGTCCTGAAGACGGCGCAACCAGCCTGAGGAGATCGGCCATGAGCAGCATTCCCCCCAACGCGTCCGCGCTGAGCGCCAGCCGCCGGCAACGCGAGCTGCTCCAGCAGCGACCGATCGCCGCCAGCCTGGCGCTGGACGGCCCGCACCTGCATTCCATCGAGGAATCGCACCAGCGCTGCGCCGCGCTGGGCCTGCGGCGCATCGAGTCGCCGGACTACTCGCCGCTCGGCCGCTCCGACCTGCGCCTGGTGCGCGAGCGCAACCAGCGCCTCTACGTGCACGCCGCCCCGATCATGGAGCTGCTGTTCGAGCAGATCGTCCGCACCCAGAGCCTGGTGCTGTTGACCGATGCCCAGGGCACCATCCTGCACAGCATCGGCGATGACGAGTTCGTCGACCGCGCCTCGCGCGTGGCCCTGCAGCCCGGCGTGAACTGGTCGGAATGCGCCAAGGGCACGAACGCCATCGGCACCGCGCTGATCGACGAATCGCCCACGCTCGTGCATGCCGACGAGCACTTCATGCATGCCAACCACTTCCTGACCTGCTCGGCGGCGCCCATCCTCGACCCGCGCGGCAACATCCTGGGCGTGCTGGATGTCAGCAGCGACTACCACGGCTACCACCAGCACACGATGGCGCTGGTGAAGATGTCGGCGCGGATGATCGAGAACCACTGGCTGAACGAGGACTTCCGCCACGCGATGCGCCTGCACTTCCACAGCCGGCCCGAGTTCATCGGCACGCTGATGGAGGGCATCGTCGCGGTCGGCCGCGACGGCAAGATCCTCGGCGCCAACCGCAGCGCGCTGGACCTGCTGCAGATGAGCGGCGCCGCCGTGCGCATGCACAGCGTGACCAGCCTGTTCGGCACGCCGGTCGGCGCGGTCGTCGACGCCTTCCGCTCGCCGGTGGCCGGCCCGCTGCGCCTGCTGCTGCCCAACGGCCAGCCCGTGCATGTGCAGGCTCGCTGCAACTGGCCGACCTGGCATGGCGGCTGGCAGGGCAGCAAGGAGGGCGGCGACAGCATGGAGCCCGTGGAAGAGGTGGCCCCCGAGGGCCTGCCCCCGCCCGAGCGCAACGGCCAGGCCAGCGATGCCGTGGTGCTGCAGGAAACCGCGCTGCGCGCGGCGCGCGGCATCGGCGAGGCCCTGCCGCCCGGGGCCGAGGTACCGGGAGACGAGGGGCGCCTGATGTCGGCCCCGGCCGCCGAACCGTCCGAGGCCGGCACGTCCCCGCGGGCCCAGCCCGCCCGCAGCCGCGGCGGTGCCGAGGGCGGCGTGCCCGTGGCCAACCTGCGCGCACTGCAGACGGGCGATCCGCAGATGGAGGCCGTGATCGGCAAGGTCCGGCGCGTGCTGGACCGCGACATCCCCATCCTGATCCTGGGCGAGACCGGCTCCGGCAAGGAGGTGCTGGCCCGGGCGATCCACCAGGACTCGGCGCGCGCCCGCCAGCCCTTCATCGCGGTGAACTGCGCGTCCATTCCCGAGACGCTGATCGAATCGGAGCTCTTCGGCTACGCCGACGGTGCCTTCACCGGCGCGCGCCGCAAGGGTGCGGTCGGCAAGATCGCGCAGGCCCACGGCGGCACGCTCTTCCTCGACGAGATCGGCGACATGCCCCTGGCCCTGCAGGCCCGCCTGCTGCGTGTGCTCCAGGAGCGCCAGGTCACGCCGCTGGGCAGCAGCAAGTCCATCGAGGTCGATGTCACCGTCATCAGCGCGACCCACCGCAACCTGCGCGAGATGATCGAGGCGCAGAGCTTCCGCGAGGACCTCTACTACCGCCTCAACGGCCTGGCCGTGAAGCTGCCGCCGCTGCGCGAACGCAGCGACCTGCTGGCCCTGGCCCGCCTGCTGCTGCAGCGCGAGAAGGGCAGTCAGCGTGTGCCTGACCTGGCGCCCACCGTCATCGACCTGATGACCCGCTACCCCTGGCCCGGCAACCTGCGCCAGATGGGCAATGTGCTGCGCACGGCCGTGGTCATGGCGGGCGACGAGCCGCTCATCACCCTGGACCACCTCTCGGACGACTTCATCGAGGACGCGCAGCGCAGCCCCCGCCTGAGCGCCCCGGGCCCGCGGCCGGCGGCCGGCGCGGCCCAGCCGGGCGGCGAGGACGGCGGGCTGCGCGAGGCGCCGGTCGCCCAGGCGCCGCAGGGCGAAGCTGCCCCGCCGCTGGGCGTTCCCGGCGAGGGTGAGAGCGGCACCCTGGAAGCGATGGAGCTGCAGGTCATCCGCCAGGCCCTGGAGGCCGCTGGCGGCAACATCTCGGTGGCCAGCAAGCGGCTGGGCATCAGCCGCAACACCATCTACCGCAAGCTGCGCTGGCGCAACGGCGCGGCGGGCTGAACGCGGCGGCCTCGGGGCCCAACCAGGCAGCGGCCCCGAAGCGCGCCTCAGGTGAGCGGCGGCCCCAGGCGGGCGGCCCAGGCGCAAGCGCTGCGCCGCAGGGCGGGGGCCAGCAGGGCGTCGCCCATGCGGTGACCGGCCCCGTCGACCCGGTCGACCACGGCCTGCGGCCACAGCCGGGCGAGACCGTCGACCACGGCCGGATCGCAGCAGGCGTCGGCCCGCCCACCCACCACGGCCACCGGCCCCGGCAGCCGGTCGGCGATCGCCCGGGCCTCCACCCAGGCCCCGAGCCCAGCCTGCTCGCCCGTCCGTGCACCGCCCCAGGCCTGCAGGCCATGCAGGGCGTGCAGGGCCCAAGCGGCCTGCAGGCTCGCATCGGCGGGGCCGGACGGGGGCGCCAGCAGAGCCGCCAGACGCTCGGCCGGCAGCTCGGGCTGGGCCTGCGCAGCCAGGCCACCCGCGGCCGACTGCGCGTTGTCGAAGGCCTGCCAGAGCCGAGCCACGGGCAGGCGATCCAGCGGGGCAGGCAGGCGACCCTCGGCCGCCTCGGCCGCCAGCCGCGGATCCGGCAGGGTGGCGTACAGGGCCTCGACCGCGGCCACCGAGGGCTCCCCGAGGGCGGCGAGCCCGGCCGCCCCCAGCCAGCGGCGCCAGGGGGCGATGTAGCGCCGCGTCTCGGCCAGGCTGCCCAGGAAGGGGCTGCGCAGCCACAGCCCCTGCACCCGGCCGGGATGGCGCGCGGCATAGGCCAGGGCCAGGCGGACGCCCCAGGAGCCCGCGGCCAGCGCCCAGGCTCCGAGGCCCAGGGCCTGGCGCAGCTGCTCCAGGTCGTCAACCAGGGCCGTCAGCGTCTGGCCACGGCGTTCGCCCGAAGGCGTGCTGCGGCCGCAACCGCGCTGGTCGACCGCGACCCAGCGCAGCGGCAGGTCGGCCCAGGGCGTCAGGCTCTCCGGCCGGGTCTGTCCACCCGGGCCGCCGTGCAGCAGCAGCACGGTCGGCGGGCCGGCCGAGGCCGCCGACGCCTCGGCCCCGTCCGCCTCCGGACCGACCCAGCAGGCCAGGCGATGCCCGCCGCCCACCGGCAGCTCCGCGCGCAGCCCGCGGGTAAACCCCGGGCTATCGACGCGATCAGGGGGCAGGAATTCGAGCTTGGGGGCAGACATGGCTTGGCACAATCCGACGTGAGTGCGAACGACGCTGCTGCGGCCGAGTCTCGCGACATCCACGAATCGTGACCGCGCCCCGGCGCGACGGATTCGGAACCCCTTCAAGACCAGGTTGGCGGCCGCACGGCCGGGCCTGTCACGCACGCTGGTGCGGGCCGCAGCGGGCGCAGCCATTGTGGGGGCGACGACTCTCCGTCGCGGACCGGCACCGGTCCTTCCCTGACCCCCACCCGACTCCCCATGAAGATTGTTGTGCTCGGCTCCGGCGCTGGCGGCGGCAGCCCCCAGTGGAACTGCAACTGCGCGATGTGCGCTGCCCAGCGCGATCCCGCCCGCGGCATCCCCGTCCGCACGCAAAGCTCGATCGCGATCTCGCAGGACGGCGAGGACTGGATCCTGCTGAACGCCTCGCCCGACATCGGCACCCAGCTGCGCAACACGCCCGCGCTGTGGCCGAAGCAGGGCCTGCGGCACACGCCGATCAAGGCCGTCATCCTGATGGATGCGCAGATCGACCATGCCACCGGCCTGCTCAGCCTGCGCGAGGGCCCGCCCATCCACCTGCACATCACGCCCTGCGTGTTCGAGGACCTGACCACCGGCCTGCCCATCCTCAGCGTGCTGGAGCACTACTGCGGCGTGCGCTGGCACATGCTGCCGGTGGCCGGCGACCAGAAGGTGGCCGAGTTCACGGTCGACGGCTTCGACCAGCTGCGCTTCCGCGCCATCGCCATCCCGGGCAAGGCGCCGCCTTACTCGCCGCACCGCCACAACCCGACCGTGGGAGACAACATCGCCCTGTCGGTGCTGGACCTGCGCAGCGGCCAGCGCTTCTTCTACGCGCCCGGCCTGGGCGAGGTCGGCCCGCTCGAGCTGGGCTGGATGAACGAGGCCGACTGCGTGATGGTCGACGGCACGCTGTGGACCAATGACGAGATGATCGTCCGCGGCCTGGGCAGCAAGACCGGCGCCGACATGGGCCACCTGCCGCAGCGCGGCGGGCCGGGCCAGCCGGGCATGATCGCCGCGCTCGACCGCGTCGACGCGCGCCGCAAGATCCTCATCCACATCAACAACAGCAACCCCATCCTCGACGGCCAGGGGCCGGAATGCGCCGAGCTCGCCCAGCACGGCATCGAGGTGGCCTTCGACGGCATGGAGATCACGCTGTGAGCGCGAGCCTGAACCCCAACTTCCCCAACGAGGTGCCGCTGGACGACGGCCGCACGCCATGGACGCCGGCCGAGTTCGAGGCTCAGCTGCGCGCCAAGGAGGCGAAGTACCACATCTTCCACGCCTTCAACCAGCGCCTGAACCGCGGCGCGCTGCAGCCCTTCCAGGTGCGCGGCTGGGTGGCCAACCGCTTCTACTACCAGGCCGCCATCCCGATGAAGGACGCCGCCATCATGGGCAACTGCCCGGACCGCGCGACGCGCCGCCGCTGGATCGAGCGCATCACCGACCACGACGGCCACGGCGACTTCAATGTCGAAGAAGGCCGCGGCGGCGGCATCGAGACCTGGACCCGCCTGGGCCTGGCCACCGGCCTGAGCCGCGAGGACCTGTGGTCCTTCAAGCATGTGCAGGCCGGCACCCGCTTCGCGGTCGATGCCTACGTCAACTTCGCGCGCAAGGCGCCCTGGCAGGAGGGGATCATCTCCTCGCTGACCGAGATGTTCGCGCCCAAGATCCACGCCGACCGCCTGGCCACCTGGCCCAGCGCCTACCCCTGGATCGACCAGAGCGGCCTGGGCTACTTCCGCAGCCGCATCCCGCTGGCCCAGCGCGATGTCGAGCACGGCCTGGAGGTCGCGCTGAGCTGGTGCGACACCCGGGCCAAGCAGGAGCGCGCGATCCAGATCCTGCAGTTCAAGCTCGACGTGCTGTGGAGCCTGCTCGACGCCGTCGAGAAGGCCTACCCCGATGACCTGGCCGAGGAGCTGCGCCCGTGAGCACCGCCCCCGAGGACGCCCGCTTCGTCGTCACGGACGAGGCCATCCCCCGGCTGCCGCACGGCTTCCGGCTGCAGTTCGAGAAGGCCCAGGACAGCTGGGTGCTGCTCTACCCCGAAGGCCTGATCCAGCTCAACGGGCCGGCCGCCGAGATCCTCAAGCGCGTCGATGGCAAGACCTCCGTCGCGCAGCTGATCGCCGACCTGAGCGCTGCCTTCAACGGCGCCGAGCTGCGCGCCGACGTCGAGCACTTCCTGAAGGAGGCAAGTCGCTATGGCTGGATCGTCTGACCCCACCCTGGCGCCGGAAGCCGCGCCCGTCGCCCGCACCCTCAAGAAGGGCGGGCCGCCCATGTGGCTGCTGGCCGAACTGACCTACCGCTGCCCGCTGCACTGCGTGTTCTGCTCCAACCCGGTGGACTACGCGGCCCACGGGGCGGAACTGAGCACCGAGGACTGGAAGCGCGTCTTCCGCGAGGCGCGGGAAGCCGGCTCGGTGCAGCTCGGCCTCTCCGGCGGCGAGCCCCTGCTGCGCGAGGACCTGGAGGAGCTGGTGGCCTACGCCCACGGGCTGGGCTTCTACATCAACCTCATCACCTCCGGCATCGGCCTGACCGAGGCGCGGGCCCGGGCCCTGAAGGAGGCCGGGCTGGACCACATCCAGCTCAGCTTCCAGGACTCGACCAAGGAGATGAACGACTTCCTCTCGTCCACCCGCACCTTCGACCACAAGAACAAGGTCGCCAAGATCATCAAGTCGCTCGGCTACCCCATGGTGCTGAACTGCGTGATGCACCGCTACAACCTGCCGCAGGTCGAACGCATCATCGAGATGGCCGAGGCCATGGGCGCCGAGTACCTGGAGCTGGCCAACACGCAGTACTACGGCTGGGCCTGGCAGAACCGCATGGCCCTGATGCCCACGCCGGCCGAGCTGCGCGAGGCCGAGGCCAAGGTCAATGTCCACAAGGCGCGGCTGGCCGGCCGGATGAAGATCTTCTGGGTCTCGCCCGACTACGTGGACGCCAAGGCCAAGCCCTGCATGGCGGGCTGGGGCGCGGTCTTCCTGGTGGTCGCGCCGGATGGCACCGCCCTGCCCTGCCACAGCGCGCGGATGCTGCCGGGCTTCGACTTTCCCAGCGTCAAGGACCACGCCGTGGCCTGGATCTGGCGCGAGAGCGACGCCTTCAACCGCTACCGCGGCACGGCCTGGATGAGCGAGACCTGCCAGAGCTGCGACGAGAAGGAACTGGACCACGGCGGCTGCCGCTGCCAGGCCTTCCTGGTCACGGGCTCGGCCGAGGCCACCGACCCGGTCTGCCCCAAGAGCCCGGACCGCGGCCTGATCGACACGGCCCTGCAGGCCGCCGAGGCCCAGGCCGCCGCCGGCGCGCCCGGCAGCACGCACGCCCTGAAGTTCGTGCCGAACGCGGCACGTGGCGATTCGATGTTCTACCGCACGGACGCGAACTCGGCCGATCTGGTCGCCCGCGGGGCCGTGGGCCGCATCACCGCCTGAGCCTGAGCGGCGCGGGCCGTGGACGGCCCGCCCGCGGAACCCCGGGTCGCCCCCGGGGTTCCGACCCGGCCGCGGGGCAATTTGCCTGCGGGCCGGCCCCGGGTGTGCATGCCCGTGGGAACGCGCTTATCCTCGCCCGCGCCTTGTGCCGGGAAGCCCTCCCGCCCTCCGGCGGACCCTTTGCCCGACCCTGCCTTCGATGAACCCGCTGCACCGAGACCCCCTGCGAGGCCCCGCATGCTGAGCATCCGCGGATTGACCAAACGCTATGGCGAGCGCACCGCCCTCGACAAGCTGAGCCTGGAGATCGCGCCGGGCAGCTTCACCGTGCTGCTCGGGCCGAACGGCGCGGGCAAGTCCACGCTGTTTCAGGTGCTGACCGGCCTGTTCGCCGCGGACGAGGGCGAGGTCACGGTGGCCGGCTTCTCGCACCGCAGCGAGCCCGCGGCCGCGCTGCGCTCGCTGGGCGTGGTCTTCCAGCAGATGTCGCTGGACCTGGACCTGTCGATCCGCCGCAACCTCTCGCTGCAGGCCGACCTGCACGGCCTGCCGCGCAAGGTCGCGGCCGAGCGCATCGTCGAGGGCTGCCGTCGCCTGAACGTGGACGGGGACCTCGACCGCAAGGTGCGCGAGCTCTCCGGCGGCAACCGCCGCAAGGTCGAGCTGGTGCGTGCCAGCCTGCACCGGCCCAAGGTGCTGCTGATGGACGAGGCCACGGTGGGCCTGGACCCCAAGTCGCGCCGCGACCTGCTGGCCGCGCTGCACGAGGACGTGGCCACGCGCGGCTGCAGCGTGCTCTGGGCCACCCACTGGGTCGAGGAGGCCGAACAGGCCGACCGCGTCGTCGTGCTGCACAAGGGCAAGCTGCTGGCCGACGGCAGTCGGGAAGAAGTCACGCGGGCTTTGGGCGAACCTTCCCTGGAGCAGGGCTTCATCGCCCGCACCACCTGAAGTGGTCCGCGGCCCGCACCGGGCCTGCCCTTCCCCCATGACGCCAGGAGACCGCCCATGAGCCCCCGCCCCACCCCGATCGCCCGCACCGCCCTTGCCACCCTGCTGCTCGGCGGCCTGCTGGGCGCCGCGCAGGCGCAGACCGCCTACGTGTCCAGCGAGAAGGACAGCGCGCTGACCCTGATCGACCTGAAGACGCTGACCGTCAAGGGCACGATCCCCAGCTGCAAGCGCACCCGCCACCTGCAGCTGCTGCCGGGCGGCAAGCAGCTGATGGTGGCCTGCACCGATTCCAACGCGGCCGACGTGATCGACCTGGCCAGCGGCAAGTCCCTGCGGCGCGTGCCCCTGGGCGAGGAGCCCGAGGCCTTCGACCTCTCGCCCGACGGCAAGACGATCTACGTGTCCAACGAGGACGAGGGCGCGGCCAGCTTCGTCGACGCGGCCACCGGCAAGGTGCTGAAGAAGGTCAAGGTCGGCGAGGAGCCCGAGGGCGTGAAGGTCAGCGCCGACGGCAAGACGCTCTACGTCACCTCCGAAGTTGCCAGCCTGGTCCACGTGATCGACACGGCCACGGCCAAGGTCGTCAAGAACGTCAAGGTCGGCCAGCGGCCGCGGCGCTTCGCGCTGACCCCGGACGGCAAGGAGCTGTGGGTCACCAACGAGCTGGACGCGACCGTCTCCATCCTCTCGACCGCCGACCACTCGGTGATCGGCACGATCAAGTTCGAGGTCAAGGGCGCGCGGGCCGAGGACATCTCGCCGGTCGGCATCACCATGACCCGCGACGGCAAGCGCGCCTATGTCGCGCTCGGCAAGGCCAACCACGTGGCCTTCGTCGACGTGGCCAGCCGCAAGGTCACGCAGCTGACCCTGGTGGGCAAGCGGGCCTGGAACGTGGCGCTGGACAAGGCCGAGGCGCGGCTCTTCGTCGTCAACGGCCTCAGCGACGACCTGACCGTGGTCGACACCCAGAGCGGCAAGGCCCTCAAGACCGTGCCGGTCGGCCGCGTGCCCTACGGCGTGGTGATCGCGGAGTGAAGGCCATGACCCGACGTCCCCTCCTGCGACCGGCCGCCCTGGCCCTGCCCCTGCTGCTGGCCGCCACGGCCCTGCACGCGGCCACCCTCAAGGCCACCCTGCTGAGCCTCGAAGACGACCCGCGGCTGGAACGCTCGCGGGCCGAGCGGGCCTACCTCGGCCACCCGACGGGCGCCCCGGCCGACGGCCTGAGCTTGGCGCTCGAGGAAGGCGGCTTCGAACTGGAGGCCGCCGGCGCCAAGGTCGCGCTCGACAGCCGCGCGGTGGCCGACCTGGCCGGCGCGCGGGCGGCCGCCCAGGCGGCCGAGAAGGCCGGTGCGGCCGTCCTCGTCGCCGACCTGCCGGCCGACTGGCTGCTGGCCGTGGCCGATGCCGTCAAGGTGCCGGTGCTCAACATCGGCGCGGCCGACGACCGCCTGCGGGCCGCCGACTGCCGCGCCCGGCTCTTCCACCTGATGCCCAGCGAGCGCATGCGCGCCGACGCGCTGGCCCAGGGCCTGCTGCAGCGCAAGTGGCAGAAGGTGCTGGTGCTGGCCGGCGCCAGCCCGGCCGACCAGGCGCGGCTGGGCGTGGTGCAGGCCGCGATGAAGCGCTACGGCCTGCAGCCGGTCGGTGCGGTCAAGCCCTTCAAGCTCTCGGCCGACCCGCGCGAGCGCGACCTCGCCAATCCGCTGCTGCTGACGGCCGGGGCCCAGTACGACGCGGTCTGGGTGGTCGACAGCGACGGCGAGTTCGCGCGCAGCCTGCCCTACCGCACCGTGCTGCCGCGGCCCGTGGTGGGCGACGGCGGCCTGGTGGCCGTGGGCTGGCATGCGCAGTTCGAGCGCTTCGGTGCGCCGCAGGTCTCGCGCCGCTTCGCCAAGGCCGCCAAGCGGCCGATGAGCGCGCACGACTGGACCAGCTGGATGGCCGGCAAGACCCTGGTCGCGCTGGCCGCGGCCCAGCCCAAGGGCAACGCTGCCAGCTGGGCCGCCGCGCTGCCGAAGCTCAACCTCGACGGCAGCAAGGGCGTGAGCATGAGCTTCCGCCCCTGGGACGGCCAGCTGCGCCAGCCGCTGCTGCTGACCGACGGCCAGGGCGTGATCTCGCAGGCGCCGGTCGACGGCATCCTGCACCCGGTCAATGTGCTCGACACGCTCGGCGCCGATGCGCCCGAGAAGCTCTGCAAGGCGCCGCGCTGAGCGCCGCCCCGCCGCCCCGCCGCCCCGCCGCCCCCGATGTCCTCCCGATCCCCTCGCCCTCCCCTGCAATGACCGCTGCCGCCCCCTCCTCTCCACCCGACGCCCGGCAAGCCGGCGATCCGCTGGTCCGGCGCGGCCTGCCGCATGCGCTGCAGGCCCTGCAGGCCATCGTCACCCGGGAGCTGCTGAAGTTCATGCAGCAGACCGGGCGCCTGGTCTCGGCCCTGGTGCGGCCGCTGCTGTGGCTGGCGGTCTTCGCGGCGGGCTTCCGCAACGTCTTCGGCGTGGCCATCGTCGAGCCCTACGACACCTACATCCCCTATGACGTCTACATCGCGCCGGGCCTGATCGGCATGGTGCTGCTGTTCAACGGCATGCAGAGCAGCCTGGCCATGGTCTACGACCGCGAGATGGGCCTGATGCGCCTGCTGCTGACCGCGCCGCTGCCGCGGCCCTGGCTGCTGTTCTGCAAGCTGGCGGCCACCGCGCTGCTGTCGCTGCTGCAGGCGGTGGCCTTCGTGATCGTTGCCTGGCTGATCGGCACCGAGCTGCCGCTGCTGGGCTGGCAGGGCCTGCACGCCCTGCTGGCCGCGCTGTCGGCGGCACTCATGCTCGGCGCGCTCGGCCTGCTGCTCTCGGTGCACATCAAGCAGCTGGAGAACTTCGCCGGCACGATGAACTTCGTCATCTTCCCGATGTACTTCCTGTCGACCGCGCTCTACCCGCTGTGGAAGCTGCAGGAATCGGGGGCCGAGTGGGTCTACCAGATCGCCCGCTTCAACCCCTTCACGCATGCGGTCGAGTGGATCCGCTTCGCCCTCTACGACAAGGATCCGGGCCTTGCACCGCTGGTCGTGCTCGGCTGCACGCTCGTCTTCTTCACGCTGGCCTGCTGGGGGTATGACCCGCAGCGCGGCTTCGGCCAACTCACCAAGCGGGGCTGACCCCATGTTGCGTTCCCTCACCGCCCTCGGGCGGAAATTCGTCACGCCCGGACTCACCGCCGCGAGCGTCTCTGCCAGCCTGCCGCCGAGCGCCCAGCGCCTGCTGCCCCGCGGTGGCGACACCCCGCTGGAGCGGCGCCTCAACCGTCTGGCCTGGGGCTGGTGGGTACTGGCCGGCGTGCTGGTCTTCGTGGGCTGGTGGGTCAACCACCGCGGCCTGATCGCCGAACTGCACCGCGGCGACCCCAGCGGCATCAGCCTGGGCATCCTGGTGCTGGCGATCGTCGTCAGCGCCTGGGCCGGCCTGCGCATGCACCGCCTGGCTGCCGAGGCGCGGCCCGGCAGCCCCTGGCGCCAGGCCTACCGCCAGGACGTGGCCGGCCAGGTGGCCGAGACCTCGCAGCGCCTGGCCGAGCGCACGCACGGCCCGCACGAGACCGCGTGGTGGTTCGCCTCGGCGGCCATCAAGCTGGGCCTGCTCGGCACGGTGGTGGGCTTCATCATCATGGCCACGCAGATCGCGAACTCCAAGGTCTTCGAGCTCGCCGAGATCCAGGCCCTGCTGCAGCAGATGACCGCGGGCATGGCGATCGCGCTCTACACCACCCTGGTCGGCCTGATCGCCAACCTTTGGATGGGCTTCCTCCTGCTCGTGCTGGACCGCTCGGCCGACCGCCTGGCGGCCGACATCCTGAGCGAGTCGGCCCGGGAGCAGTGACATGGCCATGCTGCGCAAGCGTCGCCAGGACGACATCGATCCCTTCAGCGACCTGCTCTTCAACACCCTGCTGGCCTTCGTCATGCTGTTCGCGATCGCCCTGATCGCGATGAATCCGAAGGCCAAGACCGGGGTGATCGACGCGAAGGCCGAATTCATCATCACGGTCACCTGGCCGGACATGAACCCCAACGACATCGACACCTGGGTTCAGGATCCGGGCCAGAACCTGATCTGGTTCCGCCAGCGCGAGGGCGGGATGATGCACCTGGACCGCGACGACCGCGGCTTGGCCAATGACACGCTGATCGTCAACGGCCAGCAGATCGTCAATCCGCTGAACCAGGAAGTGGTGACGGTCCGCGGCTACGCGCCGGGTGAGTACACCGTCAACCTCTTCTACTACGAGAGCAAGAACAGCGAGCCGGTGGACGTGACCGTCTCGGTGGTCAAGGTGAACCCGCGCGCCGAGGTGGTCTTCTACGGCACCACCCAGCTGGCCCGCAAGGGTGACGAAGCCACCGCCGTGCGCTTCACCGTCGCAGGCGACGGGCGGGTCACCGGGGTCAACACCCTGCCCAAGTCTCTGGTCCAACGCATCTGATTCCCGATGAGCAATCTGCCCGCCGACAGCAACGGCCTGCTCTGGGCCTACGTGGCCCTGGCCGCCCTGGCCGCCCTGGCCCTGATGGCCTCCAACTGGCCCAAGTGGGGCCGCGCCCTGATCGTTCTCGGGGTGACCGGCCTGTACTTCTTCGCCAACCATGTGCTGCTCGAGGTCTGGGGCTGGCCCAGCCGCGAGGCCATGCCCGACCGCTTCGTGCTGCTGGCCACCGTCATCGACGAGCCCAGCCCCAAGAGCGCCGGCGCCCTCTTCGTCTGGGTCAACGCCCTGGAGAACGGCAAGCCCGTGGCCGAGCCCCGCGCCTTCAAGCTGCCCTACAGCAAGGAGCTGCACAGCTCGCTGAGCGAAGCCATGAAGAAGGTGCGCCAGGGCGTCAGCCAGATGGGCACCACGAGCACCAAGAGCGGCAGTGGCGCCCTGTCCTGGCTGCGGCCCGGCGGCGAGGTCCTGGACGTGAAGATCCGCGACATGCCGGTGCCCCAGCTGCCGGAGAAGTGACGATGAACCGTCTTTCATCCCGAGCTGCACGCAGCCTCGGCCTGCTTGGCGCGGCCCTGGTGCTGGCCGGCTGCCAGGGTCAGCCGCGCGGCAGCGAGTACTTTCCGCTCGCGGGCGAGCGGGTCTGGACCTACCGCATCATCACCGAGCTGGAGGACGAGACCCGCGAGGTCGACTCCCTCACGCTGCGTGCGCTTGGCAAGGACATGCTGGACGACTTCGCCGCCAAGAAGGCGGGCGAGGCCTGGCACCGCCGCAGCGACAGCGGGGTCGACTATTGGCTGCGCAGCGACGAGACCGGCATCTACCGCGTCGCGTCGAAGAGCGATCTCCAGGCCGAGCCCCAAGCCGACCCGCAGCCGCGCTACGTGCTCAAGCAGCCCTACGCCGTCGGCACCAACTGGACGGGCGAGACCGCGCCCTACCTGCTGCTGCGCACGCAGGACTGGCCGCGCGAGATCCGCCACACGCATCCGACGCTGCCCATCACCTACGCCATCGTGGCCACCGAGCAGGAGGTCAAGGCCAATGGCCGCGCCTACAGCGGTTGCCTGAAGGTCGAGGGGCGCGGCGTCGTCCATCTCTTCGTCGACCCCGTGGCCGGCTTCCGAGACGTGCCGGTGACCCAGCGCGAGTGGTTCTGCCCGGGCAGCGGTCTGGTGCGGCTGGAACGCGAAGAGCTCACCGGCTCGCGCTACACCTACGGTGGCCGCCTGGTGATGGAACTGATCGAGGAATCCTGAGGATGAGTCCCTTGCCGAACCGCCGGCGCCAGTGTCTGGCCGCCGGGGCCAGCCTGCTGCTGGCCGGGACCTGGCCCGCCGGCCTGCGGGCGGCGGAGAACTTCCCCGCCCGGCCGGTCACGCTGCTGGTGCCCTGGCCGGCCGGCGGCGGCACCGACCTGACGATGCGCATCCTGGCCGAGGCCGCCAGCCACCACCTGCGGCAGAAGGTCAACATCGACAACCGCGCCGGGGCCGGCGGCACGCTGGCCATGCCGGTGCTGCACAACGCCCAGCCCGACGGCTACACCATCGCGCAGCTGCCGCAGACCGTCTTCCGCGCGCCCCACACCCAGCGCGTGCTCTGGGACCCGCTGCGCGACACCAGCCCGATCCTGCAGCTCAGCGGCACGACCTTCGGCATGGTGGTCGCGAGCGACAGCCCGCTGCAGAGCGTCGAGGACGTCTTCGAGGCCGCGCGCCTGCGCCCGGGCGAGATGACGGTGGCCAGCAACGGCGTCGGCACCACGCCGCACCTGGTGATCGACGAGCTGATGCAGCAGCGCTTCCTGCGCTACACCCACGTGCCCTACAAGGGCGCGGCCGAGCAGGCGCTGGCCGTGGTCTCGGGCCAGGTGCGGGTGGGGGTCGGCTCGACCGGCTTCGGCAGCTTCATCGAGCAGGGCCGGCTGCGCCTGCTGGCGACCTTCGGGGCTCGGCGCAGCAAGCGCTGGCCGAACGTGCCGACGCTCAAGGAGCTGGGCTACAACATCGTCGCGACCTCGCCCTACGGCCTGGCTGGCCCGCGCGGCCTGCCGGAAGGCATCGTGCGCACGCTGCACGATGCCTTCCGCGCCGCGATGCAGGAGCCGGCCTACGTGGCCGAGCTGGCGAAGTTCGACCAGGAGCCGGTCTACCTCGGCACCCGGGACTACGCCCAGGCGATGCGCGAGGCCTTCGCCGAGGAAAAGCGCGTGGTCGAACGACTCGGCCTGGGCCGCAGCGGCGGCTGAGGCTCAAGGCCCGAGCCTGGGGCGCGGGCGCCCGGACCGGTGGGCCCGAGCCTGGGGCGCGGGCGCCCGGACCGGTGGGCCCGGGCCAAGGGCGCGGGGGACCGCGCGCCGGGGCTCAGAGCTCCATCAGGCGGTGCTGGCGCGCGTAGTGCAGCAGCTCGATGGCGGTGCTGACGCCGAGCTTCTGGCGGATCAGCGTCTGGTAGTTGGCGACGGTCTTGCCGCTCAGGTGCAGCAGGCCGGCGATCTCGTCGACCCCGCGGCCGGCCAGCAGGTGCTGCAGCACGTCGAACTCGCGTGGCGACAGGCGCTCGTGCGGCGGCCCCTCGCGCTCGGCCTGCTCGGCGCTGCGCGGCCAGACGCCCTCGCCGCGGCCGCTGCGGCGCACGGCGTCGATCAGCACCTCGGGCTCGCTGCTCTTGGTGACGAAGCCGCGCGCGCCGGCCTGGCGGCACTGCGTGAGCATGGCCGCGCTGTCGTGCATGGTGAAGATCAGCACATGCAGGCCTGGCAGGCGCTGGCCCAGGCGGCGCAGGATCTCCAGCCCGCTGCGACCCGGCATGGACAGGTCGAGCACCAGCAGGTCGGCCGGGCAGGGCCGGGTCTGGGTCAGGGCGAAGTAGGCCGACTCGGCATCGCCGTACTCGGCCACCACCTGGATGTCGGGCTCCAGCTCCAGCAGGCGGCGGTAGCCGGCCCGCACGACGGCGTGATCGTCGGCCAGGGCGACGCGCAGGCTGCGCACCGGTTGAATCATGAAAGCTTCTCCAGCAGCTCCGCGGCCTCGGCGGCCGCGTCGGACAGGGGGGGAAGGGCCTCGGACGCCTCGGGGGCCGCAAGGGGCAGCCGGGTGGCCAGACGCCAGCCGCGGCCCCCGGCGCCAGGGCCCCACTGCAGCTCGGCCCCGAGGGCCCATAGGCGCTCGCGCAGGCCGGCCAGGCCGGTGCCGTGCTGCAGGGCGGCGGCGGGATCGGCGACGCCGTGGCCGTCGTCCTCGACCGACCAGCTCAGTGCCACCGGGCGCCTTGCCGTCCAGGCGCGGTCGCCGACCCCGAGGACGCTGGGGTCGGGCGTGAGGGCCACGGTCTCCAGCGTCAGGCTCAGCTGCACCTGGCGGGCCTGGGCGTGGCGCGCGACATTGGTCAGCGCCTCCTGGCTGATGCGGTAGATCGCCAGCAGCACCGCGCGCGGCAGGACCAGGCCGGCGGCCTCGGCACGATGCCACTCGCGCTCGCTGCCCTCGGGGCGGCGCAGGCGCAGGTCCAGATGCACCTGCAGGCCGTGGCTGGGGGCGCTGTGCCAGCCGCGCACCAGGGCGCGCAGCAGCTCGTGCAGGCGGGCGGCGGTCTCGTCGCTGCCGGCCTGGTCGGCCAGCGGCCCCAGCGGCCGCAGCTCGGCCAGCAGGGCGCGGGTGTCCTGGTGGATCAGGCGGCACTGCTCGCTCATGCCCTCGACCACGCTGCGCAGGGCCGAGCCTTCGTCCAGGCG
>CAYSQO010000027.1:0-25658 GCA_964433315.1 uncultured Rubrivivax sp.
CGCCCCCGCCCGCCATGACCGACTTCCCGCTGCCCGTGCTGGGCACCGTGCCCGCCCTGCGCGCGGCCCTGGCCGGCCCGCTGCGGCCGGTCTTCGTGCCGACCATGGGCAATCTGCACGAGGGCCATCTGGCCCTCATCCGCCAGGCCCGCGAGGCCGCGGCGGCTCAGGGCCGGGCCGTGGTGGCCAGCATCTTCGTGAACCGCCTGCAGTTCGGGCCGAACGAGGACTTCGACCGCTACCCCCGCACCCTGGCGCGCGATGTCGAGCTGCTGGCCGGGGCCGGCTGCGACCTGGTCTTCGCGCCCGACGAAGCCGCGCTCTACCCGCAGCCGCAGGTCTACACCGTGCAGCCGCCGGCGGCGCTGGCCGACATCCTGGAGGGCGCCTTCCGGCCGGGCTTCTTCACCGGCGTGGCGACCGTGGTGATGAAGCTCTTCCAGTGCGTGCAGCCGCATGCGGCCGTCTTCGGCCAGAAGGACTACCAGCAGCTGCGCGTGCTGCAGGGCCTGGTGCAGCAGTTCGCGCTGCCCATCGAGGTGCTGGCCGGGCCCACGGTGCGGGCCGCCGACGGCCTGGCGCTCAGCTCGCGCAACGGCTACCTCGACGCCGCCGAGCGCGCCGAGGCGCCGCAGCTGCAGGCCGCGCTGCAGGCCCTGGCCGCCGCCTGGCGCGCCGGCCCGCGCACGGCCGCCCGCCGCGAGGCCCTGGAGGCCGAGGCCGCCGCCGCCCTGCGCGCGCGCGGCTGGCAGCCCGACTACCTCAGCCTGCGCCGCCGTGACGACCTGCAGCCCGCCGCGGGCGACACGCCCGCCGTGGCCCTGGCCGCCGCGCGGCTGGGCCGCACCCGCCTGATCGACAACCTGGAGGTCTGAGCCCGCCGGCTCAGCCAGCCGGCGGAAGCCGGTGCGCGTGGGCCTCGGCATCGGTCGGCAGCAGCTGGATGCTGGCGCGCAGGCCAGGCACGGCCTCCATCAGCGCGCGCTCGACGGCGTCGCGCAGGGCGGCGGCGCGGGCCAGGCTCCAGTCCGGGGGCAGGTGCAGGTGCAGGTCGACATGGCCGCTGCGACCGGCCCGGCGGCTGTGCAGGTGATCGAAGCGCAGGGGCTCGCGGGCCGCGAAATCGGCCAGCACACGCGCGACGGCAGCCTGGTCGGGCGGGTCCAGGGCGTGGTCCATCAGGCCGTCGGCGCTTCGGCGCAGCAGGGCCAGGCCCTCGCGCCCGATCAGGCCGGCCAGGGCCAGGGCCATGGCGGCGTCGAGCCAGAGCCAGCCCGTCAGCGTGACAGCGCCCAGACCGGCCAGCACGCCCACCGTGGTCCAGACATCGACCATCAGGTGGCGGGCCTCGGCGGCCAGGGCCTCGCTGCGCTCGCGCCGGGCCGCGCGCTGCATGGCGCGGGCCAGGCCCAGGTTCAGCAGGGTGCCGGCCACCGACAGGCCCAGGCCCCAGCCCAGGCCCTCGGCCGACAGCGGCTCGGGATGGATCAGCCGCGGCAGCGCGGCCCAGGCGATGCCGAAGGCGGCGGCCAGGATCAGCACGCCCTCGAAGCCGGTGGAGAAGTCCTCGGCCTTGTCATGCCCCCAGGGGTGGCGGACATCGGCCGGGCGGGCGGCCAGCGTGACCATGGCCAGGCCGAAGACCGCGCCGGCCAGGTTGACCAGCGACTCCAGCGCATCCGACAGCAGGCTGACCGCGTCGCTGAACCACCAGGCGCCCATCTTGAGGGCGATGGTGGCCAGGGCCACGGCGATGGACAGCTTCAGGTAGTCGGCGGCGCGCATGGGCGCCGATGGTAGGGGCCGGAGGACTCAGTCCGGCCGGGGGAAGGCGGCGCGCCAGGCCACCCCGGCCCAGGCCGCGCCGATCAGCAGCGGCAGCAGGGCGGCGCTGGCAACGTGGGCCTCGGCGGCAGCCTCGATCAGCTGGGTCGCGATCCACGGATCCAGCCCGGCCGGCAGGCCGCCGTCGCGCCAGCCGCCCGGGGCCAGGGCCGCGCCGCTGCCGGCCAGCAGCAGGGTGTCGAGCAGGGCCAGGCCGGCCAGGCCGCGCGGACCACCGCGCAGGCGGACGCAGGCCCAGGCCACACCGGCCAGCAGGGCCAGCGCCAGGCCGGCGCCCAGGGCGGCATGCCAGGGACCCAGCGCCGGGGCCTGCGGCCACCACGCGGGCGCGGCCCCCGCCCCGGGCCAGGCCGGCAGGCCCTCGTCGAGCAGGGCCCCGAGGCCCGCCACCCCGGCCGCGAGCAGCCCGCCGGACAGCAGCAGGCCGCCGATCCAGGCGCGGCGGGGCCAGGGCAGCGTGGCCATCAGTGGCCCCAGCCCTTGCGCTCGAGGGTCAGCGGGTGGAAGTAGGCCTCGTGGTAGCGGCCGTCCTTGTCGACGCCCTTGACCTCGTAGCAGCCGTCGTCGATCTCGACCGAGCGCAGGCGCCAGCCCTCGGCGGCCAGCTTGCCGACCAGCTCGGCCAGGGGCTTCCAGCCGGCTTCGGGGCCGGCCCGGCAGCGGTCGCTGTCGGCCCGGGCGGGGCCGGCCAGGGCCAGGGTGGCGACGAGGGCGAGGGCCTTCAGGCCGGGCAGGCGACGGGACATGGCGAACTCCTCGGGAGCTGGGGGTGGGGAAGGGGCTTGCGGGGCGCCGGGCGATCGCGGCGACCGGCCGCCGGGCCCCGGGGCATGGACGGCATGGTCCGCCGCGGCCTTGAACCGGATCTGAACGGCCGCGGCCGGCGGCGACGCCCGGTTCAGAATCGGTTCAGTCCCGGCCGGCACCCTCGCCCGCCCTGTCCACGCCGCCCCGCCATGCACCTGCTGCTGCTCGAAGATGACATCGACCTGGGCCAGGCCGTGGTCGAGCACCTCGAAGCCGCCGGCCATGCCGTGCAGTGGATGAAGCTCATCGCCCAGGCCGAGGCCCGGCTGGCCGGCGAGGCCGCCGTGGAGCTGGCCCTCCTCGACCTGCAGCTGCCCGACGGCGACGCCACCGAGCTGCTGCGGCGGCGTCGCGCCGCCGGCGACCGCCGGCCCATGCTGGTGCTGACCGCGCGCGACCAGGTGAGCGACCGCATCCGCGGCCTGCAGGCCGGGGCGGACGACTACCTGGTCAAGCCCTTCGACCTGGACGAGCTGCTGGCGCGCATCGAGGCCGTGGCCCGGCGCAGCGGCAGCCTTGCCCCGCCAAGGCTGCAGGCCGAGGCGCTGACGCTGGACTTCGCCGCCTGCCGGGCCTGGCGCGGCGGCGAAGAGGTGCTGCTGACCGCGATGGAATGGGCCCTGCTCGCCCGCCTGGCCAGCCGGCCCGGCCAGCTCTGGAGCCGTAGCGCGCTGGAACAGGCGGTCTACACCCAGGCCGGCCGCGGCGAAGCCGACAGCAACACCGTCGAGGTGCTGATCAGCCGCCTGCGGCGCAAGCTCGGCGCCGAAACCATCCGCACGCAACGCGGCCTGGGCTACCGCTTCGAGGCCGGGGCATGAGCCCGCCGCCCGAGCCGCCTGCGGCCGCCCCCCGGCCCTGGAGCCTGCAGGCCCGGCTGCGGCGCCGCCTGCTGGCCCTGCTGGCCGGCGCCTGGCTGCTGGCGGCCGGCAGTGCCCTGGTCGGCAGCCAGATCGAGCTGCAGGGCCTGCTCGACGAGGCCCTGGAGGACCAGGCCCGCCGCCTGCTGAGCCTGCCGCTGGACTGGCGCCGGCCCGCCGCCGCGCAGGAGGACGAGCAGGAGGGCGACACCCTGCTGCAGCTCTTCAGCCCCGAAGGCCGCCTGCTGTGGCGCTCCGAGGACGCGCCCGCCGCGCCGCTGGCGGCGCTGGGGCGCGAGGGCCTGCGCATCGAGGGCCGCTGGCGGGTGCAGGTCGAGCACGGGCGCGACGGCCGCATCGCCGTGGCGGCCGAGGCCCTGGCCGACCGTGCCGCCGTGATCGGCCCGGCCCTGGCCTGGATGCTGGGGCCGCTGCTGGCCCTGCTGCCGCTGGTGGCGCTGGGCCAGCACCTGCTGCTGCGGCGCGGCTTCGCCGCCCTCGCCCCGGCCCGGGCGGCGCTGGCGCGGCGCGACGGCCGCGACCTCTCGCCGCTGGGCCAGGACCCGGCGCTGCGCCGGCCCGATGGCGAGGCGGCGCTGCCGCAGGAGCTTGCGCCCCTGGTCGAGGCGGTGGATGCGCTGCTCGGCCGGCTCGGGCCGCTGCGGGTCGCCGAGCGCCAGTTCGCGGCGGCCAGCGCCCACGAGCTGCGCACGCCGCTGGCGGCGGCGCGGGCCCAGCTCCAGCGCCTGCAGGCCGAGCTGGCCCGCGCCCTGCCGGCGGACCACGCCAGCCATGGCCGCGCGGCCACGTTGGCGCGGCAACTGCAGCACCTCGGGGACCTGAGCGCGAAGCTGCTGCAGCTGGCGCGGGTGGACGCCGGCGTCGGCCTGGCGCGCGAGCCGGTCGCGCTGGACGAGCTGGCGCGCCTGGTGCTGGACGAGTTCATGCAGGCCGGCCTGCTGCCGGCCGGCCCGGCGGACGAGGCCTCGGATGCCGCCGCGCCGCCCGGCTGGACGCTGGCCCTGGCGCCGCTGACGGTGTGCGGCGACCTGGATGCGCTGGGCATCGCGCTGCGCAACCTGATCGAGAACAGCCTGCGCCACGGCGGGCCGGGCGTGGCGCGGCGCCTGAGCCTGCAGCGGCAGGGCGGCGAGGTCGCACTGGTGCTGGAGGACGAGGGGCCGGGCGCCCCGCCCGAGCAGCTGGCGCGCCTGCGCCGCCCCTTCGAGCGGGTCGACCGCCAGGCCGAGGGCAGCGGCCTGGGCCTGGCCCTGGTCGAGGCGGTGGCGCGGCAGTCGGGCGGGCAGCTGGACCTGGCCTCGCCGCTGGCGCCGGGGCGTCCGGGCTTCCGCGCGACGCTGCGCCTGCCGGCGGGAGACTCCGCCGCTCAGACCGCGTAGAAGCCGCGGTACCAGTCGACGAAGCGCTGCACGCCCTCGCGCAGCGGCGTGGCCGGGGCATAGCCCACGTCGGCCTGCAGGCCGCGGGTGTCGGCCGCGGTGTCGGGCACATCGCCGGGCTGCATGGGGGCCAGCTCGCGGATCGCCGGCTTGCCGATCGCGGCCTCCAGCGCGTCGATGAAGTCCACCAGGGCCACCGGGGCGCTGGCGCCGATGTTGTAGACCCGCCAGGGCGCGTTGCTGCGGGCGGGATCGGGGGCGGTGCTGTCCCAGGCCGGGTCGGGTGCGGCCGGCCGGTCGCTGGCGCGCAGCACGCCTTCGACGATGTCGCCGACGTAGGTGAAGTCGCGGCTGTGGCGGCCGTGGTTGAAGAGCTGGATGGGCCGGCCCTCCAGGATGGCGCGGGTGAACAGGAAGGGCGCCATGTCCGGCCGGCCCCAGGGGCCGTAGACGGTGAAGAAGCGCAGGCCCGTGGTCGGCAGCCGGTAGAGGTGGCTGTAGGCGTGGGCCATCAGCTCGTTGGCGCGCTTGGTGGCGGCGTAGAACTGCAGCGGGTGGTCGGCGGCGACATGCTCGCTGTAGGGCAGCGCGGTGCTGGCGCCGTAGACCGAGCTGGTCGAGGCGTAGCTGAGGTGGCCGACGCCATGCTGGCGGCAGGCCTCCAGCAGGTTGACGAAGCCGCTGATGTTGCTTTCCACATAGGCGCGCGGGTTCTGCAGCGAGTAGCGCACGCCGGCCTGGGCGGCCAGGTTGATCACGCGCTCGATGCGGTGCGCCGCGAAGACGGCATCCACCGCCGCGGCATCGGCCAGGTTGGCGCGCACGTCCCGGTAGAAGCTGCCACTGCGCGCGGCCACGGCCTGCAGCGCCGCCAGGCGGGCCTGCTTGAGCGCCGGGTCGTAGTAGTCGTTGAGGTTGTCGAGGCCGATCACGCCGTCGCCGCGCTCCAGCAGGCGGCAGGCGGTGTGGAAGCCGATGAAGCCGGCATGGCCGGTGACGAGGTGCAGCATGGCCCGGAAGTGGTGGACGGAGGCGGCCGGGAGGGCCGCGGGCAGGGGCGTGAGCGCCTGAGTGTCGCCGCCCGGCTCAGGGGCGGGCCGGTCGGCTGCGGCGCTCGGCGGCCAGCACGGCCGCACCCGGCAGGGCCTGGGCCAGGGCGGCCAGGCCGTAGAGCAGGCCGATGCCGAGGGCCAGGGGAGCGGCCACGCCGAAGGCGCCCAGGGCCAGCACGGCCGCGGCCTCGCGGGTGCCCCAGCCGCCGAAGCTGATCGGCAGCGTGGCCATCACGAAGATCGGCAGCGCGACCAGGGCCCAGGCCCAGGCCGGCAGGCCCACGCCCAGGGCAAGACCGGCACAGGCCAGGGTGCCGACCGAGAAGAGCTGCACGCCCAGCGAGGCCAGCAGCTGCAGGCCGAGCTGGGCGCGCGCGCCCGGCCGCCCGGCCAGGGCCCGCAGGGCCTGATGACGCGGCGGCGCGGGGGGCGCGGGCCCGTCCGCCGGCTCGACGGCGGGGGCCGTGGCCGGCACCGGGCCCGCCGGCGCCCGGGCGCTCAGGGCCAGCGGCGCCAGCGTGCAGACCAGGGCCAGGCCGGCGCAGGCGGCCGCCAGGCCGGCCGTCGGCAGGGCGCGCAGCGCGGCATGCAGGCGGGCCGGCAGCAGCTCGGCCAGCGGACCGAACAGGGCCTCGGGCGGCGCTGCGGCCAGCGCCAGCGCGGCAGCGGCCAGGGCCAGCACGCCGAGCATCCACAGGCCGGCCAGTCGATCGACCAGCACCGAGAGCCCGGCCGCGGCCCAGCCCAGGCCCCGGCTGCGCAGGGCCTGCGCGCGGTAGAGGTCGCCCCCCACCACCGCGCCCGGCAGCAGCGCGTTCAGCGCGACGCCGCCGGCATAGCGGGCCACGGCCCAGCCCGGCGTGACCGGGGCACCCAGCCAGCGCGCCATGGCCCACCAGCGCAGGGCGGAGCAGAGGTTGGCCAGCACCGCGCTGCCCAGGCCGAGCAGCAGCCAGCCCGGCCGGGCCGCGGCAAGCTGGCGGGCCAGGGCAGCGGCGTCGACCAAGGTCAGCAGGGCCGCGAGCAGGCCCAGGCCCAGGGCCAGGCGCAGCAGCACGGGGCCCTTGCGGCGGGCCGGCGAGCCAGGCAGCGCCTGGGCGGGGGACGCGGGGCGGCTCACGGCCGCGGGGCCGCGCCGTCCACCCGCACATGGGCCTGCGGACGACCGCCGGCCTCGTGGTAGATGCGGGTCAGCATCTCGCCGACCAGGCCGGCGACGATGAGCTGCACGCCGATCAGGCTCAGCAGCATGCCGGTCATCAGCAGCGGCCGGCCGCCAATGTCCTGACCGAAGAGCTTGAGCACGCCGAGGTAGCCCAGCATGCCCAGGCCCGGCGTCAGCAGCCACAGGCCGAGGCCGCCGAAGGCATGCAGCGGCCGCTGGCGGTAGCGCATGAAGAAGACGATCAGCACCAGGTCGAGGATGACGCGGAAGGTGCGGTCGATGCCGTACTTGCTGACCCCGCGGGTGCGCGCGTGGTGGCGCACCGGCACCTCGGTGATGCGCGCACCGGCGTCCTTGGCGAGGGAGGGGATGAAGCGGTGCAGCTCGCCGTAGAGGCGGATGCGGTCGATGATCTCGCGCCGGTAGGCCTTGAGCGCGCAGCCGTAGTCGTGCAGGTGCACGCCGGTCGCCCGCGAGATCAGCGCGTTGGCGATGCGGCTGGGCAGCTTGCGCGAGATCTCGGCGTCCTGCCGGTCGCGGCGCCAGCCGGAGATCATGTCGACGCTGCCGTCCGCATCCAGGCGGTCGAGCATCGCCGGGATGTCGAGCGGGTCGTTCTGCAGGTCGCCGTCGAGCGTGACCACGTAGCGGCCGCGCACGCGGTCGAAGCCGGCCTGCAGCGCGCTGCTCTGGCCGTAGTTGCGCGCCAGCACCACGGGCACCAGCCAGGGCGTGGCGGCGGCGGCCTGCAGCATCAGCGCGGCGGTCGCGTCGCGCGAGCCGTCGTCGACCAGGATCAGCTCGAAGGACCGGCCGGTCGGGCCCAGGGCCTCGCCGACGCGGCGGATCAGGTCGGGCAGGTTCTCGGCCTCGTTGTAGACGGGGATGACGACGGACACCTCGGGCCCGGCCGCCCCGCCCGGCAGGCCGGCAACGGGCGGCGCCGACGGCGCGGGAATCGGAGGGAGGACGGTCTCGGACATCGGCGGATTGTCTCAGCGCCGTCGCGCCGACAATCCGCGCGCCCGACCGCCGCGCCGACCATGCCCCTGACCCCGTCTCCCACCGCCTTCCACCGCCCGCCGACCGCCGCCGCCGAGTGGCGGCAGGTGCTGCTGCTGCTGGCGGGCTACTTCGGCGCGCAGGTGGCGATGCGGGTCGCGGCGTCCCCGGCCCTGGAACTCGACGAGGCCGAGCAGGCGCTGTGGACCCAGACCTTCGCCTGGGGCTACGGGGCGCAGCCACCGCTCTACACCTGGCTGCAGATCGCGGTCTTCGCGCTCACCGGGCCCTCGGTCTTCGGCCTCTCGCTGCTGAAGAACCTGCTGCTGGCCACCACCTACTTCAGTCTGTGGCGGGCCGCCCGGCGGCTGATGCCCCTGGCCCTGGCGCCGGTGGCGGCGGCCACCCCGCTGCTGATGCTGAGCATCGGCTGGGACGCCCAGCGCGACCTGACCCACACCGTGCTGGTGACCACCGCCGCAGCGCTCAGCTTCGCCCTGCTGCTGGGCCTGGTGGCGGAGCCGCGCCAGCCCCTGCGCTGGGCCGCGCTGGGCCTGGCGCTGGCCACCGGGCTGCTGGGCAAGTACAGCTTCGCGGCGGCCGCCGCCGTAATGTTGCTGGGCCTGCTGGCCCTGGCGCCGGTGCGCGCCCGGCTGCGCGAGCCGCGGGTCTGGGGCGGCCTCCTGCTGGCCGCGGCGGTGGCTCTGGCCGCGCTGGCGCCGCATGGCCTGTGGCTGCTCGACCACCTGGACCTGGCCCGCGACCATGCCGCCGGCAAGCTCGCGGCCGGCGACGGCGGCCCGGGGCGGGCGCTGCTGCGGGCCGCGGGCGCCCTGCTGGCCAGCCTGTCGCCGCTGCTGCCGCTGCTGGCCCTGCTGTTCGGTCGCGCCCTGCTGCGGCCGCCCCCCGGCGCGCCGGCCCCCGAGGCGCGCGCGCAGCTGGCCCGGCGCCTGCTGCTGGCGCTGCTGCTGGCGGTGCTGGGCTTCTTTCTGGTCGCGGTGCTGGCCGGTGGCGCCCGGCACTTCAAGGACCGCTGGATGCAGCCCTTTGTGGTGGTGCTGCCGATGCTGCTGCTCGCCCAGGCCCCCTGGCTGGGCGAGCATCCGCGCTGGCGCTGGCTGCCGCGGGCGCTGGCGGCGGCGGCGCTGCTGTGGTGCCTGGGCATCGGCGGGCGGGTGGTGCTGGCCGGCTGGCGCGGCCAGCCCGACGAGCTGAACCTGCCGGTCGCTGCCCTGGCCCAGGCGCTGCGGCAGGCCGGCGCGGTGCCGGACGGGGGCTTCGAACTGGTGAGCAACGACCGCCGCCTAGCCGCGGGCCTGCGCCTGCAACTGCCGGGCGCCCGGGTGCCGGCCGGCCGGCCGGAGGCGCTGATCCTGCCCGAGCAGGGTCCGGTGCTGGCCGTGGTGATCGGCCGCGGGCCCGAGGCCGACGCGCTTCACGCCGCCTGGCAGGCCCGCCTGGGCCAGGCCGTGGCCGGACCGGCGGCGGACGGCAGCTGGACACTGCAGACACTGCATGCGCGACCGGAGCATCCGGCCCTGACGATCCGCGTCAGCCGGCGGCCCTGAGGCCGGGCCCGCCGCGCCTCAGGCGCCGAGGGTGACGCGGACGAACTTGCGCTTGCCGACCTGCACGACGGCGGTGAAGCCGGCTTCAAACTTCAGGCCCTTGTCGCTGACGACGGTGCCGTCCAGGCGCACGCCGCCGCCCTCGATCAGGCGGTTGGCCTCGCTGCTGGAAGGCGCAAGCCCCGCCGCCTTGAGCAGCGCGGCCAGGCCCAGCGGCGCGCCGCCCAGGCTCAGCTCGGGCACCTCGTCGGGGATGCCGCCGCGGGCGCGATGGTGGAAGTCCTGCAGCGCGGCCTCGGCCGCCGCGGCGCTGTGGAAGCGGGTGGTGATCTCGGTGGCCAGCAGGACCTTGGCGTCCTTGGGATTGCGGCCGGCCTCGACCTCGGCCTTGAGCGCGGCGATCTCGGCCTCGCTGCGGAAGCTCAGCAGGGTGAAGTACTTCCACATCAGCACGTCGCTGATCGAGAGCAGCTTGGCGAACATGGTGTTTGCCGGCTCGGTGATGCCGATGTAGTTGTTCTTGGACTTCGACATCTTCTCGACGCCGTCCAGGCCTTCGAGCAGCGGCATGGTCAGGATGCACTGCGGCTCCTGGCCGTACTCCTGCTGCAGCGCGCGGCCGACCAGCAGGTTGAACTTCTGGTCGGTGCCGCCGAGCTCCAGGTCGCTCTTGAGCGCGACCGAGTCGTAGCCCTGCAGCAGGGGGTAGAGGAACTCGTGCACGCTGATGGGCACCCCGCCCTGGAAGCGCTTGGTGAAGTCGTCGCGCTCCATCATGCGTGCCACGGTGTAGCGGCTGGCCAGCTGGATCAGGCCGCGCGCGCCCAGCGGGTCGCACCACTCGCTGTTGTAGCGGACCTCGGTGCGCGCCGGGTCCAGCACCAGGCTGGCCTGGGCGTAGTAGGTCTCGGCATTGGCGCGGATCTGCTCGGCCGAGAGCGGCGGACGCGTGCTGTTGCGACCGGAGGGGTCACCGATGGCGGCGGTGAAGTCGCCGATCAGGAAGATGACGGTGTGCCCCAGGTCCTGCAGCTGCCGGAGCTTGTTGAGCACCACGGTGTGGCCGAGGTGGATGTCCGGGGCCGTCGGGTCCAGGCCCAGCTTGATGCGCAGCGGCGTGCCGCGGGCCTCGGCGCGCTGCAGCTTGCCCAGCCACTCGTCGCGGGGCAGCAGTTCCTCGCAGCCGCGCAGGGTCAGGGCGAGGGCCTGCTGCACGGCCTCGCTGGGGGGAAGAAGGGCGGCCGCCGGGGACGTGGGAGCTGACATGGGGGAGGCAGGACTCGGGGGACTGGGGGTCGACCGGGGGTAAACCACGATCTCCCCCGAAGGGGTGCCGGTACACTCCGACCCCGCGCAAGCGACGGATTCTAGGCAGGCCTGCCGCGGCCCGCCGGCCCCGTCGACGGGGCCGATCCGGCCCCGCCGCGCTCCCCCCTGGTCTTCACCTTGCCGACCGCCGGTCGCAGGCCCCTGCCTTGCTTGCTTCCAGCGTCTTGCCCCAGCCGGAACCCTCTTGGTGAACTTCGAATTTGTGCTGATGCGCGCCGGCCAGGCCCTGCAGGCCGCCGCGGGCCGCCACCGCCGCCGGGTCACGGCCGCCGTGATCGCGCTGCTCGCGGGCACGGCGGTCACCGCCTTCGGTGTCGCGCCGCGCGTGCCCGACGCCGCCGACCTGCCGCAACGCCTGATCAGCCTGGACCTGCCGCGCGACCCCGCCCTGCAGGACCAGCTGCTGGCCCTGGACGAACACAGCCTCGCGCTCTACCGCAGCGAGCTCACGCGCAGCGGCGACACGGTCGACAGCCTGCTCAAGCGCCTGGGCGTGGACGACCCCGAAGCCGCCCGCTTCCTGCGCCAGGACCCGGCCGGCCGCGAGGTGCTGGCTGGCCGCGCCGGCAAGATGGTCCAGGTGCTGGCCGAGGGCGGCCGCATGCTGGCCCTGACGCTGCGTGCGCCCTCCCCGCTCGACGAGCGCGCCACCACCCACTTCCATCGGCTCGAGATCAAGCGCCTGGCCCGCGGCGGCTTCACCGCACGCACCGCCGAGGTGCCTTACGCGGTGCAGACCCGCCTCAGCTCGGGCACGATCACCAGCTCGCTCTACGCGGCGGCCGACGACGCGAAGCTGCCCGACGCCGTCACCAACCAGCTCGCCGAGCTGTTCGGTGCCGACATCGACTTCCGCCGCGAACTGCGCCGCGGCGACACCTTCTCCGTGCTCTACGAAGGCCTGATGGCCGACGGCGAGCCGGTGGCCTGGGCCCAGGGCGCCGGCCGCGTGCTGGCGGCGCGCTTCGAGAACGGCGGCGCGGTGCACGAGGCGATCTGGTTCCAGGAGCCGGGCAAGCGGGGCGCCTACTTCGACCTGAAGGGCCGCAGCAAGAACCGCATGTTCCTCGGCTCGCCGCTGGCCTTCTCGCGCGTGACCTCGGGCTTCGCGATGCGCATGCACCCGATCAGCGGCCGCTGGAGCCAGCACAAGGGCGTGGACTACGGCGCGCCCACCGGCACGCCGGTGCGCTCGGTCGGCGAAGGCGTGGTCTCCTTCGCCGGACGCCAGAACGGCTACGGCAACATCGTGATGGTCCGCCACGCCGGGGGACACGAGACGCGCTACGCCCACCTCAGCCGCATCGCCGTGCGCCAGGGCGCACGCATCGAGCAGGGCCAGCTGATCGGCGCCGTCGGCGCGACCGGCTGGGCCACCGGCCCGCACCTGCACTTCGAGTTCCTCGTCGGCGGGGCCCAGGTCGATCCGGTGCGCATGGCGCGCGCCTCGGCCCCGGTCACGCTCTCCGAAGCCGCCCGCGCGAGCTTCGCGCAGAGCGCACGGGCCGCCAGCCTGCAGCTCAGCGCGGCGGCTGGCGCAGCCAGCCAGGGCGAGCGCTTCGAGTAAGTCGGCACGGCTGGCGCCCCCCGCGGATCGCCGACCGGCCGACCCCGCCTGCACCGCCGGGCCGTCTCCAGGTCTCCCGCCATGCTCACCCTCGGCCTGATGTCCGGCACCTCGACCGACGGGGTCGACGGGGTGCTCGTGGACTGGTCCCCCGGCCCGGGCGCGGGCTGGGGCCGGATCCTGGCCAGCAAGCACCTGCCGATGCCCGCCGCGCTGCGCGAGGAGCTGCTGGCGCTGAACCAGCCGGGCCCTGACGAGCTGCACCGGGCCAGCCTGGCCGCCCAGGCGCTGATGGCGGTACATGCCGAGCTCACCGAGGCCCTGCTGGCCCAGGCCCGCAAGCCCGCGGCCGCCGTGGCCGCCCTGGGCCTGCACGGCCAGACGGTGCGCCACCGGCCCGCCCCCGAGGACGGGGGCTACACCCTGCAGCTGGCCGCCCCGGCCTGGCTGGCCGAGCGCTGCGGCATCGCGGTGGTTGCCGACTTCCGTAGCCGCGACGTGGCCGCCGGGGGCCAGGGCGCCCCCCTGGTGCCGGCCTTCCACCAAGCCCTTTGGGCCCGGCCGGGCCAGGATGTGGCCGTGCTGAACCTCGGGGGCATCGCCAACCTCAGCCTGCTGCCCGCCCAGGGCCCGGTGACGGGCTTCGACACCGGGCCGGCCAACGGCCTCATGGACTTGTGGATCGCCCGCCATCTCGGCCCGGCCTACGACGCCGACGGGGCCTGGGCCGCGGGTGGGCAGGTCCTGCCCGGACTGCTGGCGCGGGGCCTGGCCGATCCCTACTTCGCCCGGCCGGCGCCCAAGAGCACCGGCCGCGACCACTTCAACGCCGACTGGCTCGCCCGCTGGCTGGATGGCGCCGGCACGCCGGAGCCGCGCGACGTGCAGGCCACCCTGCTGGCACTGACGGCCCAGAGCATCGCCCAGGCCCTGCAGGCCTGGCGTCCGGCGGCTGCGGCGGGAGGCCCGCGGCCGCTGATCGTCTGCGGCGGCGGTGCCTTCAACGGCACCTTGATGCAGGCCCTGCAGGCGGCCCTGCCGGGCTGGTGCGTGGAGTCCAGCGCCCGCCACGGCCTGCCGCCCCAGGCGGTCGAGGCCACCGCCTTCGCCTGGCTGGCACGGGCCCACCTGCTGGACCAGCCGGGCAACCTGCCGGCGGTCACCGGAGCCCGCGGCCCGCGCATCCTGGGCGCCTACCACCCGGCCTGAGCCGGGCCACGCGGGCATGAAAAAGGCGCCCGGGCCCCAGAGAAGGGGTCGGGGCGCCTGGCCCAGCGGCGCGGCACGGGGCCGCGCGCCGGGAAGCCGGTCTCAGACCGAGAAGGACGAGCCGCAGCCGCAGGTGGTCGTGGCGTTGGGGTTCTTGATGACGAACTGGGCGCCTTCGAGGTCGTCCTTGTAGTCGATCTCGGCGCCGACCAGGTACTGCAGGCTCATGGCGTCGATCAGCAGGGTCACGCCGTTCTTCTGCATCTGGGTGTCGTCGTCGTTCACGATCTCGTCGAAGGTGAAGCCGTACTGGAAACCCGAGCAGCCGCCGCCCTGCACGAAGACGCGCAGCTTCAGGTCGGGGTTGCCCTCCTCGTCGACCAGCTGCCTGACCTTGTCGGCGGCGCTGTCGGTGAAGACGATCGGCGCCGGCGGGGCGCTGGGCAGGGGGGTGCTGGTTTCAGCCAGAGCGCTCATGGGATCCTCCTCGGGGAGCAGCGGGGCAGCGGACGGGGCCGCGATGGACGGTATTGTCACCCCGGAAACGAACAGGCCGCCCGGAGGCGGCCTGGTGTCGGGTCGACGGCAGGGTCGGGCGCGGACGCCGCGGACCCTGGTGACTCGGCCGGGATCAGCGCTTGCTGAACTGCTTGGCGCGACGGGCGCCGTGCAGACCGACCTTCTTCCGCTCGACTTCGCGGGCGTCGCGGGTGACGAAGCCCGCGCGGCTCAGTTCGGGCTTCAGGGCCGCGTCGTAGTCGATCAGGGCGCGGGTCAGGCCGTGGCGCACCGCGCCGGCCTGGCCGGACTCGCCGCCGCCGTGGACGTTGACCTTGATGTCGAAGGCTTCGCCGTTGTTCGTCAGCAGCAGGGGCTGCTTGACGATCATGATCGAGGTCTGGCGGCCGAAGTACTGCTCGACCGGCTTGCCGTTGACCGTGATCTGGCCGGTGCCCTTCTTGATGAAGACACGCGCCACCGAGGACTTGCGACGGCCGGTGCCGTAATTCCAATTGCCGATCATCGCCGTTCCTTAGATCTCGAGGGCCTTGGGCTGCTGCGCGGTGTGCGGATGGGTCGGGCCCGCGTACACCTTCAGCTTCTTGACCATGGCGTAGCCGAGCGGACCCTTGGGCAGCATGCCCTTGACGGCCTTCTCGAGCGCACGGCCAGGATGCTTGGCCTGCATGTCCTTGAACTTCGTGGCGTAGATGCCGCCGGGGAAGCCCGAGTGACGGTAGTAGATCTTGTCGTCGGCCTTGCTGCCGGTCACCCGGAGCTTGTCGGCGTTGACGATGACGATGAAGTCACCGGTATCGACGTGAGGCGTGTAGATGGGCTTGTGCTTGCCACGCAGGCGGAGAGCGACTTCGCTGGCCACTCGTCCGAGCACCTTGTCGGTGGCATCGATCACAAACCACTCGTGCGTCACATCAGCCGGTTTGGCGCTGAAGGTCTTCATGACGAATCCAGGAGTGGAAAAACAGGGCTGGAATCCGGCGCGGTCGGTGCCCCTTGTGGTGCCGCGGATGCGGCGGGGGGCCTCTTAGGCGCCGCATGCCCACCACCCGAAAGCGATGGACACGACTTCCTGCAGCCAAAAGACAGGAAGCCCGCGAGTGTAGCCGAGAAACCGCTGCTGCAGCCGCAAGAGCAAGACCGCCGCGCCCGGTGAGCCCGGCCAGCACGATTACGGGTTTACCCTTAGTATCGACGCCATGAACCTCGATCCCTCGACCCCGTCCGACCCCGCCGCCGCCGAGCCGGCGCCGGCGCGGGTCGTCCCGGCCCGCCGCGCCGACGCGCTGCGCCGCTGGGTACCGATCCGCTCCCTCGGCGCCAGCGACCGCGGCGCGATCGCCCAGCACCTGCTGACCCTCGGCGAGGCCGACCGCTACCTGCGCTTCGGCCAGGCCCTGTCGGACGAGCAGGTCCTGCACTACGTCGAGGGCATCGACTTCGCGCGCGACGAGCTCTTCGGCATCGTCAACCGCCGGCTGCAGCTGATTGCCACCGCCCACCTGGCCTATGCCCCCGGGGCGGAGCGGCTGGGTCGCACGGCCATGGCCGAGTTCGGCGTGTCGGTGCTGCCGCAGGTCCGCGGGCGCGGCTACGGCGAGCGCCTGTTCGACCATGCCGTGATGCACGCCCGCAACCGCGGCATCGCCACCCTCTACATCCATGCCCTCAGCGACAACGGCGCGATGCTGCACATCGCCCGCAAGGCCGGCGCGACGCTGGAGCGCGAAGGCAGCGAATCCGAAGCCTGGCTGCGCCTGCCGCCCGACACCCTGGCCACCCAGTTCGAGGAGCTGGTGGAAACGCACGCGGCCGAGTTCGACTACCGGCTCAAGCAGCAGGTGCAGCGGGTCGGCGACCTGATCGAGGTCGTCGGCGAAGTGCGCGATCAGCTGCTGCGCCAGGGCGGGGGCAGCGCCCGCCAGTGAGGGGCCGGCCGGCTGCGGCGCGCATGCGACCATCGCCCGATGGCCGCTGACGCACTCCCCACCTCCGAGGCCCCCTATGCGGACCTGACGCCGCACCGCATCCTCGACCGGCTGGAAGACCTGGGTCTGTTCGGCGACGGGCGCCTGCTGCAGCTCAACAGCTACGAGAACCGCGTCGTCCAGGCCGGGCTGGAAGACGGCGGCTTCGTCGTGCTGAAGTTCTACCGCCCCGGCCGCTGGACCGAGGCCCAGATCCTGGAAGAACACGCCTTCGCGGCCGAGCTGGCCGCGGCCGAGGTGCCGGTAATCGCGCCCCTGACCCTGCACCCGGTGGATGGTTCGCGGCTGCGCGACGAGGCACCGCCGCTCGAGCACCTCGGCACGCCACCGACCCTGGCCCGCCGCGGCCCGCTGCGCTGGGCCGTCAGCCCGCGCGCCGGCGGCCGCACGCCCGAGCTGGACGACCCCGAGGTGCTGCTGCGCATCGGCCACTGCCTGGGCCGCCTGCATGCCGTCGGCCGGCGCCAGCCCTTCGCGCACCGGCCGCGGCTGGACCTGGCCCGGCTCGGCGAGCAGGCGCGCGCCACCGTGCTGGCCAGCCCGCACCTGCCGCCGGACGCGGCCGATCGCTGGCGCGACACGGTCGATGCCCTGCTCGACCGCGTGCGCGAACGCTTCGCCGCCCAGCCCCACCTGCGCTGGCTGCGCGCCCATGGCGACTGCCACCCCGGCAACCTGCTGTGGACGGAGGCCGGCGGCCCGCACTTCGTCGACCTCGACGACTGCGGCACCGCCCCGGCCGTGCAGGACCTGTGGATGCTGCTGCCCGGCGACGAGGCCGGCAGCCGCCAGGCCCTGGCCGCGCTGCTGGAAGGCTACGAAGCCTTCTGCGACTTCGACCCTGCCGAGCTGCGGCTGATCGAGCCGCTGCGCAGCCTGCGCCTGATCCACCACAGCGCCTGGCTGGCCCAGCGCTGGGCCGACCCGGCCTTCCCGGCCGCCTTCCCCTGGTTCGACAGCCCGAGCTACTGGGCGCAACAGACGGTGCAGCTGCAGGAGCAGATCGAGCGGCTCGACGAGGGCCGCTGAGCGCCGCGGCCCGGGCCGGGCCGTTCGCAAGGCCACGCGTGCGGCCCCGGCCGGGGCCGCGCCGCCTCAGGCGCTCAGCAGCGTGTTGACCCGGCGCACATAGGCGGCCGGGTCTTCGAGCTGGCCGCCCTCGGCCAGCCAGGCCTGGTCGAAGAGGATCTGGGCCAGGGCGCCGAAGCGCTCGCCGTCCTCGCGCAGGCCGTCCAGCTTCTTCAGCAGCGCATGCTCGGGGTTGACCTCGAGCACCGGGCGGAAGGGCGGCGCCTCCTGGCCGGCCTGCTTGAGCAGGCGGGCCAGGTGGCCGCTCATGTCACCTTCCTCGCCGACCAGGCAGGCGGGCGACTCCACCAGGCGGGTGGTCACGCGCACGTCCTTGGCGCGCTCGGCCAGCGCGGCCTTGAGCTGATCGACCAGCGGCCGGGCGGCCGCGGCGGCAGCCTCGGCCTGCTGCTTCTCGGCCTCGTCGGCCAGCTTGCCCAGGTCGACTGCGCCCTTGGCCACGCTCTGCAGGGGCTTGCCGTCGAACTCGTGGAGATGGCTGAGCAGCCACTCGTCGACGCGGTCGGTCAGCAGCAGCACCTCGATGCCCTTCTTGCGGAAGACCTCCAGCTGCGGGCTGCCCTGGGCCGCAGCCAGGGTGTCGGCGGTCAGCACGTAGATGGCCTCCTGGCCCTCCTTCATGCGGGCCACGTAGTCGGCGAGGGACACGCCCTCCTCGGCCTGGGTGGAGGCAAAGCGCAGCAGCTTGGCCAGGCGCTCCTGGTTGGCGAAGTCCTCGCCGACGCCCTCCTTGAGCACCGCGCCGAAGTCTTTCCAGAAGGCTGCGTACTTGGCGCGCTCGGCGGCGTCCTCGTGGTTGGCCAGCGCCTCCAGCATCGAGAGCACGCGCTTGGTCGAGCCCTCGCGGATGGCCTTCACGTCGCGGCTCTCCTGCAGCAGCTCGCGGCTGACGTTGAGCGGCAGGTCGGCCGAGTCGATCACGCCCTTGACGAAGCGCAGGTAGGTGGGCAGCAGCGCCTCGGCGTCGTCCATGATGAAGACGCGCTTGACGTAGAGCTTCACCCCGCCGCGCTTGTCGCGGTTCCACAGGTCGAAGGGCGCCTTGGCCGGGAGGTAGAGCAGCTGCGTGTACTCGCTGCGGCCCTCGACGCGGTTGTGGGTGTAGGCCAGGGGCGGCGTGCTGTCGTGGCTGAGCTGCTCGTAGAAGGCGTGGTAGTCGGCCTCGCCCAGCTCGGCCTTGGGCCGGGCCCAGAGCGCCGCGGCCTTGTTGACCGTCTCCCATTCCTCGGTGACGGTCTGCTCGCCCTTCTCGGCATCCCAGACCTCCTTGCGCATCTGGATGGGCAGGGAGATGTGGTCCGAGTACTTGGCGACGATGGACGCCAGCTTCCAGCGCGAGAGGAACTCGCCCGCGTCCTCGCGCAGGTGCAGGATCACGTCGGTGCCACGCGCCGGGCGCTCGATGGCCTCGATCTCGAACTCGCCGGTGCCCGCGCTGCTCCAGCGCACGCCCTGCCCGGCCGGCAGGCCGGCCCGGCGCGATTCCACCGTGATCCGGTCGGCGACGATGAAGCCCGAGTAGAAGCCCACGCCGAACTGGCCGATCAGGCTGGCGTCCTTCTTCTTGTCCGCATCGAGCGCGGCCATGAACTCGCGCGTGCCGCTCTTGGCGATGGTGCCCAGGTGGGCGACGGCCTCCTCGGCGCTCAGGCCGATGCCGTTGTCGCTGACGGTGAGCGTGCGGGCCTCGGCGTCGAAGGCGATGCGGATGCGCAGCTCGCGGTCCTCGCCCCACTTGCCGTCGTCGGCCAGGGCCTCGAAGCGCAGCTTGTCGCAGGCGTCGGAGGCGTTGGAGACCAGCTCGCGCAGGAAGATCTCCTTGTTCGAGTACAGGGCGTGGGTAACCAGGTGCAGCAGCTGCTGGACCTCGGCCTGGAAGGCATGGGTGTGCTTGCTCATGGGGGAGGGAACAGGGTCTCGGAAGCTCTCGGTCCGGCCGGCGGCGGGACCCGCCGGGCCGCAGCGCCGGATCGGCGCCGCGCGTGCCCGGGCAGATGGGGCCGGGCGGGCGGCTTTCAAGGGCCCGGGGAACCGGGCGGCCCGGCCGGGGCTCCACCCTGGCCGCCGGGCCGCGCCCCGAAGCCCAGGAGGAGACCCCGATGCCCCTGCCCGACCCTGCCCCGCCGCCCGCATCCGCCCCGCCGGCGGCGGACGGCCTGCCCCCCGTGGGCACCCTGCCCGAGGCCGCGACGCTGCCGCCGGCCGCCGCGGCCGAGACCGCGCTCGGCACGGCCGTGGCCGTGCCCGCCGAGGCCGCCCGCTGGACCCTGGACACCCTGCGCGGCCTCGACCCCGTGCTCGGCCTGGCCGGCCTGGTCATCGTCGCCGTGCTGGCGGGCGACGCCGCCCAGCGCCTGCTGAAGCTGCCGCGCCTGCTCGGCTGGATGGCCATCGGCCTGCTCGCCGGGCCGCCGGCCCTGCGCCTGCTGGCTCCGGCCGATCTGGACCCTTGGAAGCCGCTGATCGACCTGGCCATGGGCGTGATGCTCTTCGAGCTGGGCAGCCGCCTGCGGCCCCGCTGGCTGCTGGACAACCCGGGCCTGGCGCTGCAGATCGGCGCCAGCGCCCTGGCCGCCGGTGGCCTGGTCGGCCTGAGCCTGCTCGCCCTGGGGGCCCCGGGCGGCGGCGCGGCCCGGGTGGCGGCGGTGGCCATGAGCAGCTCGCCGCTGATCGCCATGGCCCTGCTGCATGCCAGCCAGCCGCGCGGCCAGGTGACCGAGCGCCTGCTGATGGCCAGCGCCTGCAGCAGCGTGCTGGCCGTGCTGACGCTGCAGGCCCTGACCGTGATGGCGCCGCCGCTGGTGGCGGCCAGCGGGGCGGCGGGCGCCGCCAGCGGCTGGCTGCCCGCCCTGCTGCGGGCCGGCCTGGTGCTCAGCGGCAGCGTGCTGCTGGGCCTGGCCGCGGCCCTGGCCCTGGACACCCTGAGCCGGCCCGTGCGCGAGCCCGGCACGCAGGCCGTGCTGCAGCTCGCGCTGCTGGTGGCGGTGGCCCTGCTGGCCGGCGGCTGGGACCTGTCGCCGATGCTGACCCTGCTGGTGCTGGGCATGGCCGCCCGCGCGCGCATGGGCCACCGGCTGCATGTCGCGCCGCAGCTCGGCAGCGCCGGCACCGCGCTCGGCGTGCTGCTCTTCGTCTGCCTGGGTCTGCTGTCGACCCTGGACGGCCTGGCCACGCTCTGGCCCTGGGTGCTGGCCATCGTGCTGGCCCGTGCCCTCGGCCTGGCGCTGGGCGTGCTGGGCACGGCCCGGCTCAGCGGCCTGGGCTGGCGCCAGGCCGGCGCGCTGGTGCTGGCGCTGCAGTCGATGACGCCGACCGCGCTGCTGATCGGCCTGGGCAGCTATGGCGGCAGCCTGGGCCCGGGCGAGGCCGAGCGCGCGCTGGGGCAGGCCCTGCTGATCGCGACCACGCTGATGCAGCTGCTCGGCCCCGTGCTGGGCCGCCATGCGCTGGGGCCGGTGGCCGGCGAGGTCTGCCCGCCGCCGCGTGCGGCCGGTCCGCGCCCCGGGCCGCCGGCCAGCCCGGCCGCGCCCGCGGCCCCGGCCTGAACGTCCTCACCCGGAGCCCCCCATGCCCCTGCAAGCCTTCACCCCCTCCGACCCGCTGACCCTGGGCGTCGAGCTGGAACTGCAGATCGTCGCCACCCACGACTTCGACCTGGTCGCCCAGGCCGACGACCTGCTGCGCGAGACCGCCCGCCACACCGGCGCCTGGGACATCAAGCCCGAGATCACGCGCTCGATGATCGAGATCGGCAGCTCCATCCAGACCCGCCACGACGCCCTGCGCGACGAGCTGCGCGACCTGCGCGACCAGATCGGCGCCGCGGCCCGCCGCCTGAACGTGGCCGTGGCCGGCGGCGGCACCCACCCCTTCCAACACTGGAGCCGGCAGCAGATCACCGCCAGCGAGCGCTACCGCTACCTCTCGGACCTCTACGGCTACCTGGCCCAGCAGTTCACCGTCTTCGGCCAGCATGTGCACGTGGGCTGCCGCGACGGCGACCAGGCCCTGTGGCTGCTGCATGCGCTGAGCCGCTACGTGCCGCACTTCATCGCGCTGTCGGCCAGCTCGCCCTTCGTGCAGGGCGTGGACACCGGCTTCGACTCGGCACGGCTGAACTCGGTGTTCGCCTTCCCGCTCTCGGGCCGTGCGCCCTTCGTGCGCGGCTGGGACGAATTCGGCAGCTACTTCGACAAGATGACCGCCACCGGCGTCGTGCAGTCGATGAAGGACTTCTACTGGGACCTGCGGCCCAAGCCTGAGTTCGGCACCATCGAGCTGCGCGTCTGCGACACGCCGCTGACCGTCGACAAGGCCGCCGCCCTCGCCTGCTACCTGCAGTGCATCTGCCGCCAGCTGCTGGAGGAGCGGCCCTTCGAGCCCGCCGAGGACGACTACCTCGTCTACACCTTCAACCGCTTCCAGGCCTGCCGCTTCGGCCTGCGCGGCGAGTTCGTCGACCCCAAGACCAAGCAGCGCATGCGCCTGCGCGACGACATCCTGCGCACCCTCGTGCGGCTCGACGAGCACGCGCTCGACCTGCAGGCCCTGGAGGCCACCCAGCTGCTGCGCGACAGCCTCTTCGAGGGCAACGACGCCGACCGGCTGCGCGCCGCGCAGGCCGGCGGCCTGCCGCTGCCGGCCGTGGTGGAAGCCGCCGCCCGGCGCTGGATGCAGGCCTGAGGCCCCGAGCCCCTGGCCGGCCTGCGGGAGACTCAGCCGGCCCCGGGCGCGAGCTTCAGGCCGACGCGGCCCAGCACGCCGAAGTCCGCCTCGACCCGGTCGCCGGGCGCGATCGCCAGCGGCTTCATGCAGGTGCCGGTGCTGACGAGCATGCGGCGCTGCAGGCCCAGGCCCAGGGCCGAGAGCTCGTTGACCAGCCAGGTCAGGGCCAGGCGCGGGTCGTCCAGCACGTTGGCGCCCAGGCCCTCGCGGTCGAGCACGCAGGCCTCCTCGCCGTCGACGCTGCGGAAGACCCGGCCGCGCACGCGGTGGGCGGCCAGGTCCAGGCCGCGCCAGTCGGCGCCGCTGGCATCGCCCAGGGCGTAGCGGCCGGCGCAGGCGTTGTCGGCCAGCAGCTGGGCCTCGCCGGCGGTGGCGAAGTCGGCGAAGCGCGAATCCGGCAGCTCGATGGCGGGATGCAGGCTGGCCACCGCCGCCAGCACCTCGTCCACCGCGTAGGGCGTGGCGCGGGGCGGCAGGTCCCGGCCCATGTGGAAGGTGAACTCCGGCTCGGCCACGCGCATGCGGTTGCCGGCCAGCGGGAAGGTGTCGGCGTCGCGGCCGACCAGGCCGCCCATCAGGCGGCCGGCCAGCGGGCCGTCGACCTTGATGTGGCGCTGGCCCTCGACGCTGGTGGCGGCGATCTTCCAGCCCAGCACGACCCGCCCGGCCACCGCGGGCAGGCTGGCCTGCGCGGCGTAGCCCTGGGCGCGGTCGGCCGGGCACTGCCCCTCGGGCAGGCGGTCCAGCACGGTGCCGGCCTGCCAGTGGGCCCAGAGCGTGCGGGCCGCGGCCTGGGCGTCGAAGCTCATGCGCCGAGCCCGGCAGCCGGTTCGGCGCGGGTGTCGGCGACCGGCTCGGCCGCCGCAGCCCAGGCCTGGGCCGCGCCCTCGAGCTGCGGCCGGCGGCCCAGCCCATGCAGCAGGACGGGCGCGGCCTCGCCCCCGACGGCCGCGGCCGGGCTGGCGCAGCCGGCCTCCTCGTCCTCGTCGAAGGCCTTGTCGCCGGCGGCATCGGGCAGGCCGGTGGCCTGCAGGGTGGTGAAGGGGTAGAGCGCGCGGTCCTGCAGGTGCGAGGGCACGATGTTGCCCAGCGCGCGGGCCATGTTCTCCAGCCGGCCGGGGTGCTCGCGCTCCCAGGCCTTGAGCATGTGGCCGACCTGCTTGCGCTGCAGGTTCTCCTGGCTGCCGCAGAGGGTGCAGGGGATGATGGGGAAGTCGCGGTGGCCGGCCCAGGCGATCAGGTCGTGCTCGGGCACGTAGGCCAGGGGCCGGATCACCACGTGCCGGCCGTCGTCGCTGACCAGCTTGGGCGGCATGCCCTTGAGCTTGGCGCCGAAGAACATGTTGAGGAAGAAGGTCGCCAGCATGTCGTCGCGGTGGTGGCCCAGCGCGATCTTGGTGGCGCCCAGCTCGTCGGCCACGCGGTAGAGGATGCCGCGCCGCAGCCGCGAGCACAGGCTGCACAGGGTCTTGCCCTCGGGCACCAGGCGCTTGACGATGCTGTAGGTGTCCTGCTCCTCGATGTGGAAGTCCACGCCGCGCGAGCGGAGGTAGGCCGGCAGCACATGCTCGGGGAAGCCGGGCTGCTTCTGGTCGAGGTTGACGGCCACCAGGCTGAAGTCCACCGGCGCGCGCTTTTGCAGGTTGATCAGGATGTCGAGCAGGGCGTAGCTGTCCTTGCCGCCCGAGACGCAGACCATGACCTTGTCGCCCGGCTCGATCATGTTGAAGTCGCCGATGGCTTGGCCAACCAGGCGGTGCAGGCGCTTGCTGAGCTTGTTGGCCTCGAAGTTCAGCTTGCGGCCCTCGGCGGTGCGCAGCGCGGTCTCGGCCGCGGCGGCCGCGTCCTCGGCGGACAGGGAAAGTTCGGCGCTCATCGGCGGTCCTGGGTCGAACGGGAAGACGGCGGATGCGCGAGGCCGGGCCTCAGTCCGCATCCTTGAACAGCATGATCTCGACGCCGACGGCGCGGCTGTCGGCATAGACATCGGGCTTGGCGGTGGACAGGGCCACGGCCCGCACCTGCGGGTGGGCCAGCAGGCGGCGGGCGAGGTCGTCGCAGAGCGTCTCCTGCAGGCCGATGCGGCCCGCGGCGAGGCGCTCGGCGATCACCGCGCGGATGAAATCGTAGTCGACCACCTCCTCGATGCGGTCGGTCTGCGGCGTGCTGGCGGCCAGCGGCACGAAGAGATCGACGTGGAAGACCAGGCGCTGCGGGGCGTGCTGCTCGAAGTCGTGGATGCCGATCTCGACGTCGCGCACGTGCTCACAGAGGAAGAGCCGGCGGCAGCCCGCCAGGCGCGGATCGCGGGCCCAGCCGGCCACGGCGGCGTTGCCGGGGTGGATGGGCGGGGGGGCGGCGGCGCTCATGCGTCCACCTCGTCGCCCATGGGCGTGGCGGGCGGGCGGGGGTCGGCCTCGCCGCGGACCAGGAAGATCACGTCGCGCGGCTGCGCGCTCAGGTGCTGGCCGCCATCGACCAGCAGGGTGGTGCCGGTCACGGCGCGGGCGCGCACCAGGTAGACCACGGCCTCGGCGATGTCCTCGGCCGCGGAGGAGCGGCCCAGCGGCGTCATGCGGTGGGCCTGCTCGAACTCGCCCAGGGTCATGGGACCCGAGGGCAGGGTGACGCCCGGCGCCACGCCGACCACGCGCACCTCGGGCGCCAGGGCCTGGGCCAGCACCGTGGTGGCGGCCTCCAGCGCGGCCTTGCTGAGGGTGTAGCTGAGGTGGTCGGGGTTGGGGTTCCAGAGCTTCTGGTCCAGCAGGTGGACCATGCAGCCGCGCGGCGCGGGGGCCGCCGGGTCGGTGGCGCGCAGGGCCTCGGCGCGCTGGCGCAGGTGGGTGTGCAGGCCGCGCGCCAGCACGATGGCCGCGCCGGTGTTGACCCGCGCATGGCCCTCCAGCTCGGCATAGCCGAAGGTGGCCACCGTGTCATGGCGGAAGCGCGAGGCGTTGTGCACCACCACGTCGATGCGGCCCAGTCGGTCGATCACCCGCGGCAGCAGGGCCACGGTGGCGGCCTCCTCGTGCAGCTCGGCGATGAAGGCCTCGGCCCGCACGCCCAGGGCGCGCAGCTCGGCCAGGGCCTCGTCGGCATCGGCCGGGTTGGGGCCGCGGTGGTGCAGGGCGATGTCGTGCCCGGCGCGCGCCAGGGCCAGGGCGATGCCGCGGCCCAGGCGGCGGGCCCCGCCGGTGACCAGGGCCACCGGACGCTCGGCGGCCAGCTGCTGGGTGTGGAGGGTGGCGGCGAAGGGATGCATGGTCGACGGGGGCTGCGGCACGGGCCGGGCGCGCGGCCCGCCGACAATGCCGCCATGCAGACCCCGCCCCGAAGGCCCGGCAGTGTACGGAGCCCCTCCGAGCCCGCGGCCGCCCCGCCCGCAAAGACCCGCCCCGCGGCCGGCGCGGACGCGCCCGTCCCGCCCAGCCCGGCCAGCCAGGCCCTGGCCCGCCAGATCGCCGGGGCCGTGCAGGCCGCCGGCGGCTGGATGGGCTTCGAGGACTACATGGCCCGCGCGCTCTACACCCCCG